>JAUIHQ010000052.1 GCA_030432155.1 bacterium | reverse complement strand
CTCCTTGTGATTGCCGCGGAAGCTCCACGGTTCGGAGATCATGATGATGTTCGGGTTGATCGACTCCGCGGCGCGTTTGCAGGCCATCAGGGTTTCGTAGTCGATCAGCTCGGCGAGGTCGAACCGGAAGCCGTCCACCTTGAACTCGCGTACCCAGTGGGCGATGCTTTCCACGATCATCCGTCGGGCCATCGGCGCCTCGGTACGGAAATCATTCCCGACACCGCTGAAGTTCAGGTATTCATAATCCGGGGTCAGGCGGAAGTAATACTTCCGGTCGATCATTGCCCAGAGATTGGGCCAGCCGACATGGTTGTAGACGACATCCACGATGACACCGAATCCGTGATTGTGCATCTCGTTGACGAAGTTCTTGAACTCAAATACCTGGGAGCCGGTCAGGGGTGAGCGCGCGAACGAGGCTTCGGGCGCGAAATAGCCGACGGTGGTGTAGCCCCAGTTGTACTCGTTCTCCTTGTTGTTGAACTCGGCGAGCGGGAGGAATTCCACCATGTTCACCCCCATATCCTTCAGATGATCCAGGCCGGTGCCGGTTCCGATGGTGGCGAGCAGGCCGGCATAGGTGCCGCGGAGGTGGGGCGGCACTTTCGATGAAGGATGCATGGTCAGATCCCGCAGGTGGGCTTCGTAGATGATCATGTCCTGCGGCTCGGGGGTGACCCAGTCGTCATCGGTCCATCCGCTGAACCATTTGTTTGTTTCATCCATGTCGATGACGATGGAGTTGTTCTCGGCATGGGCCGCCGCCATCATGTAGGGGTCGGCAATGTAGGCGTCGTCCACGAAGCCTTCGCCGGGTCCCTGCGGCCCATCGACGTCATACGAGTAGTATTTGCCGGTATCGAGTCCCAGCAGGGTGATTTCCCATACGCCGTCTTCCGGGTCGTACCACATCGGGTACCGTTCCCCGGGTTCGAGGAGCTTGTAGACGGGTCGGTGAACCTCGTAGTTGGGGGTGTCGAAGATGCACAGTTCGACGGAAAACGCCCTGGGGGCGAAAAGGCGGTAGGTGGTCGCCTGTTGTTCCTTGTTGAGGATGGCCCCGAGCCTCTTGGTCGATTTCATCCGGTCGAGAACGCCGTACGGGGATACGATGTGCCAGGCATCCCGTTCGGCCAGGCCTTCGATCCGGATGTAGTGATTGGTGGTCAGGGGGATGGGTTCGGCGGTGATGATCTTGAGGGCCGAGCTGCCCCCTTCACGAGTGTCGAGGAGAAGGTTCCGGTTGCCGCCGGCGTCGGTCACGATGTTGATGGCATCTTCCGGGGGGGTGAGCCAGCGTGAGCCGTTGATGACATACTTGAACATGAAGGCCGGTTCGTTCGCCGGCTTGCGGAGCCCGTCCCTGGGGATGGCCAGCTCCCAGATTCCGTCCTGATTGCTGTCGTTGAGCGACCAGTGACCCTTGCCGCCGCTGCCGTCCCAATAATTGAAGTTGCCCGCCACGGCTACGCTGTCGCCGGGCTCGAGGACGATGCCGTATACCTTCGGATCAAACAGGAAGGTCAGGGTTGGACCGGTCACGAGGTACCCCCGGGCCCCGCTCTCCTCGCGGGCGGTGGATCGCAGGATCTTCTCCACCGGTATGCCCGAGTCGAATGAAACCTTTACCGGCTCATTCCCCTTGAGCGGCGTTTTGAGGTAGGCGACCACTTCGTTGCGGGTTTCCTGGAGCGCCTTGACGATGATATCCGCCGGCCGCACGAGGAGGCCGTTCCCCTTGATGAACAGTTCGCGGTTGGCGCCCTCCTCCCACCGCTTGTTGATGATGAATTTGAATTCATGGCGGCCCTCGGACACGGGCACCGTCCGCATATCGAGCTGCCAGACCCCGCCGATATTTTTCATCGGGACCTGGTTGGTCCAGCCGCTCCAGGACCCGGCCACCGCCACCGTGCGAGAAACCGGATCCCGGAAGGTCAGGAAAGGGGTGGGCACAGTCCCGGGGATGGCGCGGTTCTCAAGGGATTGAGGCTGCTCGGTCGGACGGCTTTGAGCCCGCACGTCCGCCGCCCACGCGAACAACAAACAGAAGGCCGGAGCGATGAATGGGAATCTGGTCATGATCGGGCCGGATTATGGCGATTGGGGGGAGACAGGGAAAGCAAAAGCGTTCCAGCAGGAACCGGATTCCACAATCATGTCCTGACCGCGACCCGATAAACAGCAATTTTCCGGGCAAACATCGTGTTTGGCCGGCAGGCGTCCCACCGTACGGCGGTCCGGGCGGTCAAACAGGCGCTCCTCGATCAAATCCCGGACCATCCGGATAAAGATGGGATGAGAGCCCGCGGTCTTCGCCCGAACCATGGTCATGCCGATACGGTTGCAGAGCTCCCGGGCCTCGGTGTCGAGGTCGTAAATCACCTCCATGTGGTCGGAAATAAAGCCGATGGGATGGATCATCAATTCCCGCACACCTTCGTGCTGGAGGGTCTCGATATGATCACAAATGTCCGGCTCCAGCCAGGGCTGATGCGGCGGGCCGGAGCGGCTCTGGTACACAAGTTTCCACCGTTCGATGCTCGCGGCTTCAGCGGTCAGGCGGCAAGCCTCGGTGAGCTGGTCCACGTACGGGCTTTTGTCGGCCTTGGCCATGGGAATGCTGTGCGCAGTGAACGCAACGTGCACATGCGGCCGACGATCTTCGGGGATGCCGGCGAGCGCTTCTTCCAGGCGGATGCGGTTGACCTCGATGAAGTCCGGGTGATTGAAAAAGGTGCGGATTTTATCGAAGGCGGGTGCGTCATCCCCCAACAGCTCCTGCGCTTTCATGATGTCTTCGCGGTATTGTCGGCATCCTGAATAGCAACTGAAGGCCGAGGTCGTGAAGGTCAGGAAGGTTTTGACCCCGGCGTCCCGCATCTGGCGGAGGGTGTCGGCGATCATGGGGTGCCAGTTGCGGTTGCCCCAATACACCGGAAGGTCGATGCCGTGATCTTTAAGCTCCCGCTGAAGGGACGTTACAAGTTCGCGGTTTTGTGCGTTGAGCGGACTCTTTCCGCCGAAATCGAGATAATGATGCGCGACCTCCTGTTTCCGTTCGTCCGGGACATTCTTGCCCCGCAGAACATTGTCGAGGAACGGCATGACGTCTTCCGGACCCTCGGGTCCGCCGAACGACATGACAAGAATCGCGTCATACTTATACGGCGTCTGGTTCATGGTGAGCGCAGTCTACGGCAGGCCCCCGGTCAATGCAAACGCCGTGCGGGGGAGGTTACCAGTCGGGAGCGAACGACGGGTCAACCTGTCGCTTGTTGCGGTTGAGACCATACATGCGGTCCATATCCTCATCGCGCAGGGTGAAATCAAAGATGTCGAAGTTTTCCCGGATATGTGTCTCTGATGAGGAGCGCGGAATGGCCAGCACGCCCTCCCGCTGCATGTGCCACCGGAGGATGACCTGCGCGGGTGTCTTGTTGTGGGTCTCCGCGATCGCACGAATGTCCGGGTCGTCAAAGATTCTTGCTTTCCCAATCGGGCGGTACGCCGTGGCCAGAACCCCCCGCTCCCGGCAGAAACCGGTCAGGTCCGTCTGGGACAGGTACGGGTGGGATTCATACTGGTTGGTCATGATGGGGATGATCCCGGTGGCCAGCGCTTCCTCAAGCAGGGAGCGGGTGAAATTGCTGACGCCGGCATGGCGGATCAGGCCCCGCTCTCTCAACTTCGCCATAGCGCCCAGCGACTCCGCGATCGGTACCGACTCGGAGGGCCAGTGGATCAGGTACAGGTCAAGATAGTCTGTGTCGAGGCGCTTCAGGCTCTGTTCGCAGGCCTTGATGAGCGCATCGTGCTCGAGGTTATCCATCCAGACTTTGGAAACCAGAAAAAGCTCTTTCCGGTCCATGCCGGACGCACGGATGCCTTCGGCCACATTCTTCTCGTTTTCATAGGCTTCCGCGGTATCAATGTGGCGATATCCACATTCGATCGCATACGCCACCCGGGACGCACAGGACTCGCCCTCCAATTGGTATGTGCCGAACCCGAGCGCCGGCACGTTTTCGTCTTTGTAAACGCGATGTATCATGCTCTCACCATACCACAGCAACAGGTGATGAAAAGTGATGAAAGGTGGGGACAGGCACCTTGCCGAAAGGTGGGGACAGGCACCTTGCCGAAAGGTGGGGACAGGCACCTTGCCGGGTATATTTATGTACATAAAATGTCTATTTAGTATACATAAAATGTACACAAATGGGTGCCTGTCCCTACTGTATGGATCGTGTCCGCTTATACAAGCTCTTTCCATGCAAGTTGTTATGTGGTGAGCCCTCACCTGGCACTTCTTCTGCATTGCATCCGGTTGCCGCATGACGCGGTCAATCATGAAAAGGAGAAAGTGCAATGAAAAAGAACAGAATCATACGTAGTTTGTTGGGGGCCGGGGCGGTTGCCTCATTGTGTCTGGGCCCGATGGATCGGGCCGAGGGTGCCGGACTGCTGATTGCAGAAGGCGGATTCGGCGGGGTGCTGGAGATCAGGGAGCATGCCGTGGATGTGACGATCAATAACGGCATCGCGGTGACGAAGGTGACCCAGGTTTTTCAGAATACGGAGAACCGCCAGGTCGAAGCCCTCTACACCTTCCCGGTTCCGAAGGGAGCCTCGGTGGCCGGGTTCAGCATGTGGATCAACGGCAAGGAAATGGTGGGGGAGGTGCTGGAAAAGGAGCGGGCCCGCCAGATCTATGAGAGCTACAAGCAGACCCGGAAGGATCCCGGCCTTCTTGAACAGGTTGACTATAAGACGTTCGAGATGCGGATCTTTCCCATTGCCGCTCAAGCGGAGCAGCGGGTGGAGTTGACGTACTACCAGGAGCTGGAGGTGGACCACGACTGGTCGACCTATGTATACCCGCTGGCCACGGTTAGTAAGCCGGGCATCGATGCGCGAACCACCGGCAGGTTTGCCATCAACTTCGAAATCAAGTCGGAGATCCCGATCGCAGAGATGGAAAGCCCGAGCCATGGGAATGACTTCGTGGTGGCCCGTCATACCGAAGCGTATGTCCAGGCCAGCCTGGAACAGGACGGCGGGCGGCTGGATCGCGACGTGGTGCTGGCCTGTCGCTATGAGCGGCCGAAAACCGGGATCGACCTGATCACCACCCGACCGGAAGGGGAGGACGGGTACTTCTGCCTGACCCTGACCGCCGGCGAGGATATCAAGCCGCTGGATGAAGGTATGGACTATGTCTTCCTCCTCGATGTCTCGGGCAGCATGGCCAATGACGGAAAGCTCGGGATCTCCCGCAGCTCGGTTGAGGCATTCATCAATGAACTCGGCGAAAAGGACCGGTTTGAACTCCTGTCGTTCAATGTCCGCCCGATGACGCTGTTTGACTCGCTGCAGCCTGCATCCGAACCGGCAAGGACCCGCGCATCCGCCTTCCTCGAAGGCCAGTCGGCTCGCGGCGGTACGGTTCTCAATCCCGCCATCCAGGCCGCCTACCGTTACGGCGATCCCGACCGGGTCCTTAACGTGGTCATTCTCAGCGACGGCATGACCGAGCAGCGGGAGCGGCAGGAGTTGCTGGGGTTGATTCAGCAACGGCCGCGCAATGCGCGTGTCTTCTGCATCGGTGTCGGGAACGAAGTGAACCGTCCGTTGCTTGAACAGCTCGCCGACGACTCGGGCGGCCTTGCCGCCTTTGTATCCCGCGGCGACAATTTCACCCGCGCGGCCAAGGCATTCCGCCGCAAGCTGCTGAATCCGGTTGCCGAACGCATCTCCATCGAGATTGACGGGGTGGAGACGTATGATGTGGAGCCGGAAAAGCTGCCGAATCTCTATCACGGTTCGCCGGTCAAAATCTACGGCCGCTACCGTGGCAAAGGCGAAGCCCCGGTAACCCTCCGGGCCGATATCCGCGGACGCTCGTTCAGCCGCAAAGCCGATCTCGCCTTCCCCGGCGCCGGCGACCTCAACCCCGAGCTGGAACGCATGTGGGCGTGGAAGCGGGTCGATCGTCTGCTCAAGGAAGCGGACCGCGGCGGAAACCGTCAGCCGGTCCTTGATGAAATCGTCCGACTCGGCGAAGCATATTCCATCGTTACCGAATACACCTCCTTCCTCGTGCTGGAGAACGAAGCGGAATACAAGCGCTGGTCGATCGAACGCAGGAACGCTCTGAGGATCGAGCGCGACCGCAAGGCCCAGGCCCGCCTCCGGGAGGAGTTGGATACCCTGCGCAACCGGTCCCTGGCGGATGTCGGTCCGGATGCCGGCCCGGAGAAACCCACGCAGCTCGCGATGAACCAGCCGCAGCCCGGGACATCCACCCCCACCGTTCAGCCCGCGCCGCGTCCTCAAACCCGCCGCAGTGTCGATTTTGATTTCGATCTCGGCGGCGGCAGCGGACCGGTCGGACCGCTGTTCCTCGGTCTGCTCGCCCTGTTGCGCAAGATGACCTCAACCCGGAAAAAGGAGTCTCATGCGGGCTGATCCGGCAGCCGACATGTACGAGGCGGTGGGAACATCCCCCCGCTTCGTGCGGCTGAAAACCCTTCCGATTCGATGGTTCGAACGGCCAAAGATTGTCCGCAACCACTGGAGGCGCAGCGCCCTCACCGCGCATATACGCATGTTGGCCGGTAACATCACTCTCGTCCCCGGCGCAGGCGCCGGGATACCGGCAAGAACATCTGTGGCCGGTTGGCTTCTGGCCGGCGTCTTCTGTCTGATAAACCTTCCTCTGGCTTTCGGGTACCCGGTCTGGACCTTATTCGGTTTGTTTCCGGATGCCGTCATGTCCGGTGCGTGGTGGCGGGTTCCTCTCCATGCGTTTGTCCATGTGTCGATGTATCATGCCCTGCTCGATGGTCTGGCGTTCTTTTCGCTGCTGGCCATGCTTCCTGAATCGGCCCCCAAACGAGGTTTCATCCTGATGTGTTCCGTCGCCGGCGCCGCCGCGGCCGCCCTGTTCGATCCCGTGACCTGGACCCAGGGGTATTCGGGGCTGTCGGGCGCGGCTCACGGACTGATGGGGGCGTTGTGCCTGCTGGGGGCGATGGATCGGCAAAGTTCCTCGACCCTGCGGGCGGCCCATGCGGTGGTACTCGCCGGGACAGCCGCAAAATGTATGTGGGAAGCAATGACCGGGTCTGTTGTTCTCGCCGGTCTGCATCCCGGTTCGGTGGGTATCCCGGTTGTGTACAGCCATGCCGGCGGATTCCTGGCGGGCGTGGTTTCGGTTCTCATCCTTCGGATTTGGTGTTTGACCCGCGGTTGATTCCTTTCATGATACAGGCTCGTTTCACAGGGAGATGAGCATGACGGATGATCGAATCAAGGTAGTAATGGCCGGCGCGGGCGGACGGATGGGCAAGGCGATCATCCGTTGCCTTCTCAACGGGTCGGTGCCGGGTTTGCAGCTACACGGCGCGGTGGATCTCTGGGACTGTCCCGATCGCGACAAGGATGCCGGTCTCGCCTCGGGCGCAGGAGAAGCCGGCGTGGCCATCACCACCGATCTCGCCGCGGTGGGTCCCGGCGCCGATGCCATCATCGACTTTTCCTCTCACCACGGCACCGCCGGCAACGCCGAACGGATTGCCGGATGGAATACCGGATGGGTCATCGGAACCACCGGTCTGGATGCGGAGGGCAAGGCCGCGGTGGCAAAGGCCGCGGAATCGGTTCCGGTCGTCCTCGCCCCCAACATGAGCGTGGGGGTCAACCTGTTGTTCGTCATGCTCGAACAGGCAGCCCGCGCACTGAAGGGCAAAGGATATGATGTCGAGATCATCGAGCGGCATCACCGGCTGAAGAAAGATTCCCCCAGCGGCACCGCGCTCGGTCTCGGCGAGGCGGTCGCGAGAGGCTACGGCGTCGACCTCGACAAGGTAGCGGTTCATGGCCGGAGCGGGCACATCGCCGGCATCCGCCCCGACGAGGAAATCGGATTTCATGCCGTGCGCGGCGGGGACTTTGTCGGCGATCACACAGTGGTGTTCGCCACCGGCGGCGAGAGTGTCGAGTTCTCTCACCGGGCGACCAGCCGCGATACCTTTGCCGTCGGCGCCCTGCAGGCCGCCGCCTGGGTGGCGGGCAAACCCGCCGGGCTTTACACCATGAAGGATGTTCTGGGCCTCGCCTGACCCCGGAAAGGACGAACCGTTATCATGGAAGTGGGACTGGGACTTGGGTCGAATCTTGATGACCGTATCGCCAACCTGACGGCGGCCAAGCGCGGGATTGCCGCCATCCCCGGCGTGGAGATCGTGGATGCCTCACCCCTTTACGAAACCGAACCGGTGGGCGTGAAGCCCGAGTATGCGGACATGGCATTCATCAACGCGGTGGTGATTGTTTCGTACCCCGGATCGGTGGACGATCTTCATCTCGCCCTGTTGAACCTGGAAACCGAGCTGGGCCGGCGAAGGGTCGAGGACAAGTTTGCCCCGCGGACGCTGGACATCGATGTTCTGTATGCTGACGACCAGGTTCGGAACGACCGGATCAAGCTGCCGCATCCGCAGTGTGCTCGCCGGCGTTTTGTGTTGCAGCCGCTTTGCGATGTACGTCCCGAGCTGGTGTTGCCGGGTTTTGACCAATCGGTTTCGCAGATTCTTTCCGGACTGCCCGATACCGAGAAGGTGCAGAGAATCGACCGTCCCTGGTAAAGGGATCGACACTGGTCAGGTCGGGCAATCTATGATGGAATAATCACATGGCAGGCAAGTTCACCGCACCGAAAATCCGCGCCCTCAAGGGCAGGCAGAAGATCGCGGTTCTGACCGCGTACGATACCTCCATGGCGAAGGTCATGGATGACGCGGGCATTCCGATGATCCTGGTCGGGGATTCCCTCGGCATGACGGTTCTCGGCTACGAGTCGACCCTGCCGGTTCGCCTTGAGGAGATGCTGCATCATGCCCGGGCCGTGGTCCGCGGTGTGACATCGGCGATGGTCATCGGCGACATGCCGTTCATGACCTACCATGCATCGACGGCCGATGCCGTCCGCAACGCCGGCCGGTTCCTGCAGGAGGCGGGCGTGGACGGGGTGAAAATCGAGGGAGGCGCCTCCCGTGCCGACACCATCCGCACCCTGATTGAGAACGGCATTCCGGTGCTGGGCCATATCGGTCTGCTGCCCCAGAGCGTGCGGGCCACCGGAGGGTACCGGATCCGCGGCAAAACAGAGGAAGACGTTGAGCGTCTGCTTGCCGATGCAAAGGCGGTCGAGGAGGCGGGGGTGTTCGCCATGGTGTTGGAGGGTATGCCTTCCGACGTCGCCGCAAAGATCACCGCCGGCGTCAGCATCCCCACCATCGGCATCGGCGCGGGGCCTTCCTGCGACGGACAGGTCCTGGTGGTCAACGACATGCTCGGCTTCACCGAAAAGCCCCCCAGATTCGTCAAACGATACGCCGACATGGGCGAACAGATGAAGAAGGCCTTTGCACAGTACCGGGCCGAGGTGGAGGGCGGAGAATATCCCGCCAGGGAGCATGAGTATTGAAGCTCATCCGTTTGTTGCCGGCTGGATGATCAGGCGATGGTTTCAGGTTTCGGGTTTCAGGATATCAGGAGAATTCATGTCGGCAAAAACGTTCATGTCGGTTGAGGACCTGGAGGTGTACCGCAAGTTGTGCCGGTTGCATTTGGAGGTGTGCGATTTGACTCATCAGTGGCCGGCAGAGGAACGGTATGAATTGGGGAGTCAGGTCCGGCGATCCTCAAACAGCTCCCCTTCGCAACTGGCCGAGAAAAATGATGATCGACATGTGCGCAACAAGATCGAGGGCGTGAATCGGAGCCGGGGCGAGGCGGGTGAAACCATTCATCACCTATACATGGCGCTGCTAAAGAAATACATGACGCAAAGCACGTTCCAAGAATACCGGGAACGGTATCAGGAGTGTGTCCGCATGTTGAATGGATTGGAAAAAACGCTCGAACGAAAACTCCCATCCAGCGACCGGCGCTGGCGCATGACTGAATCTCGCGAGCAATACAACGCTGAAAACGAATTGTCTCCCCCAGGCTGGCCATCCAGTCCATGAGAATCGAGCTATATTTGCAGATGGCCCGAAACCCGAAACCCGAAACCTGTAATCTCCGCCAGGGAGCATGAGTATTGAATGAAACTAATCCCCCTCGGCATCAGCGGATATCTTCCGATCAACGGGCGCCACTCTTCGTGCTTTCTTGTTCTGTTCGATGATGCGGCGTTCCTGCTCGACGCGGGTACCGGCGCGGCGCGTATGCATGAACCGGCCATTCGGGAGCACCTCGAGGGCGTTCGCGAGCTGCACGTTCTTTTGTCTCACTATCACGTCGATCACACCGCCGGCCTGTATTATGCCTTTACCGTTCGTTCCATCGAGCGGATGGTCATTCATGCTCCGGTCTGTCCCTTCATCCAGGCGGATCCGGAGGAGGCGATCCGCCGGTACTTCTCGCCGCCCCTCAATTCCTACACGCTCGATACGACGCAGTTGGTCATCGAGCCCGTGAATGGTCCTGAAAAGACCATTGCCGGTCATACCGTCCGATTCTGGGCCCAGAAGCATCCCGGCGGTTCCGTCGGGATCCGGATCGACAACGCCCTCGCTTACGTCACCGACACCGTGGTCATGGAGGAAAACGCCGGGCATCTGCAGGATCTCGACCTCCTGATGCACGAGCTGTGGCTCAACGAGGAAGACGCCGCGAAGGATGAGCACGAGAACAACCGTCATGCCTGCTTCGGTCCGGTGGCGGCATTTGTGGCGAAGGTCAAGCCGGCCCGAATGATGCCGGTACACCTCTACCCCGGCTATGATGATGCGGCGCTGAGCGCCATGATCGGCGAGCTGGAGCGCCGCAGCGGCGTCCCCGTGATCATGCCGCAAGAAGGGGTGCCGGCGGCGAGCGCCGGCGGGTCCTAACCCGCTTATTGCATGAGCAGCCGGCTGCTCGTGCAATAAGCGCCTTTGAGCGAAACGTTTTTCGCTCAAAGGCTTCGACGCGGTGCTTACGCACCTCGCTCAGGGTTAGCCCTGAGCGGAAGCGACACAAGTCGCTGGAGTCGAAGGGCGCATGCTGCACCCCACTGGTGCAACATTCTGTCTAACCGGTTCGCCAGCCGCTTCTCCGCAGGATCAGCAGCAGTCCCCCGATGATCGCGAGAACGATGACGATCAGGCGGTAGAGGACGCCGAGGCTCATCGAGAACGCGGGGTCGATGCCGGTGTAGCGAAGCCCGAACACGAGCAGACCCTCGCGAACACCGATCCCGTTGATGGTGATCGGCATCAGGCTCACGATTTCGATCAGCGGAAACAGGGTGAAGAAAAACAGGGGGGAGATGCCGGGGATGATGGCGAGGGCGAGCACCCAGTATGCAACGAGCGCGAGCATCTGAATCACCAGTCCGAGGACGAGGGCTTCGATAAACAGCATCGGCTTGGTCCGCAATTCGGCGCTGAGCATGCCGATGCTGTCGGTTTTTTCGGGATTCAGGATCCGGCTGAGGACCGGTACCCGCTTCGAAATCGGTGACCAGATCCGGTCGAACCCGAGCAGTACCGTCATGCCGGCGGCGATTCCCGCTCCGACCGCAGCCAGCAGCAGCCACATCAACCACGGAGGGTAGGGCAAGCGGGCGTGGTACAGGAACAGGCCGACCGCGGCCACCAGCAGCAGTGCCAGCACGCCCATCGCCCGCTCGGCAATCACCGTGATCGCGGGCCGCAGCTTCTTGTCGCTGGCCCGGGCGACATCCACAATCTTGTAAATGTCACCGCCCATGCTGCCGGGCAGAAAGGTGTTGAACCAGAAGCTGATGGTGTAGATCTCCACCGTACGCCAGTACGGAACCCGGATGCCGAGGCGGCCGAGAATCCGCATCCACCGGAACGCGCGGGCCAACAAGCCGGCGATGCAGAGAAGAAAGCCGTAGACCACCAGGGAAAGCCGGGCTTCGGCAAGATGTTCAATGATTTCCGCAGGGTGGAAAAACAGGAACAGGATCACGAACGTCGCAATTCCGATCCCGGCCCGGATCAGGACCGACGGCTTGCGGCGGCGGACGGTCGATACGGTGGTGGCGGCGGCGGGATCCGTCATGATTCCGATCCAGCTTCCCGCCGCTCTCCCCTTACCGCGGCCGGGGTTCCGTATGCGAATGCATAGGGGGGGATCTCGCCCCGGACAAGGCTTTGCGCGCCGATGATGGCGCCCTCGCCGATAGTGGAGCCATCGGAAATCACCGCGCCCGCGCCGATCCAGATATCGCCGCCGAGTTTGACCCCTTTTCCCGGTTCGAACCCTTGTCGGGCCATCGGAACCGGCCCGCGGGCGGTGCGGTAGTTTGGGGCGCCGATCACATAGGTATAGGCCGCCATCACCACGTCGTTACCGACCGTGACATGGCTTTCCTCAACCGAGTGGATGGTGCTGTTGGGACCGATGCTCACCCCGTCGCCGATTTCGATGCGCCCGTTCTTGCAGCCGAGCAGCACATTGCGGGAGATGAAGCACCGGCTGCCGATCCGGATGCCCTTGTCGTCTCCGCCCTCTCCCTTGGCATCGAGAACGCAGAGATCATCGAGGATGACCTTGTCGCCGATTTCGATCGCCCCGGGATTGCGGAGGGTGATCCCTGCCCCGAACACGACGCCCCGGCCCACCGACCGAAAAAACGGCGGGAGAAGTTTGCCGCGCAGAAACAGCCCGAGCGCACCGGGAAGATTCCCGAACAGCATGGTAACCAGTTCGAATGCGAACAGGGTGAACCAACCCCCGTCGCCGACCCGGATCCGGCGATACTTGGCAAGGAAGCCGCCTCTGGAACCGTATACGTCCTCTATGATTTTGCGGGCCATATCTCCTTCTTACCGTGTCACGCAACGCCGGGCAATGAGGAACGGTCAAGGTTCGGCCTTTCGGCTTGCCATTCGACGGCCTTGTTTTACATTCACGGCTCCTCAAAAGGAACATGTGATGAAAATGCTGCAGGAGTTCAAAAAATTTGCGGTTCGGGGCAATGTCGTGGACATGGCGGTGGGTATCATCGTCGGCGGAGGATTCGGCAAGATTGCGACCTCCCTGGTCAATGATGTTCTGATGCCGCCGATCGGCTTGCTGATCAGCGGGGTGGATTTTGCCGATCTCAAGATTCTGCTGCGGCCGGCCACCGAAACCCAACCGGCGGTTTCGCTGAACTACGGAGCGTTCATCAATACCGTGGCGAATTTTGTCATCATCGCGTTCGCGGTGTTCCTGGTGGTCAAGGCGATCAACACCATCCGGGAGCGTGAGGAGAAGCACGCGGCCCCGGCGCCGCCTCCGCCGCCGCCCCGGCAGGAGGTGCTGCTGGAGGAAATTCGCGATTTACTGAAAACGAATACGAAAGGACAGGACTGACCATGCGTGGAATGGGAATCATGATTACGGGCCTCGCCTTCATGGCGGCAACGGCGGTGTTTGCGGACGAAGCGGCGGAGGAGCAGGGCTGGGAACATACCATCGCGCTCGGCTTCACGCTGACCGACGGCAATACCGAAACCACCCTGGGCAACGCCACATGGCTGTCCACCTGGGAGCAGGAGGACCGGGAGCTCCGGCTCAGCGCGGAAGGCGCCTACGGGGAAACCGAGGATCAGACAACCACCGAGAACGCCAAGGCGGAAATCGGCTATCGCCGCACCTTCTCCGAGTGGTGGTACGGGCTCGGGTCGGTGCTGTATTCCTATGACAGCATCGCCGATGTCGATTACCGGGTCATCGCATCGCCGGGTATCGGCTGGTATGCCCTGAAGAATGACAAGGTAACGCTCGGTCTCGAGGTCGGTCCGGCCTACATCTCGGAAAAGGTCGGGGGCATCACCCGTGACTACGTCGCGATCCGTTTCGCGGAGAGGTATGAGCGCCAATTGTCGGAAACGGCGAAGATCTGGCAATACGCGGAATACATTCCGAAGGCGGACGATTGGGAGAGCAACTTGATCCTCGCCGAGCTCGGCGTCGAAGCCGCGTTAAACGCCCATATGAACCTTCGCTTCGTGATCAAGGATACCTATGACAGCGAACCGGCGGAGGACAAGGAAGAGAACGACCTGACCGTGATTGCCGCGTTGAGCATGACCCTCTGAGCCGGCGGCCGGCCCGGTTGTCCGGAGAAGGGTCGACATCAAGTCCCCGTCCCGTCAGGATGGGTGTGTGCCGAAGGTATATGTCAAAACCCTTGGATGCCGCCTGAACCAGGCGGAATCCGAACGGATGGCGAGAACCCTGCTGCTTGACGGGTATCAGCTTGCCCGCAATGAGAAGGAGGCGGATATCCGCCTCGTCAACACCTGCACCGTAACCTCGGAGGCGGCACGAAAATCCCGTTCGGCCGCCCGCCCGGTCCGCCCCGGGCAGAACATCATTGTCACCGGTTGCCACAGCGAGGTGAAGCCTGAGGATTTCGAAGGGGCGGACCTGGTTGTGGCCAATGCGGACAAGGACCGGGTGGCCGCGCTGGCCCGGGAGCGCTTCGGTATCGACGGACAGGCGCTGGGGATGGAATACCGCCGCGGCCGCCGGATCGACCTGTATCCATTGGTGCGTAACCGAACCCGGGCCTTCGTGAAAATCCAGGACGGCTGCAACCTCCATTGCTCCTTCTGTCTGACCCAGATCGCTCGCGGTGCGTCACGAAGCCGTCCGGTGGATGAGGTTGTGGAGGAGATCGCCCGACTGGCCGACGACGGTTGCCGGGAAGCGGTTCTGACCGGTGTGCATGCCGGATCCTACCGTCATGGGAGGGACAGCCTTGGCGAGCTGCTGGATGCCATCCTTTCGCGCACCGCGATTCCCCGGCTCCGCCTGTCGTCGCTCGAGCCGTGGAACTTCCGCCTGGAATGGCTGGATCTCTGGACATCGCCGGCGGGACGGATGTGCCGGCATCTCCACATGAGCCTGCAGAGCGGCTGTGACCGGATTCTCGATGCGATGCGACGGCCCTGTTCCGCCTCAACCTTCGCGGGGAAGGTCGAGGCGATTCGCGCGGCCGTGCCCGACATGGGATTGACCACCGATATCATCGTCGGATTTCCCGGGGAAACGCAGGCCGACCATCAGGAAAGCCTGGCATTCGTCGAGCGGATGGCCTTTTCCGGCGCCCACGTTTTTTCCTTCAGCCCCCGTCCCGGAACCCATGCCGCGGTTCTGCCGGGACGGGTGCCGGCCCCGGTTCGAAAAGAGCGGCTTCACGAGATCCGCCGGGTGACCGATGCATCAGCGGATCGATATCGGCGGGGTCTTGTAAGCCGGCGGATGGATGTGCTTTGGGAGTCGCCGGAGCATGGTGGAACCCGGATGACCGGCCTGACCGATACCTACCAGCGGGTCGTGGCGATGGGCCCGCAACCCCGGGCGAACAGTATTGTTTCGGCACGGATGACCGGGATGGAAGGCGATTGCCTGACCGGGGTTATCGAATCCGAAGATCCCCGATGATCTTGAACACGTGTCCGTCGCGGCGCACCTCGAGTTCCCGGTCGGGAAACACCTCGGCCAACCGTGTACGCAGCCGTTCCACGGCGAAGGTCTCTATGTCCTTCTCCACATCATGAGGAACATCGGAGAAGGTGGCGAGGCGGGCATCGATGATGTAGCCGGCGCCATGTTCCGAACCGTAGCCGGGGCTGAACGCGGCGCCGATCCGGAAGAGCCCGTCATGTTCGGGGTTGGACGTCTCTCCTTCCTCCGGACGGTTGGGACGGAGGGGGTACCGGTGCCCGAAGCGAACTTCCAGCTCGGCATCGATGAGATCAAAAACCTCCCGCTTCAGCTTCGACTCAAACTTCAGGACACGTGGATCGCGGAATGACATGGCGCTTCAGGTCTTGAAGACCGCCCAGACGAGAAGCAGACACCAGCCACCAATCATCGACAACCCCCCGAGCGGGGTGATCGGCCCGAGCAGACCCGACCATGCCTGGAGCCCGGTGAGCTCGCGGGTGGCCAGCAGGTAGATCGATCCCGAGAACAGAACCACGCCCACGGCAATACATCCTCCCGCCCAACCGAGAAGAGGGGAGGGTGCTCTGGCGAGAAACATCGGGATGACCATGAGCACGAGTGCATGGAACATCTGGTACCGCACCCCGGTTTCGAAGGAAGTCAGTTGATCGGCGGTAAGGCGGGGACGAAGGCCGTGGGCGCCGAAGGCGCCGAGGATCACCGCGGTAAGGCCG
>JAUIHQ010000391.1 GCA_030432155.1 bacterium | reverse complement strand
GAGGCCGCCCGGACCGGTTCGAGATCGACGGATGCCGGTTGCGGATAATGGGTTGCCCAGATCTCGAAATCATTCCAGGTCTTGCAGAAGTGCGTGATTTGCCAGGTTGTGAATTCGTTCTCGCCCATCGAACGATGGAGCGTACCGGAGGGTGTAATGACCTCTTCTTCCCATCGTATGCTTCCATCCTCATCTTGGCGACGAGGCGAAGCGGTCACCTGCCAGCGGTCCCTTGCGGCGCTGGTATATCCGTACTCCGGGGAAACATAGACCGCCCAGTCGAGGCCGAAATATTCGTAGGCTTCCCATTGGTCCATGCCCGGTTTGACCGAGTGAAGATAGTACGGCATCCAGTGGTGAACCTGGCAAGGCAGGCGATCCGGCCGACCCCGGTTCAACGCGGTAAGCATGCGCTCCCGTGAACTCATGGTGCTGCTGCTCATGGTTTGATCATCCTCTTCACCTCTCCAGAATCCCCGGGCCGGCCTGGATCAACCTCGAACAATGGATCGGTATGCTATCGTCCGTCCGTGCCTCCTAGTGGAATCGCACCCGCTGGTTTTTCCGCCCGTCGAGCAGCTCAGGATAGGCTTTCGACGGATCGCCGAGGGGTTGACCGGTCACATTACGGCCCCGCGCCGGATACATCTGATGGGCCGCGAGCAGCTCGGGGTTCAGCTTGACGTCGCCCCGGGCATAGCGCAGCGTCCAGCCGCAACGCCGCATGTCGCTGGTGTTGGGTTCGCTGCCGTGCATCAGTCGTCCATCATGCAGCGAGGCCTCGTTGGGTTGAAGAATGCACGGCACCGCCTTGCTATCGTCGCGTTGGACTTTCCGGATTTCCGTGGGAAATACGTTCTGATTGACATCGACGGCGTCGTAATCGGAAAAGCCCTTGCGGCCGGTGTTGTGGGTGTGCGGGATGACCTTCATGCAGCCATTTTCCTCGGTCGATGGGTCGATGGCGAGCCAGATGGTGACCACTTCCATCGGGTCGATCATGCGCTTCCAGTAAGCGGAATCCTCGTGCCACGGCACCCGGCGACCGTCGCCTTTCGGCTTGCAGATGAAGTGACTGGAAAAGAACAGGATGTCCGGACCGAGGATCGGCTCCACAAGATCGATCGCGGCATCGGAAAGCGCCCATCGGAACAGGGAGGGATGGGTGAAGTGGGGTACATCCATCATTTCCGGGCGCTGATCCTTCGGCCACTGGTCCAGCAGCTCCTCGAAATGATCGGCAAGCGCCTTGAACTCAGCTTCCGGCAAAACCGGATGGTTGTAGATCAGATAGCCTTCCCGGTTGAAGAGGGCTACCTCATCCGGGGTGAGCCGGGGTTTCGTGTAGTGCATGGTCGCGGTCATGATCGTCTCCTGGTCGTGTGGTTGTTCCATCGGGCCACTTCGGCATGATGACCCTACCGCAGTCGTGCGGACAATTGCGCTTGGCAGGGTGACATAATTTTATCATAGAATGATGTCATGAAGCACGAGGTAGCACGTTATCGACTGGCGGATTTCCTGTCCGGCAACCAGCAGTTCCTGGTCGGCTGGACGCGGTTTGCCCCCGGCGAGCAGTCCCGTCAGCATGATCATGATTTTGCCGAATTCTTTTGGGTATTGTCCGGGGGCTGCCGTCATCAGCATGCCCTCGGAGAGGAATGGCTGGAGCCGGGAGACCTCCGCTGGGTTTGTCCGGAGCATCAACATGCGTTTGCCGCCGGGGAGGAGCGGGCGGACATCGTGAACATCGCGATGCCGTCCTCGATCATCGACGGATGGGCCAGGCTCTACCCCGCGCTGGAGGGAAAATACTTCTGGAATCCCTCGCCCCGGCCGGAGGGTTTCCGGCTGGATGAAGAGGAGCGGAAGCGCATGGCGGATGTCGCGGAATATTTATCACGGCGTGATGATTCATTGATGGTGCTGCACCAGCAGCTGCTGCGTCTGTTTATCGCCCGTGGGCCGGGCGCACCGGGCCCAAGCTGCCCGGAGTGGTTGCAGCGGGGGATGCGGGAGGTGGCCCGGCGCGAGGTTTTCGCGGGGGGCGTTCCGGCCTTTGTGAAGCGGTGCGGACGCTCGGCCGAGCATGTATCGCGCACCTGTCGGCGTCTGCTCGGTAAAACGCCGGTCGATCTGGTCAACGACGCGCGCATGCAATATGCGGCGCGTCAGCTCCAGATGTCCGACACCGACATCCTGAGTATCATGATGGACTGCGGGCTGGCCAATCCGAGCCACTTCTATGATCTGTTTCGCCGCCAGTTTGGCATGACGCCGCGTAAATACCGGCTCCAGCGGTGGCAGTAAACGAATATTGCGGGGGGGTGCCGCCCCACGGCAGTGTTATTGTACTGAGAGTCACTCAACCGTATCCATGCATGCGGGTGTCCAGCCAGCATCGATGGCCGGTGAGATACTCGACGGTAACCGGGTCGGAACTGACAATGGCGTCGAGGTTGGCTGCGGCCATGTATTGCTGAAGTCGTGAAGCGTTCACCATCGAAGGGTGACATATCCCGCGACGCTTGCAAATCATGTTGCATCGTGTCGGCTATCATCAGGGTTGAGGATCTCATCTGATCACAAAAAGAGTGGCGTGAGATCCACAATAACTCGGTGACGCAGTTGATTCGATGTCGTCAACTGTGATCGTTCGGCTTCGATCACGACGATGGTGCCGTATCCGACGATCGTTCATCCATCCCCGGTGAGGTCAGGCAATGCAAATCATACAGGCAAATGGTAATCCTCTCTTTCCGGGACTGGGCATCAACGATCCGCATATGCGGGTATTTGACGGAAGGGTGTACCTCTATGCATCCCACGATGCCGATCCGGCCCATGACCAATTCCGCATGCATGACTGGCATATCTGGTCATCGGCGGACCTGGTTGAATGGCGTCATGAGTCCACGGTAAGGCCCGAGGAAACCTACATCGGGCCGTCTAGCGCATGCTGGGCGG
>JAUIHQ010000051.1 GCA_030432155.1 bacterium | reverse complement strand
GACTGCGTTGAGCAATCTCCGCAGCATGGAGATCCACAATCAAAAAGATACCTTTTATCTCACCTCCTTTACCATTGCACCAGAGACTGTTCGTCTGACCGAAAAACAAACCGGAACATTGATACAACCCGATCAATTCCGCATCCAACAGCGGAACCACAAATGTGTATTTCAACCTGACCGACAGTATGTTCGGTTTCAGCAATTCGGTCGCGGTGATTGACAGCGGCAACATTCAGAACCCGAATTTTGACAGCGGCGTGTCGAGTTGGTCGCTGGTCGGCAATCCGAATGTTTCGTGGGACGGTAATGCGGGCAATCTTGCCGGCGGGTCCGGCGGCGGTCTTCAGTTCGACCTTAACCACAGCGATGATTATTTCGGCTATGTACAGGAAGTGTCGGCCACCGCCGGCGCCGAAGTCGTCTTCTCCGCTCTGATGCGCCAGAGCGGGAGCGGAGCAACCGACTTCTTCGGAACTCGGCTTGAGTTCCTCAATGCCAGTGACGTCATCATTCAGAGCAATTCATCGAGTCTCGGCGTCAATACCTCCACCCAGCGGGTAGAAGTGGCCGCCACCGCTCCCGCCGGTACGGCCAAGGTGCGCGTGATGATCGTCACCGATACGCCCGGTTCGCCTCCCGCCGTCTCCGGCTATGCGGACTCCGCCATCCTGTCCGGCGCCGGGTCGGTGGGAGCGGCCACGGTCGGCACCAACCTGTTGCAGCTCGTCTTCGGCGCCTATGACGTCGGCGAGGGCCTCGCCCGCGGCACTGCGACCGCGGCCTCGAACATGAATATCGACGCCGGCCTGTACTGGGTGACCAATAACGTGACCAACTACGATGCGGCCCGGAGTACGCCGTTTGCCCAGTCGACCAACACCTTTACCACGAGTTCGTGGACCTTCACGTCATTCACGGTGAACAACTTCCAGTCTCTGGAAACCGGCGGCGCCCACCGCGTGAGCGTCTCCATTCCGGACAGCGACAACGACCGCACCAATGACTCGCTGTGGATCGTCGATAAGCAGTACGGGTACGTCACGTTCGGGGATGATGATCTTGATCCGCCCAATGCCACCCTGATTTACGTCGGAACGAACTTCTCCTTCGGCGCCGGATACAACGAAACCAACCGGGTGATTAATGTGACCGACGGCGACCTTGTCGGCGGCGCCGCGGTGGACCTGGTGTATTCGTGGTACGACCCGTCCGGCATGTGGATCACCAATGCCAACGGCGAGTCCAATGTGTTCTCCGATATCGATATCGGCGGCGGCAACATCCGGGTGAGGAACGTCTCCCCGAACTGGGATTTAACCAATGAGATCGCGGGCGACCTCGGGTTCAACCGGATCCATTCTACGTCGGAAATGCACGGGCAGAACAGCGATCTGACCGTCACCATGGTGGTCTTCAACATCGCCTCCGTATCCCCGGATCAAAATGAATTGGGCAATAGCTGGACCCTGACCGTCAGCGCCCAGGATGACGATGACGACCGCGGTAACGCAACCAACGTCGCCGCTACATTGACCGATCCGTATGTGTCCCGTGACCGGGCAGTACGCACCAATGCGCCGCTGAACTTTACCGTGATCGATGACGACACCCTCGCCCCGGAACTCGGAGTATCCAACATCGCGGTGAAGACCGATGCCGATATCCATGACGGCGGTTGGACGTTCGCCTGGACGGTGAACGACGCATTCAGCGGGGTGAAAGCGGGCGACGGCAGCGCCAACAGTTCGAGCAACGAATGGTCGCCGAACTACGACCTCATTACGCCCAGCAATGCCCAGGTCATCACCGACCGGGTGTTCCCGAATTACGCGTCCATCTCCCAGGTGCCGGGTGCGGATGAATCGCTGGAAGAGTCCGGCGCGCCCGCGGTTCACTATACCAACGTGGTGCTCGGATCCTACACCACACGAATCAGCTTCGTGGATAATGACAATGACCGCCGTGCCGGAGGCACCAACATCGACGGCTCGGCCGAAATCGACCTGGAGCTGACGACCATTACCGTCATCGACGACGATACCGATCCTCCGGGCCGCCGGACCATCGATAACGCCGCCGCGGTCTGGGGTGCCGGCGCCGGCAACAAGTATGCGATCATCGCCACCAATGAAATGATCGTAACCAACCGATCCGGCACCTTTGACGGCACCGTATACGGAGTCAGCGACGGATACATCGCTAACCTGTCGGCCACGCAGCGCCTGAATTTCGTCTTCGGCGGTATTGACACCAACAGCGGCTTGTCCCGTTCCAATAGCGGTGATGACACCAACCGGTTCTCCAGCTTCTCGGTGGGAAGCGCGGCTTCCGGGATCATGACCAATTACGATGCCTCCCGCAGCTCGTCCGACGGCGCCGGCATCATGCTGACCAACGTCTGGACCTTCACCAACAACCTGGTCTTCACGCCGCAGGTCATCAGCAACCTTGTATTCAACAACGGCGGAACCAATCCGCTGGTGTTCAACATGGTCGATTCGGACAACGACCGCACCAACGACATGACCGCGAACCACAGCGTCACCATGGCCTGGTTCGCGGTGCGTGATGACGACCTGCGCGGTCCCGACCTGTTCGATTTCCGGTTCGACAACAAGGCCACCAACATCACCGACGGCGACCTTGTGAACGGTCTCGACATCACCGGGTTGGTGCGTGACGCCGACAGCGGCATCTTCGGCACCACCAACACCCCGAATCAGCCGGTGTTCGAACTCCGCAACCCGACCTCGGTCGTGGTGGCGGCATCCGACATGAACGACCGCGCGATTGCGGATGGGGACGCCCGGGTTGCCGCCGCCGGCATCGGCGCGGATGCAGCCAACGTGCCGGTGGACTATGGTCAGCGGGTGCTGGGGCTGTGGACGGTTCAGGTCACGGCCGTTGACTATGACGATGACGGCTGGGGCAGCGGCGACAACGCTCAGAGCATTTCGAACTTCGTCTTCAATGTCATCGATGACGACACCGAGGGTCCGCTCGTGTCCTCCAACGCCGCAACCCGCCCGCTGGCGGTCAACCTCGGTGTGACCAATGTGGCCGGTTCGACCGTGACCACCAACGCCGTGTTCACGCTGACCGATGCCGATCTGGCCGGAGTCGGCAGCCGGAACCTCACGGTGGATCCATACTTCGAGCGCGGCGCGGGAACGCACTGGACCCGGTTCGGCGACTCCGGAGACGGCGGGGATGTCGTCGACAGCGGCACGAATGCGCTGTGGGTTGACAGCCTGACCAACAATCTTGCCTTCCATGGTGTCTTCCAGGACATCCCGAACCAGACCAACGGCCAAGTGTTTGTGGCTACGATCCGGGCGCGGAAAGAAGCCAATTATGATGCAACGATCGTCGACTTCAAAATCGAGTTCAAGGACACAGGCCTGAACGACCTCGGCAGCGGATCGGTCTTGAACCTGTCCAGCCTGCTGACCACGGACTGGCAGACCTTCACCATCATCGCCACCTCGCCGGCCATGACCGCCGTAGTCCGCCCGGTCCTGATTACCGGCAACAACCAGGTACCGGCGACCACGACGACCAACCGCTATGCCTACTTCGACAACTTCGAGGTCAAGCGTGACGGGAACCCGATGCGTCTTGTGTTCAGCGCGTACGATCCCAGCGGCATGTTCCGCGGGAACAGCGATGTGACCAGCGAGATGAATATCGAGGTTGGCAATGTTCTGACGTCGAATGTCCGGAACTATGTCGGTGATGAAAGCTCCGCCACTGCGACCACAGCCAGATGGTCGCCGACCAGACCAGCATTGTCTCGGCCACCATGTTTGATAATGACGATGACCGGCCGGGTGACAATCTGACCCGCAGTAACCAGCAGTTCGGCCTTCTTCGTGTCATCGATGAAGATGCAGCGCCTCCCGCACTTGGAACGACCAACTATGCGGAGAACCGCTCGTTTGTTGCCTATGCAGAGGGGGCGCCGAACGGCGTCGGCGGCACCACCGATACCAACGGCATCTGGTATGTTGACGATGAGGAACTGCTGGGACCGGCTACCAATCCGATCCGCATTGTATTCAATGTCTATGACCCGAACGGTGTGAACCGCGGGACGGACACTACGCTGACCAACATGTCGATTACGATTGAGAACATCTTCACGAACAACGTGACGAACTTCAACCTGGCGGGTAGTGCCGCGAATACGACCAACAACTTCTCCACCAGCCAGTGGACGATCGTATCGCAGTTCTCGCCGGCTCATATCGACAGCCTGATGTTCACCACCAGCCGGGTATCGGCCAACCTGGTGGATGGCGACAACGACCGGCTGTATGACGAGGCCTGGTCGAGCAATCGCCAGTTCGGCTATATCACCTTCATCGACGATGACGATCAACCGCCGTTCCTCCGGTCCTTCGGCGGCACCAACGCGGCTCTTCAGGTATTCCACCGCGGTGATCCGAGTCTCGGGTTCGCGACCGGCAGCAATATCTGGGATAAGCCTGCGGTCGGCGTCATCACCAACGACGATCAGGTCTTCCGAATTCTTGACCATGACCTGGCCCGGTTGAGCGCAACCAACCCGCTCGACTTCCGGGTGTGGATGTATGACGCCCAGCGCCTGCATCGTGACAACACCGGCAGCGCCACCAACACCTCGCTGACCATTGGCAGTGCGGTCGTCAGCAATGTCTCGGCCTACCAGGCTTCGATCAGCGCAACCCACGGATCGTCGGCCTTGTCGTTTGCCTCCACCAACTATTGGCGGTTCACCAGTTTCGCCGCGGACGTCATTACCTCCTTTGTCACCAACAACAGCGGTAGCGGCAGCAATCGCATGTATATGACCGGTTTCGACTCGGATAGCGATCGAAGTAATGACTCGGCCAATGGAATCACCAATCTCGGCTGGCTCGTGGTGACCGATGACGACACGGCGGCTCCGTCGGTGCGCGACCTGACCATCGAAGGCGCACTCGCCAATACGACCAACCTGACCGACCAGCAGATCCGGCTGGGCGGTTGGGATCTGTCCATGGTCTTTGAGGATGATTCCGGAGTTATCACCAACGCCGGTGACGGTACGCCGACCACCTGGAGCATGGTCAACAGCGGCGGCACCACCGTTCATGTCAATGAAGGCTTCACGATCCTTACCAATGACTCCGTTCTTGCCACCAATGTTTATGGATCGCGTATCGCGCCGTTCGTACCGAAGACCAATGTGAGCCTCGGCACCTACGAAGTTATCTGGACGGCGCAGGATTTCGACAACGACCGCACCCAGGACGGCGCCGCCCGCACGAATTACCGCGGTATTGCCAACAGCGGCTACGAGATCACGGTGATCGATGACGACACCAACGCTCCGTCCGCCATCACCAACGTATACTACGGGGCAGGGGACAGCGAACCGAGCTGGACCAACGTCAACAGCTTCCTCGTCGGGTGGGATCCGTCTGCGGATGCGTCCGGGATCGGCAGCTATCGAGTTTCAACGAACACGGCGGTTCCCGCAGTTCCGGATGATGGCATCGCGCTGGCCGGGACCACCAACGACAAGTCTTCGCTGTTGCAGAACCTCGACTTCGAGATCGGCGATCCCGCGGATTCCCTGGGCAGCTCCAACGGGTGGACCCGGATCGGCACGGGCGGAACGGCGGCATTCTACGATGACAGTGCGTCCCAGTTGAACGATCAGTCGATGCGCGTCGTTCTGGATACCGGTCCTGACGGGCCGGATAGCCGATTTGTTCTGGTCAGCCAGACCATCGACCTGTTGAATACAAATGACGGTACGATTCAGGTCGACTTCTCCGGCTGGTTCCTCGGCGATCTGTCGCACAGCACCAATGGGAACCTCGCCAATGCGTTCCTGAAGATCGAGTACCTGGATGACGATACCAACCTGATCAAGGTGGTGGACAATGAGTTCTCCTCCAGCGAATTCGGCGCTCCGCTCGAAGGGCTCAACATCACCTCATGGACCAATGTCTATGTGTACGATACGAACGCGCCGGCCAATACCGAGTTGATTACCTTCTCGGTGGGCCTGGCTCAGCATGGAACCGACCTGCCGTTTACCGGGTATTGGGACAACATTGCGGTCACCGTGAAAGTCATTGCCGCGAATTCCGCATACGTCACGAATGCGCCGGAAGGCACCGTTACCAACTGGTTGTTCGCAGTGGACGGCGACCAGGACCGTGTGGATGACGAATTGATGGGTCCGGTAACCAACTTCCTGACTCGATTGGATCAGACGCCGCCGCCTCTGGTGGGCGGGTTCGGCGGAACCAACGGGTTGGATGAAACCTCGGAAGTGGCCCTGGACTGGACCCCGGCTCCCCACGCCGGCATCCGGGCCGGCGACGGCGATCCGCTGTCGCCATGGTACAGCTACATCATTTACTACGAGAACTGTGAGACCTGCGATGTCACCACCAACAGCCCGTCGCTGGTCTACACCAATGGTCCGCTTGACCTCAATACCAACACGACGTCCAGCGCCGTGGTATCGAACCTGCTGTTTAACGAATTCTATCGGTTCGTGATCGCCGGCATCGACCGTGCCGGCAACACGGGACCGTTGTCCTCCACGGTGACGGTCGAGACCTTGAACTTCCAGGTTACCCAGGGTGTGGCCCGGGTCAGCACCGAATTGGAAGTGGCATGGATCGGCAATACCAATCGGGTTTATGACATGCTCTATGTCGACGGTACGAGTTTCCGTCCTGACGATTTCGTCGACAATTGGGACTGGCTGCAGCGCGTCACCAACACATGGTGGTACGACACCGGCGGCGTGAACCCGACCGGCCGTTACCGTACGCCGCCGAGTCAGATCCTGAATACCATGCGCTTCTACCGCGTCTCGCGGGAAGACCAGTGGCAGCCTACCAATAGTGTTCGCCGAAGCAGTGTCGAGGTGTATGTCGCCAATACACTTGAGCTGGAGGCCGGTGAGAACTGGCATTCGCTGCTGATGCTGCCGGATACAAATACGCTTCCGTATGTCTTCGGAACGAACCTGCTGCCCGCGGGTGCAACCCTTGCCAACGCCACCAAGATTTCGTGGTACGGGCCGGGAACGTCCAGCAATCCGCAGACCAATCTCGCCAACACCGCCACGGCCGTCGTGTGGCTGGCCACATCCGGCCGCTGGGTGTGGGAAACCGGCGGTACCGGCTTCGCCGATACCAACTTCGCGATCCCGCTCGATCAGGGCTTCAACATCGAATTGCCTGCGGCATCGCCTGACCAGAGCCTGATCCTGATCGGTCGGGTTCCAACCAACCAGTTTACGAACATTGTGATCGGCGGCACCCAGGCCGATCCGTCCTACAACGTCAGTACATTCCGCATTCCGTACCGGCTGGGTCTGTCTACCATCGGCCTTGAGGATGCAGGCCTTGTCGGCAACAACAACGGATCCAGGGCGGATGAAATCCGGATCCTCGATACGTCCGCGGGCGACAGCTCACTTGTTATGCCCAAGGCACGTCTGCGCCTGCGTTCTGACGGAACGACGTGGACCTACTACAGCTATTCGACCAACTATTTCCCGAACGGCCCGCCGCCGGGGAGTCAATACGTACTCGAACCGGATGATGCGGTTGTCATCATCCGCCGTAACAGCGGGACCATCTACTGGACGAACAGCGTCCCGTACGCATTGCCGGGCAAGAACTTCAATCCGTAATCCCGCCAATCCCTCGATCAGGCACGGCGCACGCGGGCCCCCGCACGGCCCGGGAACCCGGACATGGGGCCGGAACCGGTAGGGCTGGTCAGGCAGGAATCCCAGACCGATGTTTCTTTATAACGAATGGCCCGCGGGCCGATAATTGTCCATCGACATTTACAATCAAACGATAGATATATACAATTGACATTGCTGGGCTAACCTGCAAGCATCCCTCATGTTTGCTCATGATAAACAGTCGATCGTGACCGGTGAAAGGGACAGGGAAACCGTATGGAGCAGCCGATAGTCGAATACATAACGATTGCCGCGTACGTCATTCTTGTCGGCAGCCTCGGTTTCATCTTCAAGTCCTTCAACAAGGATTCGAATGATTATTTTCGTAGCGGGGCCCGAACCACTTGGTGGTTGCTGGGGACGAGTCTCTGGATCAGCGTGGTCAGTGCGAGCGTGTTTACCGGGGTTGCCGGTGCACAGTTCGAGAGCGGCATGGCGCCGATGGCCAGCAATTTCGGCATCATGGTTTCCTTGGTCCTGTTGGCGACGTTTCTTGCCGGCTGGTTCCGTCAACTGCGCCTGATCACATCGGTCGAGGTGATTCGCAATCGTTTCGGTGTGGTCACGGAGCAGGTATATGCCTGGAAGCATGTGGTGCTGCAGCCGGTGTACGGGGGATTCCAGTTGTTCGGGCTGGCGATCTTCGTCAGTGCCGTGTTCGGACTTCCCATGCGAGGGGTGATCATCGGTCTTGCGGTTACCATCGCGCTCTATACCTTTTCCGGCGGGAAATGGGCGGTCATGGCCACCGATTTTTTGCAAAGCCTCATTCTCATCCCGGTCACGATTCTCGTTTCGGTTCTCGCCCTTCGCGCGGTGGGAGGTATCGGGGCATTCATTGAAAAAGCGGGTGAAGCAGGATTGTGGGAATTGACCAAGCCGGCGGGGGCGTTCCCCGACGGTAAGTATACATGGGCGTGGGTGGCAGCGGTATTCTTCATGCAGATTGTCGCCCAGTTGCAACTTAACTGGTCTGCTCGTTTTTTTGCCGCCAAGGATGGCCGGGAGGCCAAGAAGGCATCCTGGCTTCTGCTCTTCCTGTTTATCTTTACCTTCCATGGCATGATCGCGCCGTTCGTGGCCAAGATCATGTATGCCGAGCAGGTGTACGAAGTCGGAGCAGTGTTGTCCAAGCCGGTGGAGGCGGCATACGTCACGGTTTGCCAGGAGCTGTTGCCGGCGGGACTGATCGGTCTGATCATCGTGGCGATGTTTTCGGCAACCTCGAGCTCCATGGACTCGGGTATCAACAGCAATGCCGCGGTCCTTGTTCGAAATGTTGTTCCTCCGATTCTGAGGCGAATGAAACGCAACCAGCTTTCCGGGGAAGGCGAGATGAAGCTCGGGAAGCTGATTTCCCTGCTCATGATCGCGTATATAACCGCGATCGCTCTGTACCTTTCCAGCATTGAGGGAAGAGGTGTGTTCGAGCTGATGCTGGACTTTGCCGCGATCGTGAATTTCCCGCTGACTCTGCCGACGTTTCTTGCCCTCATCTTCCGCAAGGCGCCGCGCAGCTCGGCATTGATGTCGGCGCTGTCGGGGCTGGTCCTTCCCTGGCTAGCGTTCCCGGTTCTTCAATCACTGGATATCCAGACGACGTTTCAGGTCCGTGTGCTGGTGATTGCGCTTTCGGGTACCATCGGGTATTTCGCGAGTTACCTGTTTGCCCGGTTTGATGATGAAAAGCACCGGGAGCAGATCCGCGATTTTTACCGTACGATGCACACGCCGGTCGACTTTGAGAAGGAAGTGGGCGAGAGCAATGACGATGCCCAGATGTTGATTCTCGGCCGCCTCGCGTTGTTGGTCGGCGGTATGATGCTGTTGTTACTGTTGGTGCCGAATGAACCCTGGGCCCGTATATCCATCATCTGTCTCGGCCTGTCGGTGGGCTCGATCGGCGGTATTCTCCTGTGGGCCGGTGTCCGGGCGCGGCGGAAAAAACGAGCACTGGGCGGCGTAATACCGCCCGGACATGTGCAGTAGAGAAACGAGTAGCGCCTGCCCGCTCAGTATCTCGCCATTCGATTGCGCATCTCATTGCGCACGGCCTCATGTTCCGGATGCGTTGCGATATTCGTCATCTCACCCGGGTCATGGATCAAATCGTAGAGCGCCTCTGCCGGATCATCGGTGGAAAACGCCATGTATTTATGGGTGCGGGTGCGGATCATGCGAGCGGACAGGTCGTGCCGGTCCGGGTCGGGGTGCAGCTCGGCGTAGGCGTGGTCCCGACCTGCGCGTTCCGGATGGCGACCATAGGGGAGCAGGCTTTCTCCCGCCGCTTCAGGCGCCGGTGAAGCTCCGGCGGCATCGCAGATCGTCGGGTAGATATCCAGCCCCGATGCGTGGTGACTCCGGCATACGGACCCGGCCCGAATGTGTCGGGGCCACCGGGCAATCATCGGAACCCGGATCGCTTCCTCATACAGGCTTAGTTTGCAGACCCAGTGATGCGCCGCGACGCCTTCCCCGTGATCGCTGGTGAAAAGAACGAGGGTGTTATCCGTCTGTCCGGTTTGATCCAGCGTATCCAGGATCAGCCCCAGCTCGCGATCCGCCTCCTCGACCAGCCGGTAATAGGCACGCAGGTACCGGCGCCAATCCTCGTCGTTCCATGCATCGGTATAGAGATGTTCCGCGCCATACGCTTCCCGTTGCCGGCAGCGGGTGTAGAATCCGGGCTCGTTGGTGGATACCGCAAAATTGGCGGGAAGGTCGGGTAACGGGCCTCGGGTACAGATCGGTTCAAGTCGATCCCGGAAATCCTCCGACACCCAGTAGCAAATATCGTGGGGATTATGCCAGGACAAGCCGAGGAAAAACGGAGTGTCCGGCGGATTCTTCAAAAACGCCACGGCACGTTCGGTTACCTGATGGTCAAGATCAAGGCCAAGACCCATGAAGTCTGCGCCTTTGACGGGAAGATAGTGAAACCCGTGTATCCGCTTCTCTTCCGTGGGATAAAATTCCGACGCATGCCATTTGCCGACCCAGTACGGGGTCATGCCGGCGGCCTCCACGTCATCGGCAAAGGTACGGCAGCGTTTGCCGTCTCCATCCTGAAAGCGCGGGTCGTGATTGTAGGCCATGCCGTGAGCGGCGGGCGTCAGGCCGGTGATCATGCTGGCTCGAGAAGGGCCGCACACCGGAGAGGCACAGCACGAATGTTCAAATGAAGTTCCCTCTGCGGCAAGGCGGTCCATGTTCGGGGTATGCAGCCATGGATTGCCGCGGTGGGACATGGCGCTGATGGTTTGCTGGTCGGTGAAAACATACAGGATGTTCGGTTGGTCAGACATGGTGGTATTTGTTCTCCTCAAGCGGATATAACCGGGCATGTTCAACGATAGCGTCACAAATCCGCTTGCTTTAATCAAACGATAGATACAAGATTTTTTCAACAGGTTTGGAGGTGAATGAATTGACGGTTACACCGGGCAGTGTTCTACGAAAAACCGCGATGCCGGCGCGTGATGACATGGATCTCAGGGCGAAAGTAGCCCAGCTTCTTGTCGTTCATCTTTCACGGGATATTCCGGTATCGCCCGGCGAGGTGGAGGCTTTATTTGATCGATACCCGGTCGGTGCAATTTTCGCCGGGGGCGAGGTGATCGAAGATGGGTCGAATTCGCTGGCATTTGTGCGGGAGCAGGTTGAGCGCTGCCGACGGGCATCTCCGATTCCACTCCTTGTATCGGCCGATCTGGAGAATGGCGGCGGGGATGTGATACCCGGCCTGACGCCGCTTCCATTTCCGATGGCATTGGGTGCGGCGAACGACTCCGCACTGGCCCGGAAGTACGGTCAGGCATGTGCGCGTGAGGGCGCATTGGCCGGCATCAATTGGGCGCTGGCCCCCATGGCCGATCTCAATTTGCACCCCCTGAGTTCCAACGTTGGCACCCGGGCATTCGGCGACTCAGCCGTGCGCGTTACCCCGCTTCTGGAGGCATTCGTTGCCGGTATGCAGGACGAGGGGATGGCCGCCTGCGCGAAAACATTCCCCGGGGATGGTTCCGACTATCGCGACCAGCACCTGGTTTGCACGGAAAACCGTCTGTCACGAGAAGACTGGGAAGCATCGTACGGTCATGTTTTCCAATCGCTGATCGACCGCGGCGTGGCTTCGGTCATGACCGGACATCTTTCTCTGGCGGCGTTTCAACAGGAGCGAGAGCACGGTCTCCCGCCTCCCTGCACAATATCCCGTGAACTGACCACCGGGCTGTTGAAGGAAACGCTCGGTTTCAAGGGTGTGGTCGTGACCGATGCCTTTGGTATGGGGGGCATTCGTAGTTGGCGCGATCCGGTCGAGGGTGCGGTGGAAGCGTTTGCCGCTGGGGCGGATATGGTCCTGTGGCCCGGCCTGGCATTCATCGACCGGGTTGTCGAGGCTATCACATCCGGTAGCATACCGGAGAGCCGCCTCGAGGATGCACTGGAGCGGATCTGGCGCATGAAGGAAGTGTTCGCTGTGGCCGATCCCGTGGTGTGTGATGATGCGACGCCCTTCGCGGAGGCGGTTGCCCGTGAGACGGCTGACCGCGCCGTGACGCTTTTGTGGAATCGCAACCGGATGCTGCCGTTGCGGGCGGACGAGACGCCAAGACTTCTGCTGGTGGGAACCACGCCGCATGAGAAGGCTTTCCAGCGTTTTGCGCTGTTGAAAAAGAGTCTTGAAGACCGGGGTTTCGAGACCGCGCTCGTTCGCCACATCAAACCCGAGGAGATCCAGGCTATGTTCGACGCGGTCGATCGGGTGATCTTTCTCGTGGAGCGTCAGTTCCACCGCCCCCTGGGCCCGATGGAGTTGTTCGGTGAGGAGGCGAGAAACCTGTGGTCGGCCTGTATGCATGCCGGCGAAAAAACGGTGGCCATCGGGTTCGGCTCCCCGTATCTGGTGCCCTGGTATTTTGACCGTGTACCGGCGGCTCTCAATGTTTATTCCGCAGTGCCGGCCTGCCAGGCGGCCGCGGTTCGGGCATTAACCGGAGAGCTGGAGCCCCGGGGTACCATGCCGGTTTCATGGGAAGGTCGAACCTCGATCCGAAGTCTCGGTGACCTCTGCGGGTGAGGCTCCTCCATAGGTCTGTCGGGCGTTGAGATTCCGCTTATCGTTGTCCGGCCGTTCCCCGCACAGCATGGCCCTGTGAAAGGGGGAGCCGATACTCCCATGTGGCATCATCGCCGAAATCTTCAAGGATCCGCCGGGTCACGCCGGTGATGGCGACCCAGTTGCCTGTGGACAGATCGGCCGTGGATTGCCATGTCAACATTGCATCTTCAAGCCATGCCGGGGTCTGCAGCCGCACCGATAGATGCGTGCCATCCGCAGTGTAGCCGATATATGGCTCATCGAGGTCGTCACAGGGATCGGTATCCAATATGTACTCCCAGCGGTTCGGCCATCCGCTATGGTCCGAGTCGCCGGCTGGACCGCTGAATGCTTCATCCGCCTGTTCGGCCGGTGAATAGTATTCATCAAGAAAGGCTTCGTAGGTTCGCCCGGGTGTCATGGCGAAGACATTGTAGTAATCGGCGAACAGATCGGCTACCGGGGGAAGGCCGGGTACCTGCATGACCGGGTCGGAACTACTTGCGCTTTCCAATCCGCGGGCCTGCTTGGTATTCGATCCGCAAGCCCAAACCCCGCCGGTGGCATCGAGAAAATAAGATGTGTAGTCGCCCGCCGCAACCTTCACAATACCTGTGGGCAGACCCGGGACCTGAACCGGAAGTACCTGATCGGTCAGGCTTCCAAGCCCGAACTGGCCCGAGCCGTTTGCGCCCCAACCCCAGACCGTCCCGTCGGCCCGCAGGGCGAGGATATGTTCGTAGCCGCAGGCGATCCGGATCACGTTGCTGAAGACGGGACCGCCGAGGCTCTCGACCACGTTGGAAGGGGTGACCGCATAGATCGTGGACCCCAGCGTGCCGACACCAATCTGTCCCTCATCATTACGGCCCCATGTCCAAACCGTACCATTGGAGAGCAGTGCCGCGCCGAAGAAGTCCCCGGCGGCAACCTGAACGACATTCGACAACCCGATATCCTGGGGTACGAATTGATCGACATTCGTACCGGTTCCGAGATTGTAGTAACGGTTGTACCCCCAGGTGCGGACCGAGCCATCGGCCATGCGGGCAATGACAAAATCGTACCCGATATCCACTTCGACGGCATTCGACAGGCCTGGCACCTGGATCGGTTCCGGGATGGAGCCGGGAACATTTGTGCCGATGCCGAGTTGTCCGTTGTTGTTGTTCCCCCAGGTCCAGAGTCGGCCGTCATGATCAATCGCCGCGTTGAAGCCATTGCCGTTCGCGATATCGATGATATTGCTCAGGCCGGGTACGCGACTGAATGTCCATTGATCTGCGGCATCGGCCCATCCGAGCCGACCGTAGATCTCGCGGCCCTGGGTCCAGACATAGCCTTCACGGTCAAGGGCTATGGATCCGTAGTACTCGCCGACCGCCTTGACCCACCGGCGCGCCGTCGGCATCGGGAGCACATTGATATTGGTGTAAAGATTGCCGGCATTGCCGATTACCGTGCTGCTGCCGAGGCGGTTCTGACCCCAGTACCAGGTAATATTCCGGGTGGCCCATTCCGGTGCATCGATGGTGACGGTTCGGCTGACCGATGTTCCTCCGTCACTGACCGTAAACAGAAGCTCATATGCACCGGGTTTAGTGAGCCAGAGGCGGGAAGAGCCGCCGGTTGAAACGAGTTCCCAATGGACGCTGCCGCCGGATGGTCCGCTCGCGATGCTCCAGTCGTGGAACAGGGAAGCCGGTGGATTCGGCATCCCATCATCGGAAACTTCGTGAGCCATTTCGATGGTATCGAGATAGATCGACTGAAGGGTCGTGGTGGTCATGATCAGCACCGGCGGTTGGTTGCCGGTATTGTCGAACGCGACCGAGAAGGTCACGGTATCGATCGTCTTCCGCCCGCCGTCATCCGCTTCAAGCGCGAGAACATAGTCGCCGACCAAGCCGGGAAAGGTGACGCTGGTCACGAGGGCTGCTGGATGTGCAATGGTCACGACACCAGGCCCGCTAAGCTGCCTCCATGCATAGGTGACCGCCGCGGGAGGGCTCGGCAGTCCATCATCGCTCCCCAGGCCTCCCAGTGTATACGCCACGTCGGGAATCCCGTTCGTATCGGATCCGGCGTCGACGGCCGGAGCCGTGTTCGGGTCGGATTCGACGGTCACGACAACCGTGTCGCCGGTGGTGACGGATCCGTCGTTTGCGGTCAGGGCAAACGTGTAGATTCCTTCCGCAGAAAACATCACATCCGAGTCGAGACGATGCCGATCCCGAATCGCCGCCGGTCTCGGCCCGTTTTCCTGGGACCAGGTGACAACAAATGTACCGGGCGGGTCGGGAAGCCCGTCGTCGATTGCCGACCCGCTGAAGCGGAAGGACTCGGCAAGATGGATGACGGTGTCCGGTCCTGCGTTCACAACCGGCGGGGTATTTCCCGCGGTACCGGGTAGAACCGTGATCCGCACGATGTCGGTAACACTGTGCGCGGCGTCCGATGCCGTCAGGGCCAAGGTATAGACCCCGGTACCGGGGAACGATGCCATGGGGTTCAGGATGTGGGGATCGCTGAAGACGACGGCGCCGGGGCCGGCCGGGGCCGACCAGGTAATCGACACGATGCCCGGGGGTTCCGGAACACCGTCATCCATCACCGCTCCGTGAAGAGGCATCGCCGTCGCGGGAAGTACGACGGAACGATCAAAGCCTGCGTGAACCACCGGTGGACTGTTGGATGTCGGTACGTCCGTCCAGGCCAAGGCGTTTTGACTGCGTATCGCCAGCTCGTAGGGGAAGGTTGCGGCAACCCGGAAGCGGTGACTTGTCGCCGAAGCCACCGTCGCGGTATACGAACGCACATCGGCGGGAAGATCCGCGATGTTGGTCCACGCCGGATCAAACGTAAAAACATAGCTGACCGGGCCGCCCCATGGAACGGTACCGTGTCCGAGTTCAACGATGCCGTCGGTGGGAACGGGATCTTTTTTCCATATCTCCCATCCGGAGAGATCAGTGGAATCGGCGGTATCCGCGAGCCGGGTCCAGTCACCTCCCATCCAGGCAAGAGTCGTGTTCGGCGTATTCACATGAAAAACACCATAGATGGTCGTGCCGGCCGGTACGTCCACGCGATACAGATCGGGTGTGTCGTCATTCGTTTCTCGATCTGCATCGGCGGTGAGCAGGCGAACACCTTCGGTGAGATAGTCGGGAACCCGGATCCAGGTGTCGGATAGATCGTTTGCCACCGGTTCGCCGATGCTAAGGCTGCTGTTTCCGAACGGCTGGTGCAGGGTGGGGTGGGTATTCGAACCCTTGTATTCGATCAGCGAGACGCCGGGTGAGCCGCTGAATTGCTCGAGGGTCCAACCGGTCTCGGCAGTAAAGGGATCCTGCCAGGTGAGGACGATATTCCCGGCCGATGCG
>JAUIHQ010000390.1 GCA_030432155.1 bacterium | reverse complement strand
CAACATGTTGGAAAAGAACACATCCAGGACAGAGCAACCCGCACCCTCCCGCGGTCAGGCCGATCCGCCGGAACCGGGAAAAAGCATTGCGAAGGATGAACTGAATGCACTCCCCATTCGCGCCTACGAGGGCGTTGTTCATGTAATCGAGCAGGATGAGGATGTCGAAAAGGCACTTACGCGCCTTCGGCAGGATGAAGTGCTCGGTTTTGATACGGAAACCAAACCGGTGTTCCAGAAAGGGGTCAGTCATCTGCCGTCGCTGATCCAACTCGCCGGCAAGGAATCGGTCTACCTCTTCCAACTCAAGAAACTCCAGGACCTCACACCCCTGTGGGCGCTGCTCGAGGATGGATCGGTACGGAAAACCGGTGTGGCGATTATCGACGATCTCAAACAATTGCACGAGCTGCGGCCGTTCAAACCGCAGGGCTTTATTGAAATAGGAACGATGGCCAAGGAACTCGGGTACCGGCAGACCGGCCTTCGCACCCTGGCCGGCCTCAAATTCGGGTTCAGGATCTCCAAACGCGAGCAGCGATCCAATTGGGGACGCAAGGATCTGACGGAGTCGCAGGTCAGATACGCGGCAACCGATGCATGGGTCAGCCGCGAGCTGTACCGGAGCCTGATGGAGGAATGGAATGGGCGGCCTCCGCCCGAACCAGTCGATCCATCAGCGCTCGTCCCAATCCCTCGGGAGAAACGCGCTCGCAATACACGACCCGGAGGCGGTGCTCGTCGCAGGAGCGAAAGAACGAGAAAAGACGGCGGGCATACATCGTCACCGAAGAGCAAACCGTCTGGCGGGCGAACGCCCGGCCCGCCGGACGATGAAGCCCAATAAACCCGGCGTCTCCCCGGTCGGCGCCTGATACATCGTCCGCGTGATCCACAAGAACCACCTGCGCCCGCGGCGCATAGTGACGGTGCTTCATACCCGGACTGGCCGACGTATCGTCTCCGGTCCCGGCCAAACGGATCTCCGGACACACCTCGCGTAGCATCTCGCAGGAAACGGCGCCGAGACGAAGCACCTTCGGCACGCGACCGGAGCAATCCACCACCGTCGACTCCAGCCCGACCCTCACCGCCCTTCCCTTGAGAATACAGGGAATACGGCCGTTCATGTCCTCAAACACCGCCTGCCACGTCGTGGGACTCGGGCGTCCGGACCGGTTTGCGGAAGGCGCCGCCACCGGTAGTTCAACCTCGGCCAGCAATGCATGGGCCGTGGGATGGTCAGGCATACGGACCGCGACCGTATCAAGACCCGCGGTGACGTTTCGCGGCACGGCCACGGAGGCCGGCAACACAAGGGTCACCGGACCGGGAAAAAACGCATCCATCAAGCGCCGGGCCGGATCGCCGGGATCCGGCGTCAGTTGCTCGATCATCGACCGGTGAGCGACATGTACGATCAACGGATTGTCAGGCGGCCGGGCTTTGGCTTCAAAGATCCCTGCAACCGCGGCCTCATCCATGGCGTGGGCGCCGAGGCCGTACACTGTTTCCGTCGGGAACGCAACAAGACCACCGGCGCGGAGAATCCCGGCTGCCCGCCGTATGGACGTTGTCACGGTCGTCTGCACGGTCAGGTGACCGAATCACCGGGACCGGATGCGCTCTTTTCATTGACCATCCACGCCGAAAATCCGTCGAGAAAGGCGAGAAAGCCCGGCAGGTGTTCTTCGGGCATGCCATACCGGTCGTCCGCCCGTTCAAGCACTCGGCGAAACGCGGCCAGCCATGTCTGCCGGGCCTGTTCATTGATGCGCGTATTCAGATGACGGGCCCGCATCATCGGCGGACCGTACAACTTCTGATAGACCGGAGGGCCGCCGAGCAAGCCGATGAGAAAGGCGGCGATCCGGCGGGATGCCGCGTCCATGTCGTCCGGAAACATCGGGCGGATATCGGTCTGTTCCAGTTCGGTGTAGAAATCGCGGCACATGCGGTAAATATTCTCCTCCCCCATGGACGGAAAAATATCGCGGCTGGGCGCGATCCCCTGGGGCGGACCGCCGGGAGGCACGTAGACATCGCGTACCGGAACCTCCACCGGGCGGTTGAAGAGCCGATCCTCCCCGTAGATGTCTCGTTGGTTTTCCATCAACGATGCAGTATACTGGGTACCGGGCATTAAAACCAACATCCAATGCGAGTATTCATCACAGGTTCAAGCGGACTGGTCGGCAGCGCGGCCGTCAACACCCTGACCGCCAACGGCCACTATGTCCTGCGCATCGTTCGAAAGGATCCCGACCGGCGGAGGGGGGATGTTTTGTGGGATCCGGTTTCCGGCCGGATCGAACGCCCCGCTCTCGAAGGGGCGGAGGCGGTGGTCCACCTCGCCGGAGAGAGCATCCTCGGCCTGTGGACGAAGTCGAAGAAGGAGAAACTGTACCGGTCCCGGGTGCCGGCCACGGAATATCTGGCCCAGGCCTTGGCGGCCCTCCACAACCGGCCCAAGGTGTTTATTTGTGCATCGGCCGTGGGGTATTACGGCGACTGCGGAGACCGCAGGATCACCGAGAACACACCGCCGGGGGACGGGTTTCTTGCTCAACTCTCCCGCGACTGGGAAGAAGCGGCGGCCATCGCCGCGCGGGCCGGTATTCGGGTTGTGAACCTGCGTTTCGGCATCGTCCTGTCCCGCAAAGGCGGTGCGCTGGCGGAAATGCTGCCGCCGTTCCGATTCGGCCTCGGCGGCCCTCTCGGCAACGGCCGGCAATACATGAGCTGGGTCTCTCTCGCGGATGTGGTCCGCATTATTCGTTTCTGCATCGAGACGGAGCGCATGGAGGGACCGGTCAACGTCACCGCCCCCCACCCGGTCACCAGCCGCGAGTTCGCTTCGGCACTCGGATCAGCCCTTCGCCGACCCTCGTTCATTCCCGTACCGGCCTTCGCGCTGAAGATGTTGCCGGGTGGTATGGGGCAGGAGGTCTTCCTCAACAGCGTCCGCGCGGAACCGGACAAGCTCCGGCGC
>JAUIHQ010000050.1 GCA_030432155.1 bacterium | reverse complement strand
ACTCTACATGCCGATCCAGGACCTCGACACGAACGAGCGGATCCAGCATGTGGAGAATGTGCTTTCCCTGCTCAACACCGCCCAGTTCCACGGTTTTTTCGCCACCAAGTCGCCCCGGTCAACCCAGGAGGAGCATGACCTGCTCCACTTCCTGCGGCTGATCAGCCACAACGTTCAATCCGCCCATTCGATGATGCAGCACCAGTCCCACCTGGAGGGAGAAGAAGGGTTTCTGTGTCAATTCCTCAATGCCAAACCGGAGGAGTGTATCCTGCCGGCCATGCATTACCGGCGGCGGGCCGACGACATCTTTCACGGCCTCTGGCATCTACTCCGCCTCGGACACAACCCGTACAAATCACTCCAGCGGAAAAACGTCGAGCGCCTCAACGATGCGGAGAAGGAACGATATCGCAAGGCCTACAAGAGCTTCTGCGAGGAGGTCCGTTCAAAATACAGCATGCCCGGGAAGCAGACGGCCGACGTTTGAGGCTTCGGGCGGTGCGGGTATCAGCCCATCGGCGGTGATCAGACTTTCCCGAACTTTCGGTCCAGCTCGCGCATGCCGGTGAAGATCAGCGTCGGCTTGCCCGCGGGACTGGTATAGGGCATCCGGCAGGCGGCGAGATCCTTGACCAGCCGCTCCAGCTCCTCCGCCTTCAGGTTTTCGCCGGCGCCGACGGCCCCGCCGGCAGCGGCGCGAGCGAGATCCTCCCGTTGCACCCGGCCGCCTTTCCCGCTTCCCCGTTCTTCGATATCCGTCAGCATGTCCCGCACAACCGCCGCGGCCCCGCCTTTGCCGAAACCCACGGGCAGGGCGTCGATCATGAAGGTATCGCCACCGAAATCGGAAATGCCGAACCCCATGGTCTGGAGCGGCTTGAGCATGCGTCGCAACAGGTCGGCCTTCACCGGGGGTAGGTCGAGGGTTTCCGGCTGGAGAAGTCCCTGGGAAAGCGCCCCGGCCCCGTCTCTCTCCGCAAGCAGGGATTCATAAAGAACCCGCTGATGCGCCGCCCGGGGATTCATCAGGATCATGCCTTCATCCGTTTCCAATACAACATAAGCCCCCCCGATCACACCGAGGATCCGGCACCAGTTCCACGGCGCCGGTTCCGTTCCCCCATCCGGCGTAGAGGGGGTGTCATCCGGAGTTACGGATTCGGCGGGTGCTTCGGCCGTTTGCTTCGATGGCCCCTCCCCGACCGAAACTTCGGCTGTCGGTGGGGCGGTCTTTTTTCTTGGATAATCAAACGCGGGAAGCGAGGGAAGATCCGGAATCCGGACAAAGGGACGGGGCGACTTGGGATCCGGCACGTCAGGCGCGGATTTCGTGTCGCCGGACACCAAATGGGACGAAGCGGGGGCAAACGAAGCCCGGATCGCCTCGATCACCGCGTCGCGGACATCGGTGGAGCGACGGAACCGTACTTCGCGTTTTGTGGGATGGACGTTGACGTCGACACCGCCGGCCTCGAGCTCGAGGAACAGGAAGACCACCGGATGTCGACCGCGCGGCAAGAGCCCGCTGTATGCCTGGTTCAACGCATACCCGATCACCGGCGCAGAGGCGGGGCGGCCATTGATGAAAATGTATTGTTCGCTTCGATCCGCCCGGTGGAGCGTGGGCCGGGATACCCGTCCCCTCACCCGGATCTGTTTGCCGTCAACGTCCACGGTACTCATCTGATCGGGCAGCGAGCGGCCGAATAATTCCGCCAACCTTTCATCAAACGTCGCCCCCTCGTTGAGCTGATAGATTTCCCGTTCATCGGAAACAAGGCGCAGGCCGATGCCGGGATGGGCCAGCGCATACATCAGGAACATCTGGCGAATATGCTGAAGCTCGGTCTGGACCGTCCGGAGGAATTTCCGCCGGGCCGGCACGTTGTAAAAAAGGTTCCGCACGGTCATCGTCGTTCCGTCGGGACATCCGGCATCCCGTACATCGATGAGTTTGCCCCCGTGAACGGTGATCTCGGTACCCGTATCGTCACCCGCCCGTCGGGTGAGCAGGGTGAAGCGGGACACCGAGGAAATGGCGGCCAGCGCCTCGCCCCGGAATCCAAGGGTGAGGATGTTTTCGATATCATCCACATCGCGGATTTTGCTGGTCGCGTGGCGTTCGATGGCCAGCAGGGCGTCATCCCGGGTCATGCCGCTCCCGTCATCCGCCACCGAGATACGTTTCCGGCCGCCGTCCACGACGTCGAGATCGACATGGGTCGCACCGGCATCAATGGCATTTTCAAGGAGTTCCTTGCAGACCGATGCCGGCCGTTCCACGACTTCACCGGCCGCAATCTTGTTGATCACGGCATCGGACAGCAACTGAATGGGACGGGATGAATCCGGCATGCCTATTTCCTACCGCGAATCATCGGCGGGAAAAAGACCATTCCGCGGCCGGGAAGCGGAACGGGATCAGATGATCTCGATGGTGACGTCGTCTTCGGCGGGGCCTTTCTCCTCCTCCACCTCGATCGGCTTGTAGGTGGGGAGAAACCGATAGTAGACCTGGAGGGTCAGAGCGGCGAGCGTTGTAGCATAGACCGGGCCGTGATTGACTTCCTTGCCATGCCCTTCCCCCTCGAGGTGCTGTCCGGCCGAGGTCCAGCTTCCGTCTTCGTTCTGGTTCCGGGTGAGTTCCTTGGCGAATTCGTTGTTCCAGGAAACCCAGCTCGGGCCGCCGGCATGGAACTTCGCCTGGGTGATGTAATACCAGGCATACATCGGCCAGTTCATGGGCTTGGTCCAGTTCACATCGGCATCTTTCAGCGCCTGGAGCCCGCTCTTGACTTCGCCGCTCGAACCTTCACCAAGCATCTGCAGACAAAGGACAGCCACGCCGGTCATGTTGAGGTTGCCACGACCCAGATCACCATAACTGAACATGCCGGTTTCCGGATGCTGCACACTCTTCAGGTCTTCCACCGCCTTGTCCATGGCAGGCTTGATTCCGCCATTCTCCGCGCCGGCAATGTAGGCGGCTTTCAGAGCCTGGATTTGCCACCCGGCTACCGATGTATCACGCCGGGCTCCCTTATCGTACTTATAGTCCCAGCTTCCGCCGGGTTGCTGTCCGTCGATGATGACCTGGACCGCTCGCTCCATCACCGACTTCAAGCTGGGTATGCGGGTCAGGCCGTATGCCTCACTGATCGCATAGGTGGCAATGCCGTGGGCATACACCCCTTGTTGGGAAATCGTGTCGAAGGCGCCGTTATCCTGCTGGGCCTGGACGAGGAAGCGGATGGCTTTTTCCACCGTAGCTCCGTATTTCTCGGAGGAAGTTGTCTCACCGTGGGCGAGGAAGGTCAGCAGTCCGAGGCCGGTCATCGCGGGTTTGTTCGGACCCCACGAACCATCGGGCGCCTGATTGCGTTTCAGCCATTCCAAGGCTTTGATCACGGATCGCTCCGTATCCTCGGCCCAGCGACCGGCCAGCCGGAGACCGGAGGAACGGCCTGACGCCGACCGGTTCCCGAACAGCCCTTTCATCACCAGCGGGCTCTGAAAGTCCTGAACAACGCTCAGCTCCGTCATATCCATGTCGATATCCTCGGACGGTGCGGTGGTATCCTGAACATCCGGCGGCTGGTCCATCGAGACATCCGGCGGGGTGATTGCCTCCGTCATGTCCTGCAGCTCTTCAATCTGTTCGAGTTCCTGTTCGAACTCCTCCAGCTCCACCGCCTCCAGCTCCATGACCTGGACCTCGATTTCCGGGGTGCGGGCTTCACGGACCATCCCGAGAAACTTGATTGCGGAAGCGATGAGCAGAATGTGGAAGATCACGGATCCCACGGGTCCGAGCAGGTGCTCAAGGATACGCTTGCGAAGCTTCTTCTTTGCGATGACTTTGGTATCGTCTGTCATGACCTGTCACTCCATCATACTGTTGCCGACGAACATTGATCATACCCGGGAACAGGATCCGGGTATACCTTGGTACCGGCAGGCTAATTCGTACTGATCACCGATAAATTCGTCAGATCCGACTTGGCGCACAAATCGAGAACCCGTACCAGGTCCTCGTGATTCGACTGGGCGGTGCACATGATCATGATACTCTGCTTGGTATCGATGGCCGCGAGCTTGTCCAGCAACCGGTCAAGGTCGGGAATGGTCACGTATTTATCATTGATGGTGATGCCGTCGGGATAGATCTGAATACGGATCATCTTGGGCGGGGTCTGCGTCTGCTCCTGCTGCTTTTCGGGGGACGGCCGGAACACATCAAGGTGCGTGATGACATCCTCCGGCTGCAGCGTGACGATGAAGTACACGAGGAGCTGGAAGACCACGTCGATCATCGCCGTCATCTGGACGTCGTCCTGCCCCTGCCCTGCCGCGTTCCGTCTTTTTCTGCGCTTCTTGGCCGCCATAGTCGCCTACCTCGGTTTCGCCGGATCCTGGACGGCGGAGAACTTGACCTTCCAGAGACCGGCAAAGGAACAGGCATCCATCACCTTGCGGATGTCTTCGTGTTTCGTTTTGATATCACCGCGGATCACCACGGGGGTGGTCTGGCCGTGTTCGGCAACCACCTTGCGGAGCTGGTTCCGGAGAAAGGCCTCGTTCATGTAATTCCTCGCCACCGATATCCGCCCTGAGTTGTCGACATCGATCACAACCTCGCGGGGATCTTTCTGTTCGACCGGGGCCCCGTGCGGCGCCATGGCGAGGCGGATGCTCTCGTCGATCGCCGCTTTTTCGAGCTCGATGGTGGTGACGAAGAAGATGATGAGCTGAAACACCACATCAATCATCGGCGTCATGTTGACGCCGCCTTCTTCTATTGTCCGTTTACGCATGATCGTCGCTTTCGTCCGGGGCCCGGGATGTGACCTGGACCGCCGGATGGAACCTCGTTATTCGGCCACCACTTCCACGTCGCGGAGCACCTTGATCAGGTCAAGGGTCAGGCCCTCCATGCTGAGGATGATCTTGGTCGCCCGGTTGCGGAAGTAGTAGAAGAAGCCCAGTGCGGGCACTGCCGCAACCAGACCGCCCGCGGTCGTGTAAAGGGCCTGGGCGATGTTGAGCGCGAGAAGGGATTGCTGCATCGCGCCCGCCTGCTGGGTACCCAGCGTTGCGAACGCGAAGATCATTCCCTGCACCGTACCGAGCAGCCCCATCATCGGGGCGAGGTTCGCCACCACATTCAGGTAGGTGATCCGCTGGAGAAGCCGCTCGCTCTCCAGATCCGCGGCCACACCGACCGCCTCCTGGATCACGTCATACCCTTCCTGCACATTGCTGAACCCGGCGGAAAGGATGTTGGACAGGGGTCCGGGATCTTCTTCGCAATGCTGGAGCGCCTTCATCACGTCTCCCTGTTCCATTGCTTCCCGCACCTTGCTGACCAGGGCCTCGGGTACGATTTTCTTTTCACGGATGGTGATGAATGAATCCACGACCAGGGCAAACCCGGCCACCGAGCAAACCCCGAGGCCGATCCACAGGACCACCCCGAGAAATCCGCTGTTGGTTACGATCCGGCCGAAGCTCATCTGATCCTGTGTGGCTTCTTCCGCCTGGGCCGCCGCCGCATCGGCGTCGAGTTCGAGTCCGTCGCCCTGGGCGAGTGCATCCAAACCGACTGCGCCAAAAACCAGCGCCGCCCCCAATGCCATTGCTATCCATGATTTCCGCATTTTTGCTCTCCTGTTTCGCTCTACGGATGTACCGCCGGCCGAACCCCGGTCATCCAGTTTCCTACATCTTGGCTCGCGCTTTCTGCGCATATTCCGACGATGGATATTTCTCCACCAGTTTCTGATACATGTCCCGGGACCTTGCATCCCGAAGCTGCTCCAGGCCGGACGCGGCCTTGAACAGGGCCTCCGGCTGGACGCTGGCGACATTCTCAAACAGAATCGCAGACCGCAGGTAATCCATGACCGCCGGTTCCACCCGGTTCCGGGCCATCTCGACATCCCCGCGCATAACCTGGGCGCGGGCGGCGTCGGGGCGCGAACCGGATTTGATGATATCGTTCAGATCCTTCACCAGTGTGTCATATTGCTTCGCCCCCAGCAAGGCCTCCCGGTAGCCCCATCCGATGGCTTCGTCAGTCTTGGCATCGGGTGCGTTGCGGAACAGTTCTTCGTAGGCGGTCACCGCGCTGTCAAAGTCTTCCTGGAGCATGAAGACCCGGGCCTTGGCGTTGCGGGCCTGGTTGTCCCACTCGAGAAAGCGGTAGTCGGCGATGATCTTGTCGAGAATCTGGATGGCCTGATCGAAATTCCCCTGCCCGGCGGCGGCGCTCGCCTGGTCATAGGCTGCCGGCTTGTCGGCAAACGCTTTGGCGTACTGACCGCGGGTGAAGGTGCGCTGACCCGCACTGGTGGTCAGAATAATGTCACCGTTGGGGCGGGCACGAATGTCGGTGCCGTCGATCCGGTTGCCGTTGGGCAGAAGAATGTAGGCCGCCTGCGCGGTCATCGCGGCCGCGGCGGTCATCGCCAGGATGCTGAAAATACGTTTCATGGTCTGTTCCCTTCGCTTGCTCTCGAACATCACGATTCACTTCCCCCGGGCGCCGGTTCCGGTGCGGGCGTACTGATCGCCTTCAATTGAGCCTCGCCTTTCCACTCGCGAACCTGGCTGATTTGTTCACCCTGGGGGAAATTCTCAATATACTGGTCGCAACTGTCCACCACGACATCCCAGCGACCGAGCTCGCGGGCGATGTCGATGCTGGCGAGAATGGACGTTTCGATTTTATCACGATTCTCCGGTTTGGATGCATCGGAAAGAAGGGCAATACGCTGGTAGGAGGCGAGGGCTTCGCTCAACTCGCCGTTGGCCCGCTGAACGGCGGCGAGGGTCAGGGTGGCCCGGTCGATCAGCTCCTGATCCGTGGCGAACCGGAACACCTCGCTGAGGCTTTCCACCGCCTCATGGTACATCCCGGCTTCACGATAGGCCTCGCCCAGTTTGAACCGGGCCTCGTAGAACAGGGCGGAGCGGGGATATTTCTCGAGAAGGTCGAGGAAGGCAGCGATCGATTCCTGGAACTGACCGGCATCATAGTAGGCCTTGCCGATCCCGTACAGGGCCCGCTCAAGCAAGGCGCGTTCGGCATCCGCCGGCACCTGGTTGTAGGCCTGGATCGCCTGCTCGGCATAGCCGGCATCCCCCATCAACTGGCCGATGCGCAGGAATTCCTGGGGCGAATACTGCGATGCATTGGCCATCATCTTGTTGAACGCATCCACGGCCTGGTCATACTGCCCGATTTCCATTGCGCTCCGGGCCAGGGAGAACAGGGCGTTCTTCCCTTCCGGCGAGTCGGGATACTTCGCAGCCAGCTCATCAAAGGTGGCGGTCGCGGCGTCAAACCGCTTGAGTTCAAGCTGCACCCGGCCCTTGCCGCTGAGGGCGCGGGAGGCGAGTTCGGATTTGGGATACCTGGTGACAAACTGGTCGAAGGCGCTGATCGCCTTCTCCCTCAGGCCCGGGACCGCCGATGCGGGTTCGCTGATTCGGGCGAGGCAACTGGCGATCTGGAACACGGCTTTCTCCAGCAGCTCGTCATTTTTGTCCCGGTCGGACGGGGTCGTTCCGTATTTTTCGCGTTCATTGCTGAGCCAGCCGATCAGGGTCTGCAGCTCGGCCGCCGCCTTGGTGAAATTTTCTTCCCGAATGTAGCAATCGGCGAGGTTGAACTGGGCCGCCGCCCGATCCGGGCCGGGGGTGATCTCCTTGATCTGCTTCTCGAAATACTTGATGGCTTCCGCGTAATTTTCCGCGGTGTAGTAGCTCCAGGCAACCTGGTTGAGAGCCCTGGGGTAATAGGAATCGTTGGGGTAGTTATCAATGATCCGACGGTAATACTCGGCGGCGGATGCTTCATCCCCGGCCTGCTTTCGAAGAGCGGCCAGGAAATACAGGATGGTGCCGGCCTTCTCATGCTCCGGGTAGCCGCTCAGGTACATCTCGTAGAGCTCGGTGGCGACCCGCGGCTGGTTTTTATCGATGTAGATTTTCCCGATCGACAGAATGGCCGCAGCGCCGACATCGCTTTTCGAAAACCGGTTCGCGATATACGAGCCGATGGTCCTGACCATGAACGTCTGCCCGAGCTCCTCGTAGCAGCGCATCAGGGAACCCAGGGCTTTCACTGATCGTTCCGTCTCGGGATACTGATTCAGGGTTCGCAGGTATTCGTTAACCGCTTCCTGGTATTTCTTTTCCCGGAACAGGTTGTCGGCCAGGCGGAACTGGGTCTCCGCCGCTTTCTCGGCCTGGTCGCCGAGGTCGATTTTCACGGTTTTGCCGTATTCGCTTTCGAGGATCGACTTGATGTTCTTGGCCCGGACACCGGCGTCGGGCCCGAAGTCACTCTCCCCGTATTTAACGAATACGTTGTAGTATTCACCCAGCGCCTTGCCATAAGCACCAACTGCTTCGTCTTTCTTGTTCTCCGATGCAAGTTGCTTGGCCTGCTTCTCAAAGAGCTCTCCGAGCAGGAAACGGGTGCCGGCCATCGGACTGTCGGCGAGAGACATCCCCTGCTCTTTCAGGATTTCATCGATCTGCTTGAGAATATCATCGTAATCCTGCAGCAGCTCACGGGCTTTCTGCTCGTTGCCGCGAGCCAGTTCGATATGGGCCATGGTGGAGATGGAATTGCCGAACCAGATATCGACTCCGCCCCACTGAAGCTCTTCGCAGATGGCCTGGGCGCGGTTGAGAAAGTCGTTCTTCTTCGCCGGGTTCTCCCGGGCCGCCCGGACCAGGAGGTCGGCGATGTTGTACTGGATGCGACGGGCGATATCCTTCTCGGGATCGGTGCGGAGAACCCGTTCGTACGACTGGATTGCGCCTTCGGCGTCACCGGCCCGCTCCAGCATGATGGCGTAGCGGAACGCCGCGTCCTGGTAAAAACGGAGGAGGTCCTGGTCGTCCGGCTTCTGGGTAAATCGCCCGAAGAATTCCTGGTAAATCTGGCGGGATTTATCGATGTCCCCGTAGGCGTAATACCCGTTGGCGAGGGCGAGACGAACGGCGTCGGCCTTGGTACCGGTTCCCAGGTCCTTGAGGATCTCCTCGGCCTGACTGAACTTGCGGGCGGCGATGAAACTCTGGGCCTTGATCATGCTGACCCGGTCCTTGAGCGCAGGATTGCTACGCTCGAGCTGCTCGGCGAGCTTGAGGGCATAGTCGCTGAACCTCCACTCGATCAAGCCGGACGCGAACTCGAACTCGCGGTCCAGATCCTCGGACTGGGCATGCGCGGCAAAAGGCATGACCGCCAGCGCAGGCAACAGGAAAAGGAGGAACCACCGACGTAGCGCGATCGAATCAGTCATGATATTAGTTACATCCGTTCCATCAACGTTCTGCAAGATAAAACCGCCGAAGAAAACTGTAAGGTACACCATACGGACCGTCAAGCGCTTCGCGACGGGCGGCCGGTGTTACCCCATGACCCTCAACGCTTACGGCGGCGTGATTTCCGGGAGGACCCCTTCGCCCGGCCGGTTGCCGGATCAGACAGGGCCAGCAGCATGCCGATCATGAGGAAACTGGAGACGAGACTGCTGCCGCCATGGCTGATGAAGGGCAGGGTAATGCCGGTGACGGGAATGGCCTTGGTCACGCCGCCGATGTTCATCAGGGTCTGCACCGCCAGCAGCATGGTAAGGGCCGCGGCGAGATGGCGGCCGAAGCCGGCCGGCTGATGGTCGGCAATCGCGAATCCACGATAGAATACGACAAGGTACAGAATCATCAGGATACCGCAGCCCACGATGCCCAGCTCCTCTCCCATCGCGGCATAGATGAAGTCCGAGGCGGCGATCGGAATCACCGTGGGCGACCCGGTCCCAAGCCCGGTACCCCACCAGCCGCCGCTGAACATGGCCGACAACCCCTGGAGGATCTGCCATCCCTTGCCGGTGGGATCGGCGAAGGGTTCAAGCCAGACATCGAACCGTGCCTTGCCGTGGGGAAAGAACAGGAAGACCGCGACCCCGAGCAGCAGACATCCGCCGATACCCAGCAGCAGGTATCCCCAGCGCCCGGTCGCCATGACCAGCAGAAGCAGCAGGGTTATATTCAACAGCAGGATGAGGCCGAGATCCCGCTGAAGCACCAGCAGCGCCATCGGCATGCCCCACAGAACAGCAAAGGTCAGGACGGCGCGGAAGGACGGTGCGGGAACGCCGGCCACCGTGTTCGCGAAATCCTTGCCGAACAGGGTGATGAAACCGGCGAGGAAAATCGCCATGAAGGGCTTGATGAATTCGGTGGGATTGATCCCGCCCGCGAGATACACCGCCCCCCGGAACCGGCTGCCGAGCACCAGTACCGCACCGAGCAGGAGGACGCTTACGGCAAGGCTGGCCATGGTCAGCCCCTCCAACCGGTTGACCCTCCCTTTCTTCAGGGCTCCGGTCACCACCAGGGCCACCACGAAACCGGCGGGCAGGGCGAAGTGGGCCCACGCCGAAGGATCATCAAAGGCAAGCGTTCCCATCCGGACTTGGACCACCATGCCCAGCCCGGCAAGGAACAGAACGGTAGGAAACAGGATTCGATCGCCGGCGAACCGGGTGGTCACGAACCAGGCGTGAGCGACGAAAAGGGAGAGGACGTATCCGGCAAGCGGCAGCCAATCCTGCCACTGAAAGACCGGGACATGGGCCCATCGGGCCGCCATCGGCATCAGATACGCCGTCAGCACGGCCATGCCGGCCCATGTCAGGAGGACCCGCTCCTGCTTCCGATCCTGCCAGGTGGATGTCTTTCGGCTCACGGCTGTCCCTCCGAAGCGGCACGGAAATATCCGGCCTTCTCGGCCGCGCGAAGCAGCTCCGCAGTTACCGGAACCGCGGACCGTGAACCATATCCGCCATGCTCCACGATGACCGCCATGGCGATGACCGGGTCCTCGGCCGGGGCAAAGCAGATAAACCAGCTATGATCGTCCCCGCGCGGCGTCTGGGCGGTTCCGGTTTTCCCCGCCACTCGCAGACCGGGAATATCCGCTCCGATCCCGGTTCCGCGATGCACGGCATCCCGCATCATGCCGGTAAGGGTCCTGGCCGCTTCCGCGGGCATCAATGGATTCAACGGTTCCGGCGGTTCCCGTTCCGCCAGTCGGGGGCGCCAGGCCGCCCCGCCCCGCCCGATCGCCCCGGCCAGCAGGGCCATGTGCATCGGCGTCACCACAAGCGCTCCCTGGCCGATGGCAACCTGGGCGGTACGGGCTTTGTCGTCATCATTGAGCGGCGGAACCGAACCGGCGGAGGTGCGAATCTCTCCGGAGGATCCCCGGAACACCGTCCAGCGCCCGTTGAGGCCCATGGTTTCGAGGCGCCCGGTCAGGGCGGCGCCGCCAAGATCGAGCCCGAGCCGGGCGAAATACACATTGGACGATTTCTGCAACGCCTCGCGCATGTCCAAACGGCCATGCCCCGGCCAGACCTTGCCATCCTTTCGATACTGGTAATACTCGTGATCGCGAATCGGCTGGTTCCCGGTACCGGCGGTGATGCCTGCGGCCGGGCAGTCATACACCGGCCGCAGATTCCGGCCGAGTGCGATGGCCGCGACCAGGGGTTTAACCGTGGAACCCGGCGGGTACAACCCCTGCAGGGCCCGGTTCAGCAGCGGAGCCCGGTCGGGATCGGCCCGGAACAGCGCGGGCTGGAGATTGTTGGGATCGAACGACGGCGTACTGACCATGACGAGTACCGCACCGTTCCGCGGATCAAGCATCACGACGGCCCCGGTCCGCTCCTTCATCAGCTCGTAGGCGATCCGCTGCAACCCGGCATCGAGGGTCAGCACGAGGTCACTGCCACGGATCTCCTTGCGGTCAAACATGTTACGGCCAAACTGTTTCCAGGAATCCCCCGATTCAAAACCATACCCCGACAAGTACGCATGATCCGCCTCCTCGAGTCCGGTGCGGCCGTAGCGCTCGTCGAGATAGCCGGTCACATGGGCGAAAACCGGACCTTCGGGGTAAGCCCGCGGTCGCAGGGGGTCGTTGCGGTCCACCGCCAATGGGACCCCGCGGCGATCGGTGATCCGGCCGCGCTGGACATCCCGGGCGGGATTGACCGGTCGCTTGTCATACCGCTCCATAAACGCCACGAAGTCCGGACGGGCAAACCCCGCGAGTTGCCACGTCGCCTGGTACACAAGAACCGCACCGAACAGAACACAGAACACCGCAAACAGCATCCGGTACGCCCGGCTGCGGGTCCGGCCGGTTCGGCGACCGGTTTCCGTCTTGCGAACCGCCTTCCAAAGGTAAACGACACAAAGCAAAAAGAACACGGCCTTGCAGAGGCCGATCCATGCCGCGGGGTTGTCCGGTTGTTCCAGAAAGGATGTCATGGTGCTGCTGGTTCGATACCAACAGAATCCTCGCGGATACAGAGGATTTTTTCGAGTCATGAGAAGATGATGTGGATGACGTGATTCCATTGAACCGTCGGGCCATCACCGGTAGACTGAAATCATGAAACCCTGGCTTCTTCTACTCTGCCTGCTCGCCGTTGTGCCCTCCGGTTTCGCCGAGGAGGATGCTTCGACGGCCGAACGCCCCGCGTCCTTCGCATCGCCGGAGGACATTATTCGCAGCTATTTTGACGGTATGCGCCGGGGTCGGGCCGACGAGCTGGTTCAGATCATGCATCCCCGAGCCTTACGCACGTTCAAGGCGATGGTGCTACCCACACTGGACATGATGGCGGATGAGCAGGGAGACGAACAGGATGCCTTCTTTCTCGATATGATGGGCCGCGGCGACTCGCTGGACGACATCCGCCGGTATCCCCCGCCCAAACTCTTCGAACGGTTTCTCGACATGGTGTTGGGCATGAATCCCGTGATCATGGAGTCGCTTTCCCACGCCGAGATGATTCCCCTCGGCCATGTGGTCGAGGATGACATGGCCCACGTGGTGTTCCGCATGAACGTGGATGCCATGGGCGTGATGGTGTCGGAGGTATCGGTGATGAGCCTGCAGGATGATGACGGCGCCTGGAAGATGATGCTGACCGGGGAGATCAGAGGCCTGGCGACGATGATCGGCCCGGCCGGCGGATCGGATGTCGCGATACCGGAAGAATGATCATCAACCGCCAGCCCGACGCCCGTTCATTCGTTGCCCTGCCTAATGGGGAAGCCCCTCGCTGGTGCTGGCCCACCCTGCGCAGCGACCTGATCGAACAGCCGGACGATTATTTTGCCCGCACCCCGGCCAACCCCGCGTATGGACGGCCCGGCTGGACCCGGGACGGCGGGAAACGGTTTCATCGCGGATGCGATATTGCGCCGGTTCGAACGACAAAAGGCGAGCGGACGATCCGCCTGATGTTTACCGACCTTGCCACCGGCCGGGAGTATCCGGTTGAGCAGGAGGAGCGGATACCGGATGACGAGGTGTTCGCCATTGCAGACGGCATCGTGGCGGCGACGGAAGATGATCCGGCGGCGGCCGATTTCGGGCGTTACATCGTTCTCGCCCACCGTTGGCCGCAAAGCGGCAGGCCTTTTCACACCCTGTATGCCCACCTCGACTCCCTTTGCCGGTCGGTTGGCGACACCATCGCGGCCGGTGACCGCCTTGGCGCCATGGGACGAACCAGCCGCAGCGAGGATGCGAGAAACTGGATGTATGCGTTTCCTCACCTGCATTTCGAGGCATGGGATGAACATGGCGCCCCTTACCCGCCGGACGCGTTTCTTATCGCCGGCCTGAGCGAACCTCTTGTGCGTGAAAGAACAAAACGGAGTATAACCTTATGAAAAGGATTCTTATTGGCCTCGCGATCGTCCTCGTGTTGATTCAATTCATACCCGTGAACCGGAGTAACCCGCCGGTTACCGGGGAGATCGATGCACCGCCGGACGTGATGGCCTTCCTCCGCACGAGCTGTTACGACTGCCACTCCCACGAAACGGTATGGCCATGGTACAGCAAGGTCGCACCGGTTTCCTGGCTGGTGGCATACGACGTGAATCACGGACGCGAGTATGTGAATTTTTCCACCTGGCAGGACCTGCCTTCAGGCAAGCAGAATCATGCCATGGAAGAAATCCTCGAAGAGATCGAGGAAGGAAAGATGCCGTTGAAGAAATACACCCTGCTCCATCCCGATACCAAACCCACCGCGGATGAGATTGCCCTGGTTCGTCGCTGGGTGAACGGGATGGGTAGCCATGAAAAATAGTATGGAATTCCTGAATGGCGAAAGGGGCTGATTCAACATCGAACATCCAACACCGAACAACCAACATCCAAGCCCCGGTCCCTGGTGACCTCTGTGGTTCAACCCATAAAACGTTCAGCGCTATAAGTGAAGATCTGTGGTTCTCGGCTTATACCAATCACAGATACGTATCGGTATACATGCGCCAGACGATTTGGTTTCAGGTTTCAGTGTTCAGGTGTCAGGAGGACCTGAAACCTGACACCCGAAACCTGCTGAGGAAGACTGAAATAATACCGATACGTTCTTCCGTCTGGTATTACACGGCGGCGACCTTCTTACTTCCGCCTTCCCTACACAAGTCCCGCCGCTTTCAGGGCGGCTTCGGCCTTGGGAATGTCGTCGGGGGTATCGACGCCGAGAGCGGTGTGGTCGGTGGTGAGAACGGTCATGCGGCCTCCGATATAGAGCGCACGTAGCTGTTCCAGCTTTTCCGCCAGCTCCAGCTCGCATGGCGGAGCCTGGACCAACAGTTCGAGAAAGGAGCGGCGGTATGCGTAGATGCCGATGTGCCGCCAGTGCAGACCGTCCACCGGTTCGCCGTTTCCATCCCGTACGTGGGGAATGCGTGACCGGGAAAAGTACAGGGCGTGACCCTCCTGGCCGAAAACCACCTTCACGGCGGCGTGGTTTTCCAGGTCCGCGGGATCACGGATCGGCGAAGCCGCGGTCGCCATATCCCACACACCATCCCGCATCACGTCGGCCAGCCGGTCGATCAACCGCGGGTCCACCAGCGGCTCGTCGCCCTGGATGTTGATCACCGCCGAGGCGTCCATGGCTTCCACCGCCTCGGCAACCCGGTCGGTGCCGGATGGATGATCCTTCGCCGTCATCATCACATTTCCGCCGAACCCTCGTACCGCATCGGCAATCCGTTCGTCATCCGCCGCCACCACCAGTTGGTCCAGGTGACGGGCCTGCCGGGCCCGCTCGTAGACCCATTGAATCAGCGGTTTGCCGCAGATCGGAATCAGCATCTTGCCGGGAAGACGGGTCGAGTCGTAGCGGGCAGGTATGACGCCTACAACCTTCATCAGGTGTCCTCCACCGCGCCCAGGAGCTCCGAACGGGAGCAGGTTGCGGTTCCAAGCTTCGCCACCACGATGCCCGCGGCGTAATTCGCCAGCTCGGCCGCTTCGTGGAACGAGGCTCCGGCGGCGATGGCGAGGACGCAGGTGGCGATCACCGTATCGCCGGCGCCGCTGACATCGAACACCTCCCTCGCCCGGGTCGGTACATGCATGGGTTTCTGCCCCTTCGCCATCAGCAGCATACCCAGGTCGCCAAGGGTAATCACCAGCATCGCGGTGCGCCACTTCTCAAGGATGCGGTCCCCGGCCTGAAGGAGCCGGACGTCCTCCAGCGGATTTGGCCCCGGGCGGGTTTCGGTCAAGCCGGCGGCGATGAACGCCTCCCGCCGATTCGGGGTGGCCACGGTAATGCCGTTGATGGCCAGCTCGTGATTCTCCTTCGGGTCCAGGCCCACCGGGATGCCCTTCTGGGCGCAGGCCTCGACCACGGCATCGACCACTTTCTGGCCGATCACCCCTTTTCCGTAATCCTCGAGGATCACGCCGTCGGCTTCACGCACCGCATTGCGAAGCTTTTCTTCGAACTTCGGAAAGGTCTCGCCGTTAAACTCAAATCCATCCTCCCAGTCCACCCGAACCACCTGCTGCCGTTCCGCGATGACCCGCGTTTTCACCGTGGTCCGGACCGAGCCTTCGCGCAGGATCGGGGTGGTATCGATGCCCCGATGTTCGAGCTGGGCAATCAGGTCATCCCCGTCCTTGTCCGCCCCGGTCACGCCGGCGACGATGGCCGAGGCCTGGAGCGAACGAATGTTCAGGGCCACGTTCGATGCCCCGCCCGGCACCGCTTTTTCCGTGCGCACATGCACCACCGGCACCGGGGCCTCCGGCGAAATCCGGTTCACCGTGCCGAGGATATACCGGTCCAGCATCAGATCCCCCACCACGAGGATGCGCTTTCCCTCCGCCGCGTCGCCCAGATAGTAGCCGCCCTTGTCCATCCGCGCGAGCATCCCCTTCTGGTCCCAGAGCGGATAGCGCGAGGTGACGTAGGGGATCGAGCGCACGCCCCAGCCCGG
>JAUIHQ010000049.1 GCA_030432155.1 bacterium | reverse complement strand
GGGTGTGATGCCGAGGCGGGGGATGGGGATGAAGATGGTGGCGAAGACGGCGAGCAGGTAGGCGGCGATCCCCGCGGCCCAGCCCTGCCTCATGATCTTCTTTTCCTCCGCGTCCAGACCTCGGCCGAAGAGAACGTGAAGGATGCGGTTGAGCAGAAGAATCCAGAATACCGCCAGCGGCCACACTGCCCCGAAGGCAGCACTGAAGGCGCCGGCGAAGATGCTGTAGAAAAGACCCAGCCCCAGCAGGGTCAGCGTTTTCTTCCCCCGCGGAATCGGCGACAACACCACCCCGCCGAGAAACGCCCCCGAGTGTATCACGATAAACTCCATCAGCATCACCAGCATCAGCGACTTCACCATGGTGTCGGCGAAAAGCCGTGGATGGATCCAGGTGATGAGGAATACGCCCGCGATGATGATGTCGGACAGGCCGGAGAGAATATATTTTGTTCGTGTGGTTGGAATAACCGGGTCGTCCATAAAAAGCTCCCGGGTGATCGTACACCAGGTGTTAACCGAATGAAAGAATGTGAAAGCGAAAGAGGTAGAATCGGTACGGGGAGGCGATTGCAGATTAGCTCATTATCGGGATACGCCCGATGTTCAGCCGGTTGATCGTATGCTACCATCGCTTCGTGAAGCCTATGGGATCATATGCCGCATGGAAGCTTTCACTATGCCTGGCGTTGGCGCCGGCGGTGCTGCAGGCAGAGCGCACATTCCGGCTCGTTGAGACAAACGGATTGCCGCAGGTTGGGGTGTATCCGGCGCTGGCAGCGGCGGATCTCGATGGCGACGGCGATGATGACCTGGCGCTTTCCGGAGCATGGAGCGGGGCCGTTCGGGCGTCCGGTATTTTCACCAGCCTCGGCGACGGGCGCTTCACGAATCAGGCAATACCCATTCTCGAGGTGAACTATGCCGATGCGGCATGGGGGGATATGGATAACGACGGTGATCCCGATCTCGCCATCGGGGGCATGTCATCCAACGGAATCCATACGGTGGAGATCTACCGGAACGACGGCAGCAATGTGTTTGTGGATATCAATGCCGTCCTCCGAAACGCGGCGAGTATCGCCTTGTCATGGGGTGATCCCGAGAACGACGGTTACCTTGATCTCGGCCTGTCCGGAAACTACTTCAGCATCTCGCAGTATTTTGACCTCTACCACAACCGCGAGGGTTCCGGCTCATTTGACCGATTGACGTCGATCGGCCCGTTTGAAGTCACCCAGGGGGCCATGGCCTTTGCCGATGTGAACCGTGATGGAATCGATGACCTGATCAATACCGGGTATGCAAGCAGTACCATACGTTTCACCACCATGCTGTATTTCGGCACCGGCAATACCAATGTGCCGTTCAGCGGGGGGCTGCAGGTCTTTGCACATGTCCGTTATTCTTCCGTCGATTGGGCCGATTACAATGGGGATCTGTATCCGGATCTCCTGTTGACCGGTGCGACCAACGATTTCGGCGAGGGTTGTGCGATCGTGTATGAGAACCAGGGCGGAACCAATTTCATACCGGTTCCGGCCGGGCTTCCCGGCATCGCATACGGTGCGGGCCGGTGGGGCGACTATGACCAGGATGGCGATCCGGATATCCTGCTTGCCGGCTCCACCACCGGAGCATACTACCATGCCGAAATCTATCGAAATGACGGCGGAGGTGTATTCGTTCCGGTCGGTGCCGGTCTGTGTGCCATGCGATATTGCGAAGCCCGCTGGGCGGATGTTGACGGAAACGGTTACCCGGATGTCGTGCTGGCCGGAACAACCAACGTTGATGCTTACGGCTCGCTGGTCTATCTGAACGAGCCGGGCGCGGTGGTGGATTCAGACGGGGATGGATTGAGCGATGAGGTAGAGACCGACACCGGCACCTATCAGGGCCCCTCGGATACCGGCACCGACCCGCTGGTTGCGGATACCGATGGGGATGGCATCAACGACGGGCATGAAGTCGCCACCGGCACCGACCCGACGGAACCAGGCGAATACTTTCACGCATCCGGTTCGATGCAGGGGGCGGGTGCGCCGGTGCTGGCATGGCCGGGTACAACATCGTGCCTGTACCGCGTGGATTCATCCCCGTCGATTTTCGAGGGCTGGACCAATATCTATGAGGTGATGGGAAGCGGCAGCAGCATGAGCTACACCGCTGCAGCTCCGGTGGGCGTCTACCGGTATTTTCTCATCCGCGCCATCCCCCGGTAATCTTCGGGAGTTGATGATTGGGGGGTGGGGGTATGTGTGGTGAGGACTGCGGACCCACCCCGCCCTTCGGGCACCCCTCCGGGGGAGGGGATCTTTTGGGTGCCGGATGCTGCCCACGAATGGCACGAATCCTGATGCTGTTTCGTGACCAATCGTGGAGATTGGCGGACCGCGATATATCGGACACTCACCCGTGCTGACCGGCCTGCTTGAACAACCGGTGCCGGGACATCGTGGAGAGGCCGGTGAGGGTGAAGTAGAGGATGCCGGAGACGATGACGGTCCACGGTTGGCTGACCCAGTGCCCGCTTCCCGGGATGTCCTGCATACTCACCACCTCGGGCGTGATGCCGAGGCGGGGGATGGGGATGAAGATGGTGGCGAAGACGGCGAGCAGGTAGGCGGCGATCCCCGCGGCCCAGCCCTGCATCATGATCTTCTTCTCCATCGCATCCGGGCCGCGCCCGAACAGCACGTGAAGGATCCGGTTGATCAGGAGTACCCAGAAAACCGCGAGCGGCCAGACGGCTCCGAAGGCGAGGCTGAAGGCGCCGGCAAAGATGCTGTAGAAAAGACCGAGCCCCAGCAGGGTCATCGTCTTCTTCCCCCGCGGTATCGGCGACAGCACCACGCCGCCGAGAAATGCCCCGGAATGAATCACAATAAACTCCATCACCATCACCAGCATCAACGACTTCACCATCGTATCCGAAAACAACCGCGGGCTGATCCAGGTGACGAGAAAGAGAACCGCAATGAGGATGTCGGAAAGGCCGGAGAGAATGTATTTCATCCGCGTGTCCGGAATGTCATGATGAGGATTCATCCAAAGCTCCCGGGAGATCGTACGGCATGAGTCATCAAAACTGGAAGGTGAAAAAAACATCCCACATCCTCAGTAACCCCTGGCTGAGGGTGCGGGCGGATGTTTGTGAGACGCCGGGGGGAGCGGTGCTGGATCCTTATTACGTGATCGAGTGCGAGGACTGGGTTCACATGGTGGTATTTGATGCGGCCCACCGGGTGCTGCTGATCCGCCTGTACCGTCACGGCATCGGCGGGATGAGCCTGGAGATTCCGGGTGGGATGGTGGAGGAGGGGGAGGAGCCGGAGGCCGCGGCGCGCCGGGAGCTGTTGGAGGAAACCGGCTATTCGTCGGGCCGATTTGTCAAGGTCGGGAACCTGACCCCGAATTCCGCCCGCCAGACCAACACGATGCATTGTTATGCGGTCTTCGATGCCCGCAAGGTGCAGGAGCCGGATCCGGATCATACCGAGGAAATCACCTGCGAGTGGGTGACGATTCCCGAGCTGCAGGAGATGATCCGCAACGGCGCCTTCCGCCAGGCCCTCCACATCGCCGCCATCCACCTCGCCCTCGAAAAGCTTCGGCGTATGGGAGGGATGAAGGATGAGGTGTGAACGACAAACGGACAGGGCCGGCGTGATTTACCAGTCGTCAAACATCATTTGGTCCGGATTCTTGCGGGGAGTATGATGAGCACCCCTCGTTTTCCGGTCCTTGCATTCCCACTCATAATGGCTGCGGATCTCATCCAACTGCGCTTTTGCCTCCCTGATTTCCTCTTCCAATAGAGCAGCCATCGATGCCTGTATCCTCTCCCGACTCTCCTCGGTCGCGGCGGTGAACCCCCAGTCCGGCGCTTTGCGGAACATCCGGATGCGGCGACGAAGGGCATCCCTTGATTCCCGGTACATCCTGGTCATGGCCATGAGATTCGAGACCGGAGCCGCAGGGCTCCATTCACCCTTCATAACCTGGACATGGGCATGCAGAATCTCCATGCGGTCGAGATCCCGATCCTTCATGGCTTCCTGGACCTGATGCCACAATTCCCGTGCCGCCGGCTGTGATGCCGCGTCGGATTGATCAGGATGCAGGGCGAAGGCCAGCTCCCGCCACAGCGTCTTCAGCTTGGCGTCTTCCGCCTCACTCGTCCCCTCTTCCCTCCGAGACGGCGAGGGCTCGGGACCCTCTCCATCGGCAAAGGGAGATCCGAAGATATTCTCGAATACATCCTCCAGATCCGGGTCGTCGTCATCTTCCGCAAATTCGAAGGGATCATCCATCGCGCCATCAAGACCCGCCTCGGTGAGGATTTGCCTTCCTTCCTTACACCGGAGAATATCCATCGCGATCAGCATCTCGAGGCCTGTCTCTTCCTCGTACAGGGCGAGCAGGGAACATAGCAGGTCAAACTTGCTCTCACCTCGCTTCAGGTATCGGCGCGTACGGGCCTTCTGTTCGCTGAAAAGGGTTTTCAGGTCGCCCAGCACAATTGTCTTTAATTCCTGTCGCCGCGACTCGGCCTTGCGCTGTTCCTCCTCCTGCCGCTTCCTTTCCCGTTCTCGAAGACTCGCTTCTATACGTTCAAACTCCGCCACCGACCGGTCATAGATTCGCGCGGCTTCCCTCACATCACAGCCTTTCATGTCGGCAAACAGAAAGAACCGGTGAAGACGCTCCCGTAGCATGGTTGCTTCATCGTAATGCGCCTTCAGCTCTGCGATTCTGGATCCGAACACCGAACGATACCACCGGGTGAATGCCGGTTTATCCCTGCTCTCGTATACCTGGAGTTCGGATTCCGCCTTCTCAAATGTGGTGCGGGCGCGGCGGCAGTCGGCGACTGCCTTGCGACGGATGGACGACGAGTCGATGACGAGAAGCGCCCGGCAGTTTGATGGCTTGGGTACGGAATCTTGCTGCCGTCGCCGACGTTTCGAACCTCTCCTGGGGGATCTGTTATTTCGTTTTCCGGCCATGATACAGCCGGGCATGGTCGCGAAGGAGGCGGAACCGTGCAAGGACATTTCCGTTTCGAGAAACCGATGCCCAACGGGTTGGGGGCCGATGTTGAATTTTACGCTCCGCAACCGCGGAGCGGCTCACCATGTTTGTTCGAGGCTCAACTCGTCCATCTGCAAAGCCCCGTCGGTTCCGGCTTTGTCGACATCCACCACGATCCGGACCCAGGCGGCGTTCTCGGGGGCGGTGGCTTCGACCGATTTCTCCGTCCAAGCCTCACCGACATCGGTCAGGTCCACGGTCTGCTCAAACACCATCTCCGTGCGCTCGGCATTCCAGAATTCGATCTTGAGCAGCTCGCGTTCCGCATTCCACGCTTGGTCGGCCCAGAACCATCCCGAGGCCCGGTAGGTCGATCCCGCATTGGCTTCCGCCTCCTGCCAGAATCCGCCAAACGTCCCGGCCTCTGCCCATGTACCGGGAATCACGCCGATGAACATACCTTCGTGCGAGCGCCAGTCTTTGCGGGAGGCGCTGCCCCAGGAACCGCCATGCTCGTCGGGATCATTCATCGCCCAGTGGCTGGCCGTATCGGCGGAGGAAGATCCCGGGACTTCAAAGCTGCCGTTATCGATAAGGGACATGGCGCCGGCGGTGATTGCCGAGAACATGAATATCACGGTGAATGTGCGAGCCTTCATTGCGGATTCCTTTCTACCGGCGACCGGGCCGGCGGTTAGCTTTCCTGATCAAGTTTATGCAGCCGGGTTTCCAGGGCGCGGAAGCGCTCAATGGCCGAATCCCGTTCTGCCATCAGGTATTCGTTCAATTCGTTCTTGATGCGGGCGAGCACGTGGTTCTTGAGCTTGATGGCCTTCTCCGCCTCTTTTTCGGCGGCGATACGCCGGTCGATCTGCTCTCGAGCTTCGTGTTCCTTCCCGTGCCACATTTTCTGAAGTTCGCTGACCCGATCCTCGAGTTCCAGTATTTCCTTCCGGGCTTTCTCGAGTTCCTGCTGGAGCGGCTTGAGATTCTCCACCTCGGCAAGCAGGCTGGTGATGCGGGTGTTGGCGAGGGACAGCCGCTCGGTCAGCTCCTTCTCCCGTTCCGGGTTCGCGCGCGGAGGTTCCGGCTCCGGCGGAGGGGGTGGGGGTGCGGGCGGCTCCGGTGCGGGCGCCTGGGTTTTCGTTTCCGGCGCCTTTGTTTCAGGCTCCGCCGGTGCGACGGGAGCTGTCGTCCCGGCCTCGGGTATCTTTGCGTTGTCCACCGCGGATGTGGTTTCCGGTTTGACCGGTTCGGGCTGATCGGTTCCCGGTGCTTCTTCTGCCCCCGGGGTGGGAATCATCGTGCTGCATTTCACGCACTTGATCTGTTTGCGGGTTTTGAGAACACCCGCCTTCATTCGCAGCTTTACGCCGCAGGATGGGCATTCGATCGTGACCGGTGCAGTGCTGAAAGCGGGCATAGATCACAAGTATGCACATCACCGATCCTCCGGGCAAAGCCGAAATTGTGGCCGGAATCTTTACGGGTTGATGAGGCGCCGGCTCATTTCCGGGGTTTCATCCCGAGCCGGTTCCGGGTAGAATGGGCACGACCACATGAGGGATACGATTATGACAAACCGATGGATCTTACTGGTTGTGCTGCCGGCGCTGCTGGCCGTGGCGGGATGTGCAACCCCGGACAGCCGCATCAAGAAAAACCCCGAACTCTTTGCCTCCTTCCCGCCCGACGTCCAGGAAACGGTGAAGGCGGGGAACATCGAGGTCGGATATACGGAGGACATGGTGCAGATCGCCCTCGGCCGGCCGGACCGGTTATACAGCCGGAGGACGAAGGACGGCGAAACCACGGTGTGGGCCTATACTGCGACGGATTACAGCAGTGACCGACAGCGGGTCAAGGCGGACTTCCGCTACCGTGACTCATCCGGCCGGTATCGGGATACCAGCGACTGGGTATGGGTGGATGTACGCCAGGAAAAGGAATACGACCGGCTCCGCGTGGAGTTCCGTTCCGGTGTGGTGACCGCGATCGAAACCGAGGAGCGTTGACCGGCTATTCGCGAAACGCGACAACATCCCCGATATCGACGGCCCCGGTCATCAACATGACCAGCCGGTCCACCCCGAGTGCGATGCCGCCGCACGGGGGCATCGCGCCCAGCGCATCCAGAAACGCTTCGTCCACCGGATAGACCGGCTTCCCCCGGGCAGCTCGTCCCGCCGCGCACGCGGCGAATCGACGCCTCTGCTCCGCGGCATCGGTCAGTTCGGTATACGCGTTCGCCAGTTCCATCCCCCCGATATACAGTTCCCACCGTTCGGCGACCGGCGGCCGGCCGGGCTCGCGGCGGATCGAGGCAAGGGCCGCGGCTTCGGGGGGGTAATCCTTCAGCACGACCGGTATATCCGTCCGTAGTGAAGGCTCGACAAGATTCACCAGGTCGAGATCAAACCGGTCGGGATCATAGGATGCGAGCGGATCCCAGCCCGCAGCCCTCCGAAAAACGTCGGCGACGGTCACATGTTCCCACGCGGCGTGAACATCGATCGAACAGCCGTTCCACATCAACGGTTCCTCGCCCCGATGCTCCGTGGCGACCCGGCGTATGAGCTGTTGCGCGTCATCCAGCATGCCGTCGGCGTTTGAGCCGGCCCGATACCATTCCAGCATGGTGTATTCCGCATGATGGCGGGCGCCGTATTCCCCGCGCCGGAAGCAGGGACCCAGCGAGTAGATGCGCTCCATGCCTTCGGCGAGAAGGCGTTTCATGTGAAGTTCGGGCGAGGTGCGGAGGTAGAGGTCGCCCGCGGGCTCGGCGTCGATGTGGTCCTCAAGTGCGGGAGCGGCGATGCGTACCGGGGTTTCCACCTCGGTGAAGCCGTGATCGTCAAACCAGCCGCGGATGGACTGGAGAATCCCCGCCCGCGCGCGCAGCCGTGCCAGCCTGGTTGCGGCGGGGTTCATGCCGCGGTTCAGGATTTCTTGCCGGTGCTCACCCGGTCCGAATAGTCCCCGGTGCGGGTATCCACGCGAACCACGTCGCCCACGTTGATGAACAGCGGGACATTGATCTCGTAGCCGTTGTCGAGCTTGGCCGGCTTCGTGACGTTGGTCGCGGTATCCCCGCGGAAGCCCGGTTCCGTTTCCACGATCTTCTTTTCCACGAACGTCGGGAGCTGGATATCGATCGCCTTGCCGTTATGGAACAGGATCGATACCCGCATATCTTCGACGATGAACCACTTGCGGTCGCCCATGACATCCTTGTGGATGTGGACTTCCTCGTAGGTTTCGGGATCGCTGAACACGAAGTCGTCGCCGTGAAGGTAGGAGAAAATCAATTCCTGGTCGAAGAGGTCCGGCTTGCCGATTTTTTCCACCTCGCGGAAGGTGCGGTCCTGGGTGCCGCCGGTCAGCAGGTTGCGAATCCGGCATTTGTACATCGCCTGGCCCTTGCCCGGCTTCACGAATTGGAACTCGGTGATGTCGTAGGGCACGCCCTCCAACTCGATTTTCAGGCCTTTGCGTAGATCCGATGCGCTGTACATGACAAATTCTCCCAACGATTTTCGTGATGATGCGGCCTTACCGGGGCCGGGTGAAAGGCGCTACGTATACGGGGGAGACCTGCCTCCCGCCAAGTGTTTTCCGCCGACATGTTCAGGAAGAGGGCCTGGCCTGCAGGTGTGATCCGGAGGATGGATCCCGGCCGGCCGGGCACCGGTTTGGCGTGGGGTTTCGCGTTGATTTTCCCCCTCAAAACCCCCTCCCCGGCATTGCTTTTTTATAACGCTTTCCTTACACTGGACTCCTTTGATCCACACACGTTGGAGAATCTATGCCGAACGATGAAAAAGAGCAGGCCGGCGTTCCGCCCGCGCCCGGTACCGAACCGGTTGACGCGGCGGAAGGTGTTGGTCTGGAAGTTGTTGAAGCTGAGGTGGTAACCGAGAAAAAGCGCCCCAAGACGGGCGGGCAGTACGGCGCCGGAAACATCACGGTGCTGGCCGGGCTGGAAGCGGTCCGGAAGCGTCCGGCGATGTATATCGGCGACACCGGCGTGCGCGGACTTCACCACCTGGTCTACGAAGTGGTCGATAATAGTATCGATGAGGCCCTTGCCGGGCACTGCGATCACATCGAAGTGGTGATCAACGGGGACGGCTCGGTGAGCATCAACGACGACGGCCGCGGTATACCGGTGGATATGCATGCCACCGAGAAGCGGCCGGCGGTGGAAGTGGTGCTGACCGTGCTTCATGCCGGCGGCAAGTTCGATCACGATTCGTACAAGGTGTCGGGCGGCCTGCACGGCGTGGGCGTTTCCTGCGTGAACGCCCTGAGCGAGTGGCTGGAGGTCGAGATTCGCCGCGACGGGCAGGTTCATCACCAGCGGTATCAGCGCGGTGTACCGGTAACCAAGCTTGAGACCATCGGCAAGACCCGCGGCACCGGCACCAAGATCACCTTCATGCCCGACAGCTCGATTTTCAGCGCCATCGAGTTCAACTGGGACACCCTGGCCAACCGGCTTCGCGAGCTGGCGTTCCTCAACAAGGGTATCGAGGTGAAGCTGCGGCAGGAAATGCCGCCCCGCGAGGAGTTGTACCGGTACGAGGGGGGCATCGCTGAATTCGTCAAGCACCTGAACAAGAACAAGAATGTTCTCCATCCCGATGTGATCCTGTTTGAAAAGGAGCGGGACAATGTCACCGTGGACATCGCGTTTCAGTACAGCGATTCCTACAACGAGAATATTTTCTCCTTCACCAACAACATCAACACCGTGGAGGGCGGTACCCATCTCAGCGGGTTTCGTTCCGCCCTGACCCGCACGGTGAACCAGTACGCCCGGGCCAACAAGCTGCTCAAGGATGAGGCCGGCATGACCGGCGACGACATTCGCGAAGGGTTGACCGCGGTGGTCAGCGTCAAGGTTCCCGATCCCCAGTTCGAGGGCCAGACCAAGACCAAGCTCGGCAACAGCGAGGTCCAGGGCATCGTCGAGGCGATCGTCAACGACGAGCTGGGCACCCATCTCGAGGAAAACCCCTCGGTGGCCAAGCGTATCGTCGAGAAGGCAGTGTTGGCCTCCCGGGCCCGGGAAGCGGCCCGCAAGGCCCGAGAGCTGACCCGTCGCAAAGGTGCGCTCGAGGGCGGTTCCCTCCCCGGCAAGCTCGCCGACTGCACCGAGCGGGACCCCGACAAGTGCGAGTTGTTCATCGTCGAGGGCGACAGCGCCGGCGGCTCGGCCAAGCAGGGCCGGGACCGCAATTTCCAGGCCGTGCTCCCGCTCCGGGGCAAGGTGCTCAACGTGGAGAAAGCCCGCGACGACAAGATGCTCAACAACAACGAAATCCGGACCATGATCACCGCGATCGGCACCGGGTTCGGGCGGGATGAGTTCAACATCGCCAAGCTGCGGTATCACCGCGTCATCATCATGACCGATGCCGATGTCGACGGCTCCCACATCCGTACGCTGCTTCTGACCTTCTTCTACCGCAAGATGCCCGAGCTGCTGGAGCGCGGGAACATCTTCATCGCCCAGCCCCCGCTGTACCGGATCAAGCGCCGGAACCGCGAGGAATACATTGAGAGCGAAGCCCAGCTCAACCGGATCCTCATGGATATGGCGATCGACGACGTTGCGCTGTTCGACCTTGAGAACAAGCAGCTCGCGGCCGGCGACGACCTGAAGAACCTGCTGGAGCTGCTGACCGAGATCGAATCCACCTCCGAGCGGATCGCGCGGAAAGGCATCGACTTCGAAGCCTATATCCGGAACCGCTCCCCCGAGGGCGCCTTTGCCCAGTACGTGGTGGAAGCATTGATCAAGGATGAGCCGAAGCGTTATTACGTATACAGTGAACCGGAGTTGAAGGAACTCTGCAAGGAGCTGGAAGAAAAGGAAGGCCTGGAAATTGTGACCGATGCGCCTGATGAACCGCGCAGCCGCTCCCAGGGCCTCCATTGGGTCGAGGTCTACAGCGCCGGCCAGATCACCCGGCAGGTTGCCCGGCTCGAGGAGGTCGGCTTCTCGGTCAACCAGTTGCTGGAATGCGATACGCCCATCTTCAAGCTCGGCGACGGCGATGAAAAGCGTGAGCCCGTGCGTTCCCTGTTCGACCTGTTGGTTCGGGTTCGCGAACAGGGTCGCAAGGGCCTCGACATCCAGCGCTATAAGGGTCTCGGCGAAATGAACCCCGAGCAGCTCTGGGAGACCACCATGAACCCCGCCAACCGGAAGCTTCTCAAGGTCGCCCTTGAGGATGCGGTGCGGACGGACGAGATTTTCACCGTGCTGATGGGTGACGAAGTCGAGCCCCGGCGGGCTTTCATCGAAGACAATGCCCTGAACGTAACGAATCTGGATATATGACCGACGGCCGCGGACCCGGACGGCCGGGTGAGGCGCGGCGCAAACCATCGACGAAAACCGAGGACCTGTGAACGAGCGCATAGACAGCATCAACATCGAAGAGGAAATGCAGCGCGCCTACATCGATTACTCGATGAGCGTGATCATCGGCCGCGCACTGCCCGACGCACGCGACGGCCTGAAGCCGGGCAACCGCCGCATCCTGTACGCGATGCGGGAACGCGGCTGGACCCACAACAAGGCCTACGTCAAGTGCGCGAAGGTCGTCGGTGAAGTCATCGGTAATTTCCATCCCCACGGCGACCAGGCGGTGTACGACACCCTGGTCCGTATGGCTCAGCCGTTCTCCATGCGGAGCATGCTGATCAACGGGCAGGGGAACTTCGGGTCCATCGACGGCGACCCCCCCGCGGCATACCGGTACACCGAGTGTAAGCTGCAGCGGCTGGCCGAGGAGATGCTCGCCGATATCGACAAGAACACCGTCGATATGCAGGAGAACTTCGACGGCTCGCTGATGGAGCCCACGGTGCTTCCCGCCCGCGTACCCAACCTGCTGATCAACGGCAGCACCGGCATCGCGGTCGGCATGGCGACCAACATTCCTCCCCACAACCTCGGGGAAGTTGTGGATGCGGTCATTCACCTGATCGACCATCCCTCGGCCGAGGTGTCCGACCTGACCGCATTTGTCAAAGGGCCCGACTTCCCGACCGCGGGCATGATCTTCGGCGTCAACCCGATCAAGTCGATGTACGAAACCGGCCGCGGCCTGATCAAGGTGCGGGGCAAGGCGGAAATCGTCGAGGGGAAGAACGACCGCGAGCAGATCATCGTTTCCGAAATTCCCTATACCGTGAACAAGGCTTCGCTGATCGAGAAGATCGCGGACCTGGTGCGCGACAAGAAGATCGAGGGCATCTCCGATATCCGCGACGAGTCGGCCAAGGAGGGGATCCGCATCGTCATCGATGTGAAGAAGGGCACCCTGGCCAAGGTGCTGCTCAACAACCTGTACCGGCACACCCAGATGGAGACCACCTTCGGGGCGATCATGCTCGCCATCGACAAGGGCCGCCCGAAGGTCATGAACCTGCGGGAGCTCCTGAAGTGCTTCATCGATCACCGGTTCGAGGTCATCACCCGCCGCACGAAATTCGACCTCGCCAAGGCCGAAGCCCGGGCGCATATCCTCGAAGGCTACCTGATCGCCCTCGACAATCTCGACGACGTGGTGAAGGTGATCCGGGCATCCCGCGACCGTGACGAAGCCCGGCGCGAATTGATTGCCCGGTTCGGCCTGTCGGAAATCCAGGCCAACGCAATTCTCGATATGCGCCTGTACCAGTTGACCGGTCTCGAGCGCGATAAAATCGAGAAGGAGTACGCCGAGGTCAAGGCGCTCATTGAATACCTCAAGGATCTTCTTGCCCATCCGGAGAAAATCTACGCGGTGATGAAGGAAGACCTGCAGGAAATCCGCGAAAAGTATGCTGACGAGCGGCGGACGGAGATCATCCCTGACGAGGGCGAATTGAACATGGAGGACCTGATCGCGGACCGTCCCTGCGTACTGACGATCAGCCATGCCGGGTACATCAAGCGGGTGCCGATCGAAACCTTCCGCGAGCAGCGGAGGGGCGGCCGCGGTGTCTCCGGGATGTCGATGAAGGACGAGGACTATGTCGAACATGTGTTCGCGGCCTCGCTCCACGATTACCTGTTGTTCTTTACCGAAACGGGCCGGGTGCACTGGAAGAAGGTGTACGAAGTCCCTGAGGGCAGCCGCACCAGCCGCGGCAAGGCCATTGTCAATCTGCTGGAAGTGGCCAACGATGAGAAAATCGCCGCCCTGATCCGGGTGCGCGAGTTCAGCGAAAACGAGTTTCTTGTGTTCGCCACCGCCCACGGTACGGTCAAGAAGACCCGGCTCTCCGCGTTCGGGAACCCCCGGGCCGGCGGCATCATCGCCATCGCCATCAATCACGAGGAAGGCGACCGGCTGATCGGAGTTAAATTGACCGGCGGCAGCGACGACCTGCTTCTCGTGACCCACAAGGGCATGAGCATCCGTTTCCAGGAAGGCCAGTTGCGGGACCAGGGCCGCGACACCTACGGGGTCCGCGGTATCCGGTTGGCCGGCAAGGACGACAAGGTGGAAAGTATCGAAGTCGTCAACAAGGATGCCACCCTTCTCTGCATCACCGCGAATGGATACGGCAAGCGGACATCGTTCGATGAATATCCGGTACAGGGCCGCGGCGGAAAAGGCGTGATCTGCATCAAGGCGTCCGACCGTAACGGTCCGGTGGCCGGGGCGCACGCGGTGCGGGAACACGATGCCCTGATGATCATTACCCAGAACGGCACCATGATCCGGATCGGCATTGACGACCTCCGGGTGATCGGACGGAACACCCAGGGCGTGAAGCTGATCAACCTCGCGGACGACGACAAGGTCGTTTCCACCACGCCGGTGGAACCGGAAAAAGACGAGGAAGAGATTCTCGGCGAGCTGGAAGCGGAAGCCGGGATAGCGGCCGAAACGACGGCGGAGCCGGGTGATGACGCCGACGGATCGACACCGGAAGCCTGACCGATCGCAACCGGCGGAACGAGACGGTTTCTGTACCTCCACGGCCGGGGTCCTGAGGATCTTCTTGTTCACGGCCCCGGGCTCATCCACTATGACCGCACCGAATCATGAACGACACATCCGAGAACGTTGACCCGCCCGTCCGGAGGCGGGTGGTAGCCATCGTCGGCCGTCCCAACGTCGGCAAGTCCGCGATCTTCAACCGGATTGTCGGGCGCCGTCTCTCCATCGTACACGAAGAGGAGGGCGTTACCCGTGATCGCGTCGCCAGCGATCTTTTACTATCTGTGGACCTTTGTTGCCGCGGGCCTGCATTCTCACGAACGACGCTATGTCTACATTTATTTGCCCGTCAGCGTGACGCTGTTTGTTTCTGGTGTGGTCCTGGCGTTCTTTCTCGTGTTGCACTACGTGCTGAATTTCTTGCTGACTTTCAACTTCGCGAAAGCGAGTTTCTCACTCACCCCGTTTTCAATCGCTTTCACTCCGAAACGGAATTGATGAGATACATCCAACGCCTCGAGAAAAAAGATTTAACTTTGGCTGATGCCATGATTCCTCTTGGCTCTTGCACCATGAAGTTAAACGCAGCCACTGAATTGATGCCAATCACCTGGCCTGAGTTTGCAAACCTTCACCCTTTCTGCCCAATGGATCAGGCCCAGGGCTCTTTAGAGTTAATCAAAGAACTGCGCCAGTGGCTTGCAGAGATCACAGGTTTTGCTGACATTTCGCTACAGCCCAATGCTGGTTCTCAAGGTGAGTACGCAGGGCTTCTTGCCATTCGTCGCTACCATGAAAGCAATGGAAACAAAGAGCGCAACGTTTGCTTGATTCCAAGTTCTGCCCACGGAACCAACCCTGCTAGTGCTGTTATGGCTGGAATGAAAGTGGTCATCGTCAATTGCGACGAACAAGGAAACATCGACCTTGTGGACCTTTTGGAGAAAGCCAAAGCTTATAAAAACTCTTTGTCCGCTCTAATGATCACTTACCCCTCCACCCATGGTGTGTTTGAAGCGGAAGTGAAAAAAATCTGTGAAATTATTCACGATCACGGTGGCCAGGTTTATATGGATGGAGCCAACCTTAATGCCATGGTGGGACTCTGCCAACCGGGTCAATTTGGACCTGACGTGAGTCACCTCAATCTTCACAAAACATTTTGTATTCCCCACGGTGGTGGTGGACCAGGTGTGGGCCCCATTGGAGTGGCGGAGCACTTAAAACCCTTTATGCCCAACCACAACTTGAATCGTTTGGCAGGCCCTGAAACGGGATCTTCCAATATCAGTGCGGCCCCTTGGGGAAGCGCCTTGATTCTTCCGATTCCATGGTCCTTTATCGCCATGATGGGTGCCGAAGGATTAAAGCGAGCCACCGAGGTCGCCATTTTAAATGCCAACTACATCGCTCATCGCCTGAAGGAACACTTTCCGATTCTTTACACCGGAAGCTTGGGAAGAGTGGCTCACGAGTGCATCATTGACCTTCGCCCTATCAAAGAAGCCACCGGAATCACAGTGGATGATATCGCTAAGCGCTTAATGGATTTTGGCTTCCACGCTCCAACCATGTCTTGGCCGGTGATCAACACCATGATGATTGAGCCCACTGAAAGTGAAAGTAAAGAGGAGCTGGATCGTTTTTGTGATGCGATGATCACCATCCGGGAAGAGATTCGCAAAGTCGAAAAGGGCCAGTGGACAAAAGAGGACAACCCCCTAGTGAACGCTCCTCACACCACAGAAAATTTAATGCAGGACTGGAATCATTCTTACAGTCGTGAACAAGCTTTCTATCCAAACATGGCTTTAAAAGACGGGAAGTTTTGGCCGTCGGTCAACCGTATCGACCATGTTTACGGAGACAAGAACCTTTTCTGTTCTTGCATCCCCGTGAGCGATTACGCTTAAAAAAGACTTTTTAAATCACCATTCAACAGGTCTTCTTGACTGAAGACCTTTCCGTCCACCACCATCCCGGTCAATAGGCTCACAGAGGTGACGTCAAAGGCTGGATTGTAGGTGGCCGAATTTTGAGGCGCCCAACGGATTTCACCAAAAGTTCCAAAGACCCCTCTGACCTCGGCGTCCTTTCGCATTTCTACAGGAATTTTTGATCCACCTTCACACCGGGGATCAATGGTGGTCATTGGAGCCACGGTGTAAAAGGGAACATTGTGATAGTGGCATAAAACGGCCAAATTATAGGTTCCAATTTTATTGGCAAAATCACCATTCATGGCGATGCGATCGGCACCAAGAAACACCTTATCGACTTTTCCTTGGGCCATTAAGGAGCCACTCATATTGTCACAAATGAGTGTGTAGGGAACACCGGCTTTCTCAAGCTCCCAAGTGGTCAGTCTCCCTCCTTG
>JAUIHQ010000389.1 GCA_030432155.1 bacterium | reverse complement strand
AGGGGGTCGAAGATATCGGCGCGGTGATTCTCGGCGCCAGCGTGGACGATCTTGAGGCCCAGCAGAAATTCAAGGATGAGTATAACCTGCCCTTCGATCTGCTTGCCGACCACGACAAGATCCTGTCCGAAGCCTACGGCGTACTTGCGTTCGGGGGGATGATTGCGAAGCGGGTAACCTTCATCATCGATCCTGCGGGCCGCGTGGCCCATGTGATGGATGACGTGTCCGTGGGTTCTCACGACCAGGATGTGATCGAACTCATTTCGCGCCTGAAAGCCGAGACGACATCCGAGACAATGCAGGAATAACCGTCCGTACGGGACAAGCCTGATCGCGTGATCAAACTGGATTCCCCGTTTCAGGATCCCATCCGAAACCGCCTGTTTTCATTGGTGGACGGGCCGCTGGAGAAGCTGCTCGCGTTCGACCAGGTCAACCAGATCTACATCGCAGGCGCCACCGCGGTCAGCGACAAGGCATTTGCCGGCCGGGTACTCGAGTCGATGCAGGTTTCGTTCGAAGTGAGCGAGGCGGACCTGCGTTTGATTCCCAAAACCGGCCGGGTGGTGGTGGTGGCGAATCATCCGTTCGGCGGAATCGAAGGACTGATCCTCAGCCAGCTTCTGAAGTCGGTTCGTGACGACGTCAAACTGATGGCGAATTTCCTCCTCGAGCGGGTGCCGGACCTGCGCGACATGTTCATCTTTGTCGACCCCTTCGCCCGGCCCGATTCCGCGCGGGCCAACATGAAGCCGTTGAAAGAGACAATGCGCTGGCTGAACGAGGATCACGTGCTCGGGGTGTTTCCGGCCGGCGCGGTTTCGCATATCGATCTGCGGAAGGGGCGGGTCATTGACCCGGAATGGAACGAAACCATCGGCCGGATCATCCGACGCACGGAATCGCCGGTGATTCCGATTTTCATCCGCGGTTCCAACAGCCTGCTGTTCCAGCTTCTCGGCATGGTCCACCCCAACCTTCGCACCGCCATGCTGCCCCACGAATTCGTCAAGAAGCGGGGACAGACGATTCGTTTGCGAATCGGCAATCCCATTCCCTACCGCAAGCTCGAACCGATGTCGGATGAGGAACTGATGGCCTACATCCGGATGCGGACCTATCATCTCCGGCACCGCAAGGACGCGCCGAAAAAAGAGCGCCGGCGGATTCAGGTTCCGGTCCGGTTCATCAAGCCCAAAGAGGTTCCGATCATCCCCGCGGTATCGCCCGATCTGCTGGTGAACGACATCTCCGCATTGCCCCCAACCCAGAAACTGCTCCAGAGCGGACCGATGGATGTCTATTTCGCCTACACCGAGCAGATTCCCCACGTGATGCGGGAGCTGGGACGCCTGCGGGAGGAGACATTCCGGGCGATCGGGGAGGGGACGGGGCAGGCGATCGACACCGACCGCTTCGACGATTACTACATCCACCTGTTTATCTGGCAGCGGGAGAAGCGGGAGATCGTCGGCGCTTACCGCCTCGGTAAATCGGATGTGATCATGAAGCAGCTCGGAAAGCGGGGTCTCTACACCAGCACCCTGTTCCGCTACCGGAAGCGGCTCCTCAAGAGCATCAGTCCTGCGCTGGAGATGGGACGTTCATTCGTCCAGAAGGACTACCAGCGGAGTTATTCGTCCCTGTTGCTGCTGTGGAAAGGCCTGGCTCATTTCGTACTGCAACATCCCCAATACAAAATCCTTTTCGGACCGGTCAGCATCAACAACGACTACCATACCATGTCGCGGCAGATGCTGGTGTCCTTCCTGGAGATGCACAACTTTCTCCCCGACCTTGCCAAGCTGGTGAAGGCCAAGACCCCGATGCGGATCGGACCGTTGAAAAAATGGAAGCTGCGCCAGTTGCGCACCGTGGCCAACGACATCGACGACGTGGACTCCCTGATTTCCGACATCGAGGCCGACCTCAAGGGCGTTCCGATCCTGCTCCGCCAGTATCTCCGCCTCGGCGGACGTCTGCTGGCCTTCAATATCGATCCTGACTTCAGCAACGTACTCGACGGTCTGATCCTGGTCGACCTGACCAAGACCGATCCCAAGGTTCTGGAACGGTACATGACCAAGGACGGCGTCGTTCAGTTCCGTTCTTTCCACGGGTTGGATACTCCGGGAAAGGAACCGCCGATGCAGGCGGAACCGAAGAAGGCGTGAAAGAGCTGTTGAGGCGGCGTCATGCGACATGGAGCCCCGCTGCCCTCAGCGGGCTGAACGTCGTTCAACTCTGATAATTCACCCCCATTGAAAAGTTTTACGCCCGGGTGTAGATATGCCGCCGTGCATCGTCTTCACATATTTCTGTTGGTTATGAGTTTCGGCTGTGGGGTGGTTGGCGGTCGAAGTCCGGACCGGGAAGTTGTTTCCTTCAGCATCGTGACCAATGCCGGATTCGGTACGAATGTCTATGTGCTGGGGAGTCATCCCGATACCGGACAATGGGAGCCGTTGCATGCCATCAAACTCCGGTGGACATCCGGTAATGTCTGGACGGGTCGGGTTGGGGTCCAAAAGGGTACGGACCTTGCTTTCAAGTACGTGACACGAATCGGTTCACCCGGTTTTGCTTGCAATTCTACAAACATTCTCTGGGAAAACGGTCCCGACCGGACACGAGCCATCCCCCCGGCGCCCGGAGCTTCCTATACCGGCAAGACTGTTTTCTACCGTACGGCCTGGACCAGTGTCGTGCTGGTGACGGTCAGCGGCACCAACAACATCGTGTATCCCATGACGCAAGCGGGGCCGGGCCGGACGCCCGGCGAGTTCCTGTATCGCGCCGACGGCGTGGGGGAGGAGGGGGAGTGGCTGGAGTTTGTGCCCAATGGCTGGCTGCACGGGACCAATTATTGGGACAACGCACCTTACCAGGATTTCGGAAACAACTATTACACCCGCCTGGATGCCTTTCTCCTGCAGGACGGCCAGCTATTCAATTACTGGAAGGAGAAATTCGAGACCGTCAATACGTTGCTTCAGGTGCT
>JAUIHQ010000388.1 GCA_030432155.1 bacterium | reverse complement strand
TCGAGGAAGCCCTGGAGCAGGCGGAAGAACTTTTCCAGGCCCGGGTCCGCGCGTTTGCGACCGACCACCTGACCCGCCGTCACTCCTCCTGATAGGCGCCGGACTCGCCCTGGCCGTCAAACGCCTTGCGGACTTTCTGAGCCGCTGCCGCGGGGATATTCTTTGTGACTTCCGCCCCTTCACCCCGCCCCCACTCCACCTCGATCAGGCTGGCCGGACGTTCATCCATATCATTCATGTCCGGCGAATCGAGAATATCGTCCGAATACCGCATATCGGCGGAAGGCGTCCCGCAACCGCATAGACCCACCAGAAAAACCAACAGGCCGCCTGTAATGCATGTCCTCATAGGTTTGAGTGTAGCAACATGGACGACCGGCGACGACGAAAAAGCGGCAACCGCGCTGAGTAGATTTTGAACATGCCCATACGGCTCACTGTCATACGACCCCATGACACACCCGCACAAACTCTGGAAATCCGGCGTGTGGTTGGCGGTGACCTGCCTGCTGATCGGCACACCGGTCTACGCTGCCACCCCCAACGCGGCCCGCATGTTCGGCAATGCCATCGCCGATACGGTGGAAAAAGTCATGCCCTCGGTGGTGGTGATCCGCACCGAGTCCCGTCAGTTCCGGTTGATGCAGGACTGGATGTTCGGCCGAACCTACCGGATCCCTGAGCGGCTGGCCGGCCTCGGTTCCGGTGTCATCATCAACCGCGAAGGCTACATTCTCACCAACAACCATGTGATCGATGGCGCAACCGAGATTTCCGTGGTCCTCAACGACGGCGGGAAGTACGCGGCGGAACTGGTGGGCAGCGATCCCCATACCGATCTGGCCGTCATCCGGCTGCTCTCGACGGACGGGTTGAACCTGACCCCCATCGAACCGGGCGACTCCGACGCCCTGCGGGTCGGTGAATTCGTCATCGCCCTCGGCTCGCCGTTCAGCCTCGCCAGCTCGGTGACGCTCGGCATCGTCAGCCAGAAAGGCCGGTCGATCGGCCTCCTTCCGTTCGAGGATTTCATCCAGACCGATGCCGCGATCAACCAGGGCAACAGCGGCGGGCCGCTGGTGGATGTCGACGGCAGGATGGTCGGCATCAACACGGTGATCCAGACCGCGGGGTATTCGAGCGGTAATATCGGAATCAGCTTTGCCGTGCCGGTGAACCTTGCCATGCGGGTCGCCGACTCGCTGATCAACAGCGGACGGTGGGAAAGGCCGTGGCTGGGCATCTGGATGAACGAGACCGAAGGCGGCGTTCTGATCATGGAGGTTGTCGAAGACAGCCCGGCCAGCCACGGCGGCCTGGAAATCGGCGACATCATCATCGAGGTGGACGGCGATCCGGTTTCCACGTCGCGGGATGTGCAGCGGCAGGTGCTCGACCGGGATGTCGGAGAGACCGCTGAAGTCACCATCCTTCGGAACGGCGAACGGGTGATTCTGAAAATCGTCACCGCGATGATGCCCTCCATGCGCGCGCTTCCCTACGACCGGTGACCGGTGGTAGGGTTTCCCGATGCGAGGGGAACGACTAGACCAGGCCCTGGTGAACCGGGGACTGTCCGAGAGCCGGGAAAAGGCCCAACGGCTGATCCGAACCGGGCGGGTTCGGGTGAATGACGAGGTTCGGTCCAAGCCCGGGCAACCCGTACCGGATGACGCCGTCATCATCATTACCGAAACCGACCCGTTCGTCAGCCGGGGGGGCGAGAAACTGCAGGCCGCCCTTGACCATTTTCCCCTCGCCATCGATGGCAGGATCTGTGCGGATATCGGCGCCTCCACCGGCGGCTTCACCGACTGCCTGCTGCAGAGAGGAGCCGCTCACGTATATGCGGTGGATGTAGGGAAAGGGCAGCTCCACTGGCAGCTACGCAAGGATGAGCGGGTCACGGTCATGGAAGGCATCAATGCCCGACATCTTCCTCCGGATGCTTTCGACCCCAAACCGACCCTCGCGGTGATCGACGTCTCCTTCATTTCCCTGTCCCTCATTCTGCCCGCGGTCGGTGCAGCCTGTGCCGCCGGCTCTGACATCATCACCCTGATCAAACCTCAGTTCGAAGCAGGCCGGGATCAGGTCGGAAAAGGCGGCGTGGTCCGGGATTCCGCCGTGCATGAACAGGTGATTGATCGTATCCGGCGGTTCGGTATGATGGAGCATGGATGGATATGGCACGGGCATTGCCCGTCCCCGATCCTCGGCCCGGCCGGAAACCGGGAGTTTCTCGCCCATTGGACAACGGCATGAAGACAATCGGACTGATCATCAACGAAGATAAACCGCAGGCGGACGACGTTCTACGGCGGATCTGCGATACCTGCAAGGTGCTGAAGCTCGAGCCGGTGCTTTGCGAATCGATGGCCGGAACCCAGGCCGGGAAACTGGACATGATTCCCGCCGGCGATGCCGGTGGTCGCGTTGACGCGGTGGTTGCACTGGGCGGAGACGGCACGATGCTTCATGCCGCCAAATTGTTACGTCACACATCGGTTCCCATTCTCGGGGTGAATCTCGGCAAGCTGGGCTTCCTGACCTCCATCCCGCTCGAACAGCTCGATGAGGCGCTTGCCGCCTGAGCCTGATGTATGCCGGGCTGGTCCGGAACGGTGACGAGGTCGGCACGTTCCACGCCTTGAACGACATTGTCGCGGGCTGGGGTCAATCGACACGCATTATGACGTTCGATGTCACCATCGACGGCGAGGACGTCACATCCTACCGCTGCGACGGCGTTATCCTGTCCACGCCCACCGGGTCAACCGGCCATTCCCTGTCCGCCGGCGGGCCGATCCTCCATCCCGAAACCCCGGCGTTTCTGCTCAACGTGATCTGCCCGCACAGCCTCAGCGCCCGCCCGATAATCATTCCCGACAACCGGACCATCGTGATCCGGGCCCTGGACACCCAGGGCAAACTGCACCTCTCGGTGGACGGACAGGAGGAACGGGAATTGGAGGAACGGGATGAGCTGCACATCCGCAAGGCGGCGGAAGAAG
>JAUIHQ010000048.1 GCA_030432155.1 bacterium | reverse complement strand
ACGAGGGACATGTTGGAGAGGGTTTCATCCCACCCGTTGAAGGTTCCGGCCAGCGTCATACTGTCGTGAAGCTTCAGAAGGTCGCGGGGATCGAGGTAATCCGGGATGCCGTCGCCATCGCTGTCGTCATTGCGGGGATCACCGTCACCGTTGGCATCTTCATCCCGCGTGGGTACGGTATCGCCATCATCATCGGCATCGCGATAGTTCGGGATACCGTCTCCGTCCGAGTCATCATCCCGGACATCGCCGCTCCCATCCAGATCCTCATTCCGGGTATCGATGTTGTCATTATCGTCATCGGCATCGGCATAATCCGGAAGCATATCAAAATCGGCGTCATCATCCGTCAATGAACTGTTGGCGTTGATGTTCTCATCACCGTTGGCCAAACCATCCCCATCGACATCCGGCATGTCCTCGATCATGACCGACGCATAGGCTCCCTGGCCATAGGTGTACCCCTGTCCGCCGGCAATCTGGACAGCAGCCAACTCATCTGTTTCCATGACCGTATCCACAATCGGCCGAACGCGCAGGTCGATCGATGCACAGCCGGCGGGAATGGTCACCGAGCCGGGCAGCAAGGCATAATCGACACCTGCGACCGCCACTCCGCCACAGGTCAGATTTATAACAAGGGGCGAATCCGAAACCTCGCTCCGGGTGATTCGCACGATTCCATTCGCACCATCGGCGCCGGGCAGTCCCTCGAGGGCCCGGTCACGGATCGCCTCGATACCCACGTCCGGCAATCCGGAGGATTCTACTCGGACAGACATGTTGTCGAGCCAGTGACTCTGGGATGCGTCCTGATTCCGCAAGAATACATATGGTGTTGAACGAGCGAGCGGAGCCTGAGGAGCGCCATGATCGGCCCGCAGAAGCTCGATGCCATCCACCGACAACACAACCTCGGTGTCCGAGAATGACACATCGATGTGTGCACCGCCGACCGATGGTAGCTGGTAGCTTGTCGTGGCAACCGGGACGGCATCCCATACCGGAGCTTCATTGCGGATATTCCGGCGCCAAAGGCTTCCCGACATCCAGGGGGTATCCAGGCAGCGAAGCAAATCCACCCATACCGTGTGACTGCCGGCATGACGCCGAAAGCGGAAGGCAATGCGGCCGGTTTCGATGGTGTCCCGCATGAGGCTCGCATCCATGAACTGGTCGGAACCGAACATTTCCCGAATCCCGAGAAACAGTTCGACAGCGCCGGACGTACCGGGATCATTCTCGTAGTCAAACGAAAGGTTGAGAACCTTGTCCTGCTTCAGGAGATCCACCACGGCGAGATCTCCCCACCCGTTCCTGAGCGCCATGGCCGCTTCGCCGGTATGCCGCCGTCCGACAAACTCAAGCCTGCCGCCATTCACGCGGGGTGCGTCATACTGGTCGGCACCATGACCGTGATCGAAATCAGGGCGGAACCGGAGCGGCGACGGAAAATGCCAGCCTCCGGCATAATCATTCACCCTTGGTTCATCATCGAACGTTTCCGTAAACGAGGGTTCATACCCGGGGTCGCCTTCATACTGCTCCGCCAGAGCGACGGCGGCGGCAAAGTCAGCCACCGGGTACCGCATACCGGTGTTCAGGTCATCAACAAAGCGGGCGGAACGACGCACGATCCGCATGAGCTGGTCATTCTGGAGCCATGCCCCGGCATGGGTATTCGCATACGCCTGCTGAACCAGGACCAGCCCGCCTGAAAGCAACGGTGAAGCAAGAGAGGTTCCGCCTACGGTTCGGTCATAGGAATTGTCCGCGGCGAGTGTCTTTACCACATAGTCGGTAAAAATCGATTCCTGGCTGCGCATGCTTCCGCTTGATGATGCAACGGCACTGGTCTCGCTGATCAGCGACAATCCGCTGGCAATGAAGTCATAGCCTTCCGAAGGCAGCCACCGGATCGATGACATGCTTGGAGATTGCCCGTAGGTATAGGTACGGAACGGGATCCGCATGGAGTTGGTAAAGGTTGTGAAATAGTTGCCGGCAGCATTGACCGTGGCCACGCCGGTATTGCGGCGGGATGCCGGTTCGATCCTTGAGGAACCGGTAAAACTCCGATTCATGGAAACGAGGTTGTAGGGATTACCTTCCGGGGTCTGGTTGATGATGTAGGAAAGGGTGGCGCTGTCGGCGGACAGGACCAACCCGACTTCCGGCGCAGACCCGAGGCTGGAGACCCCCGGACCCCGCACACCCGATGCGGCCGCACCGGCGACATAGGTGCCATGATATCCCCAGATTCGATTGCTGAGCGTGTTGTTGTGGGTGATCGGAAGGTCGTAACTGAACTGATAGGCATCATGAATCCGCTTGCTGCTTTTCTGCGCCCGAAAGTCGTGAGCCGCGGAAAGGATCCGGGGATTGATGCGCGGCAGCTCATCGATGACATTCGTACTGTTGCGGATCTCCATATATATATTGCTGGGACCGGTCCAACCGAGCCCGGGATGGGTGATATCAAACTCGGTATCCGATACACCGGTGGCGAAACCCCGACCGGTCAGTTCGGGATGCGTTGCTTCAAGAGACGTCAGGCCGAAAAAGGATCGCTCCATTGGGTCCAGTGCCAACGCGGGAAATGCGGCGGCGACAGAGACTGCGAGAGCGGCCGCAAGCCGGGTGATTCGGGGATATACATGTTTCATCACGGGGTCCTTTATTGAATCTCGATAGTGGTTTTGTGGGACGTCCCCGCCCCGAGGAATGTCAGACTGTAGGTGCCGGGCTCGAGAGGCGGGAGTTCACCTCTCATGGTGACGGGAACCAGAAGTGCCGGCGCCTGGGTTCCGTCATCCGTACCTTTCGGCCGGATAATCAATTCCCGCCCATCCTGGTCCACCACCCAGCGATCGAAGCTGAAGGATGGATCCGGGAAATCACCGGTTACTTCAAACGACACGGGCATGCCGGCCGGTGCGGTGCCCGGAATATCAACCGAAGCGATGGTGATCACCTCGACCTCTGTTCGGGTAAGAAACTGGGAGACCAGAAGGGGGTCATAGAGAGCATCACCGGCAAACCCCTGCTCCACCAGCCGGCTGCGGGCCTGGGCGAGGTCTTCAGGCGTCACCCCGGAAGCCATCCATGAACGAACGGCCGGCAGCATGGTAAAGGCTTCTTCACGGGTAACCCGAACCAGGTTGGTCGTTCCCGGTTCACGCACGGTCACAAGCTCGTCGATAGCAACCGGACCGGGTGTAGAAACGGAGGGGACAACCTGGGGATTCGATCCCGGGGCGGCCGATCGGCTCGATTGTCCCATCAATGGCGCAGGGGAACCGGAAGGAATCGACGAAGAGTCCATATCGCGATCCTCAGACGGTTCCGCTTCGGCTGCAGCCACCGGGAAACCAGAGTCCGCCGGACCGGTTTCTCTCGGAGATGAATCCGGCGCCTGACCCTGTCTCCACAAGACAACAATCACGACAGTTGCTACCAGAAGGGTGGACAGAAGTATGACAGATTTGCGCATGGAGAAACGTTTTAATAAAGCACTTTAACAAAGTCAACCCCTTCGCTGGATTTTGATACCAACAAAAGCCGGAATTCCGGTCATGTAAATCGCAACATGTTCACAATGAACGAATTGCACATCATGCCGACAACAACATTAACCTGAATCCCGGAGCGGCTTCACCCAACTCATCTCTCCCGCGCTTTCGCACCTGTCCCTATGAGCACTATGGGCGGCCGGTTCCTGCCGTCCCCCCAAGACATGTACCTGTCCCCATATGCTTTGGGCTTTTCCTGATGCATGTCCCAGGGAATCCGGTACAAAATCAGGCACCTGTCCCCCTTCTCGCTTCTCGGATCTCCTTCCTGTCCCGGCGTCAATTTGCGCCGCGGGTGCCTGTCCCCATGATGGATGGTGCCGGTACCTGTCCCTTGCGTGGTCCCTGTCCCTTGCGTGGTCCCCGGCGTCGATTTGGGTCGCGGGTGCCTGTCCCTGGCGCGGGTGCCTGTCCCCCTTCCCGGATGATTTCCTTCTATACGGCGATTCGAGTCTTCATGACCGGGGGGGCGGCATGGCATACTTTTGCCATGACCGCACCCTTCCTGGTACCTGTCCCCCTTCTCTTCACAACCTTTTTACATTCTGATGACACATCGGTAGCCCATCCTGTGTTGGATGGAGCTGTGATTGGAGGTTCTCTATGAAATCCTGGATCGTCTGCTTGTTCGCTCTGGCCGCGTTGCACCCATGCATGGCTGCATCAACCGATTCGCTCGAGTTTATGGAAGGGTTTGCCTGGGGCGACCGTTCGCAGGCGCTGGAGATGCTGGTCCCGGGTACCGAGGAATATTTCTACCTTCATGCTCTCGACGCCCAGCTTCGCGGCGACCGGAATGCCTACCAGGAGACAATGGACCGGTGGCTGGCAAACAACCGGCATAGCTGGAATGAAAGGATGAAGGAGCTGAAACGACGGCAGATGCTGATCGATTATGACCGGCACCCGAAGGAAACCTGGAACTACCTGCGGGATGACCTGAACCTTCGTTTCCAGCACCATCGCCGTGATGATGCAAGGAATCCGGATGCTCCCAGCCGTATCAACCCATCCTCATACGGTATTTCAGTTTTTATGGAACAGGCGTTCCGCCATCGGGACCTCGACCGCTTCACCGACCGCGGGCTCGAGCTGGCCCTCGCCCGGGACCTCAATCCGGACCAGCGCCGGTCGTTTCTCAACCGCCTGCAACGTCCCGACGTCCCCAACCTCGTCAACATGGTCGCCGACGATCTCGACTACAAGGACAGCCGAGGTTTCGGCTCCCTCGGTATTCACACCAGAATGACAACGGAACAACTGGTTGAGCTGGCCCGTCTCCGGCCGGCCGTCCTCCGCGAAGACAACTACATCCAGGCCCGGCTCGCTCGCATCCTCCCTCCCGATGTACCGTTGGAGCACGACCACCAGGCCGCCATTGCCTACTACCGGGATCTCTGGCAATTCGCCCGGGAGCTCGATGCCTCACAGAATTCACTCAAGGCCGCCATACTCTATCAGTTGCTCGAGCACCTGCGGATCACCGGCGTCTACGACGAAGCCCTGTTCCGTACCTATCTCGACCTCCCGCGTGCCGTGGCCTATATGCCGGAGGATCAACGCAAAGACCTGCAACGCCGCCAGACGTACTGGGTGAATTTTTCCTGGCGGCCCCAGGGGGACTCCCCCATTCCCTCGATCGGCAACGAGGAACCGCTGGTACGCGACTATCTCCTGACTCTCCTCGCCGATGATGAATCGACCGATTCCTATGCTGAGTATTTCGAAGCCCGCTGGCTGAATGCCGTCTTTGCCGAAAGCAAAATCCTCGCCGGTAACGGAAAACCGAAGACATGGGCCGGCTATCTTTCGCCCGATGCGTACCGCGCCATCCTCGACCGGATCGAAATCCGCTTTGCCCACGGCAATCCCGACTACATCAAACCCGGAGATGCGGTTTCTCTCGACGTGGACATCAAGGGCGTGGACCGCATGCTGGTGAAGGTGTTTGAAATCCAGACCTTCAATTATTACACGACATATCGAACCCCGGTGGACCAGGCGGTTGACCTCGACGGCATGACGGCAAGCGAAGAACGGGTCATGACATTTGATGAACCGAAAGCCCGGCGCACACGTCACACTCTGTCATTCCCCGGCATCCGTGAACGAGGCGTCTATGTCGTGGAATTGATCGGCAACGGCGTCAGCTCCCGGGCCCTGATTCACGTCGGTCATCTTGAAACCATCACCCGCCCCACGGCGGCGGGGCACGCGGTAATGGTCCTGAATGATGAAGGCGACGCGGTGATGAATGCGACGGTCTGGATGGAGGGCCGCGAGTTCAGGGCGAACGACAAGGGCCTGATACTCCTTCCCTACTCCGAGAAGGAAGCGGCCGGCGTTCAGTTCCTCGTGCTCCGTGACGGAGCCTTCAGCTACCCGGACCAGATGATGCAGTTGCCGGAAACCTATACCTTCCGCGCCGGCATCCACCTCGATCCCCAAAACACATTGCGCCACCGCATGGCCCTCCTCACCCTGCGCCCGGACCTGCGGGTCAACGGAATCCCGATCGATCCGTCCCGGGTAACAAATGTGACCGTCACCCTGACGTCCGTCGACGCCCGCGGCACCCGGACCGACCGGGACATACCTGCGACGTTCGAGCTGGACCGAGAATGGACCCGGCCTTTCTTTGTGCCGGAAGGCGTCCGACGTTTCGAGGTCCAGGTCCGCGGCTCGCTCACCCGCACCCGGGACGGCGAAACCGTAGATCTCGCTGATTCCTTCACCATGGATATCAATGCCGCAAGGGCCACGGACACCATACGACAGGTCTACCTGATGCCGGCGGACGAGGGATGGGTTCTCGAGATTCGGGGCATCAACGGCGAAACCTACGAAAGCGTTCCCCTCTCGCTCGAACTGTATCACCCGGGGTTCCGGGAACCCGTCCATGTACGTGCGGCTTCCGATGCCGACGGAAGGGTCTACCTTGGCCCGCTGAACGGCCTATCCCGCATCCGGGCGGCCGGACCGGATAACCTCAATCTCGACATGGGTCTTCCCGGCGGCGCGGCCGTTCTTCCCCCGGTCATCCATGCATCCGAGCAACAAGCCATTACCCTCCCCCGCGCCTACAACCCGACGCCCGGGCTGACGGAAGTCTCCCTGTGGAAGATCAACGGCGGGACCATTCTACATAACGCGGCCGATGCAGTCGAAGTGCAGGACGGCCACCTTACCATTCAGGGACTGACCGAGGGTGACTACCGCCTCACTCTCCATGAAACCGGACAAACCCTTGACCTGAAAGTACGCACCGGCAACGAGCGCCACGGATTCCTGTTTGGATCGGTCGACCGGTTACAGGCAACTCCGGTTGCGTTGCCGTTCCTGGAGTCGATCAGGAAACAGAATGACCATTGGACCGTGGCCGTGGCCAACCGGACGCCGAGTACCCGCGTTCTCGTGCGGGCCAGCCGCTTCGCGGATGCATCCCCAACCTTTCCGATCGGCGGAGGCTACATAGCCCCATCCTTCCGCAAAGTTTACCCTCCCCATGTGCAATACGTCAGCGGCCGGAATATCGGTGATGAGTATCGGTATGTCCTCGACCGTCGTGACCGGGACATGTATGCCGGCAGCCTTCTCGACCGTCCCGGCCTGATTCTGAACCCGTGGGAGCTGCGCGAAACGCATGCCGAGCGGGAGACCCTCAAGAAAGACGAGGCCTATAAAAAATCCCGGCAGAATTTGAACGTGCCCACGATCACCGCAGCTCTCGCAGAGCCGGACGCGAAGGCAAGGCCGGAGGAAGCAACATTCTTTTCAGCATACGGATATGCAGGTGGACGGGGCCAACCCGTCGGCGGCATCGGATATGATTTTCTACCGAACGGTTCGGCGTGGATCGTTGATCTCGAACCGGACGATAACGGCCGGGTGGAAATTCCGATTTCGGAACTCGGCGACGAGAACACCCTGATCGAAATCTACCTCCTCGACCGCCAGGGAACAGCCCGCTACATGGAATCCCTTTCCGATCGCCGATTCACACCGCGAGATCAACGGTTGACCGCCGGCCTAGACCCGGACCGTTCCTTCAGCCGGCAGAAACGAATACGCATCCTACAACCCGGCGACACCGTCACCTTCGCGGATCTCGGAACAACATCCTATGACGTGATTTCGACGATCGGGGAAGCGTACGAACTTCTTCGTACCCTGGGGGGGGAGGAGCTCCTGAACGATTTTGCTTTTCTGAAGCGCTGGCCGGGCATGGATGAAGAAGAGAAGCGAAACCTTTACAACGAATTTGCCTGTCATGAGCTTCACCTGTTCCTGATGCAGCACGACCCGGACTTTTTCCAGTCTGTCGTGATGCCCTACCTGCGCAACAAGAAAGACAAAACGTTTGTCGACCGCTGGCTGCTCGATGAACTTCTGCCGGACGACACCCGGATGGATCATCTGCAGGAACGGAATGCGATGGAAACGGCTCTTCTCGCCCTTCGCGGCGGAGACTCCGACGTCATGCAGGCGGCGATGCGCGAGGCCTGGGAGCTGCTTCCCCCTGATCCGGAGGCGGAAGCCCGCCGTTTCCGCACCGCACTCCAAGCCGGGGCCCTCGACGAGGAACGGGCCTCCTATGCAGAGCGGCAACGGACGGCACAGGATCAATCCGAAACGATTCGTACAGCAGAGACGAGGGATTTTCAAAGCCCACTGGTGATGAAAGGACTTTTCGCCAATCGCAGCGCCAGCGGACGCATGGCCATGCCCGCTGCAGCCCCCGCGGCCGATTTCGGATCCAGGGAGATGGTGATGGATGAAGTCGAGCTGGAAGAAATCCCCGATCTGATGGCGTTTGGCGATGACGTTTTCGGCGGCGAGATAACACAACTATACCGGGCTCTGCCCCGGACCAAGGAGTGGGTGGAACAGAATTACTACAAGGTGCGGCGGCATGACGAATCGCCCGCGCTTATACCGGTGAACGCATTCTGGCGTGATGTCGCGGCAGGCCTCAGCCTTTCCCCTCACCTTCTCGAGGCCGCTCACAGTCACAACGAAGTTCTGAGCGCCCTCGCCTTCACGGCTCTACCCTTCACCGCGATGGATCCGGAGGAGTCGATCGACGGGGCACGGATGACCCTGACCGCCGCGACGCCCTGCATGCTCGTGAGCGAGGAAGTGCTGCCCGCGGAACAGGCGGACGACGACCGCCCCCTTCTCCTGTCGCAACAGGTGTTCCGTCCCGATGATGCGTACCGGTACGAGGGGAATGAGCAGATTGAAAAGTATGTGGAAGGCGAGTTCATCCGGCGGGTGGTCTACGGCGCCCGGGTCACCCTGACGAACCCCACCGCTACCCGGCGGCGGCTCAACGTACTGCTTCAGATTCCCATGGGGGCGGCCCCGCTGCGAAACGGATTTTATACCGATGACCGTCCGGTCACGCTTGAACCCTATACCACCGAGACGATCGAATATTTCTTCTACTTCCCCGACTCCGGAACCTTCGGGCAGTATCCTGCGCATGCGTCCGCGGATGAAGATATTGCCGGCCGGACCGAGGCCCGCACGTATGTCGTCGTGGATGCGCCGACCGATGTCGATCGCACATCGTGGACCTGGATTTCCCAGAACGGCGAAAACGAGGAAGTCATCACGTACCTCACCACCCACAATCTTCGCCGTACCAATCTGGATGACATTGCCTGGCGCATGAAGGACACGTCATTCTTTCATGATATCGCTGAGCTTCTGGATCGCCGAGCGATGTTCCAGGACACTCTTCTTTCGTACAGCCTGTTCCACGAAGATGCGGAATGGGCTCAGACCTGGCTCTCCAGAAGCGCCATCGTAGGAAAGGTGGGCCCGGTACTCAACAGCCCGTTGTTGACCGTCGATCCGGTCCGGCGGCGGATGTATGAACACCTGGAGTACGATCCGCTGGTCAATCCGCGGGTTCATCCGGTGGGGTCGGAGCGCAAGATTCTGAACAAGGCCCTCGATCATCAATACCGGTCCTTCCTCGCGGTTTTGATGTATAAACCGGACCTCGATCCGCACGACAAGCTGGAACTTGCCTACTACCTGCAGCTCCAGGACCGGCTGGGCGAGGCGGAAGACATACTTGCCGGCATCCAACCGCGTGATCTGCACGAAAAGCTTCAATACCGGTATCTGCAGGCATGGATGGCGCTTCGTACCCTCGACGCTGATGCCGCGATGGAATGGGCCCGGGAAGGACTCGACCATCCGGTACCCCGATGGGCGGACCGTTTCCAGGCGCTTGCCCTCGCCATCCGGGAAGCTCGCGGTGAAGCCGGAGACCTGCCGGATGATCCGAACCGGCAGCAGGAGCTCGACCGGGCGGCATCACAACAGCCGTTCCTCGACCTGGTGATGGAAAGCGGTGCGCTGAAGGTCACGGCGATGAATCTGCCCGAGGCGGACATGAACCTGTACCCGATGGACATCGAACTCCTCTTCTCCCGCAAACCGTTCCTGACCGCGGACGGGGGCGGTTTCGACATCGTGAAACCCGCATGGTCCGAGCAGATTGCTCTGAACGACGACGGCGAGAGCCATACCCTCGAACTGCCGGAAGCCTTCCGCGACCGGAACCTGATGGTGGAGCTGCAGGGCAAGGGTAAACGTGTTGGTACGGCATGGCTCGCCAACCGCCTCCGTATCCGGGTGATCGAGGAGTACGGCCGGATCGATGTGTTCGCTGATGATGAAGGCCTGCCGCTTCCCAGGACATACATCAAGGTCTATGCGCGGGGCGTGGATGGAACCGTCAGCTTCTGGAAAGACGGATACACCGACCTTCGCGGGCGCTTCGACTATGTATCGCTGAATGACCGGAATCCGGAAGAAGCCGCGGAGTTCTCTATTCTCATCCTGCATCCCGAACGCGGCGCCGCGATCCGCGAAGCCCGGCCCCCGATGAGATAGACAACAGACGCATGGGCTACGAATCCGTAGGGGCAACCTGCCGGTTGCCCCGCGTGAAAAGGAACAAGGCTGTATTCAACGAGTGGTTCTTACGGCAACACGGAAACAAGTATACAGCCGCTACCCACGTCCTCGGTCAGGCTGTATACATTGACCGGCGGGGTGGCTGCGATGGCATCGGCAAGGATTTCCGTATGTCCCTGGCCCGGCGCGGCCATCCACTCAATCCGATAGGTCATGCCGACTTCACTTTGCCATTGAACGGTCAGGCCTGAGCCCGCGGCTTCCAACTCTCGAACGATAAAACAGGATTGAGCATTCACCGGCGAGGTTCCCGCATTGGATTCTTCAACGTTCGTCGAGTCATCGCCATCGATGTCGTCCGACGGATTCATCGCAGTGGTGTTTGTTACATAGGTGTATTCAAACCAATCGCTGAGGCCGTCGGCATCGGTATCGGTAACCGGTGCATCGGCGCTGCCCCGCACACAGCGGACGAAGTTGTAGATGCGGATGGCATCTCCCTGGGGTCCATGCCCGAACGGATAGTCGCCGGGATTTCCCGTCTTGGGATCGCTCCGCTGACATCCTGCGCCATGTACATCGTGCCAGTTCCCCATATTTGAGTCATAGCCCAGGCCGCGCCCGAAGCACATGTAGGATGCGTTATCGCCGAAGCCAGCCCAGTTGGCGTGGGTGGTACCGGACCAGTAATACCCGTAGTCGACCTGACCGCCTTCATTGGTGATGACGGTGCATGCAAACAGGGGATCGATGGCGGCGGATCCGGTCGCATCGGGCGACCGGTTGTAGTCCAGCAGGGTCTGCATCTCTTTCACATTCGGCAATCGCCAGTCCTGATACCCGGCCAGCGACAGGTCCTCGGCATAGACCAGGGCCTGTTCCCAGGTTCGACCGGCTCCGTCGTCCGCCTGCTGCCACATCAGGCCGGTCGCAAGGTCGGTAATGGTCCCATCACCATTATCCACAAAGTTGTTCAACCCGTATCCGTCCCCACGCACGCAATAGGCATAGAATGTTTTGTCCTGCCCCATCAGGACCAGGCCGTACCCCTTGATGCGGCCATCGGCGAAGTTCACGCCGAAGAGGGTTCCGCTATCCGCGACGTAAAGATTGCTCGACGCGAATTGGGCATCGATGATTCGTTCACCGGCCGAGGTGTCGCCGTATCCAAACGCGAAGTAGTTGGTATCAATAAACGGGTTCAATCCCGTCGTGGAGGTTCCATTGTAGCCGCTGGGATCGATTCCCCGGAAATCGATCAGGGAGTAGAGCTCCTTGATGGATGGAAGCCGCCAGTCTGAATACCCGCCATACTGGATGGCATTGAGCGTAGCGGGAAGCGCCTGGGCCCCGGCCCAGGTTACTTTGTCGGCGGCATTGATCACGCCGTCCCCGTTTTGATCGGCGGTCTGCTGCCAGGTCAGTCCGGTCAGTGCATCATGAACAACCTTGCCTCCCCGTCCCATGACATAACCGGACGCATGCCCCTGATACTGGGCATCCTGCCCCGCAAAAGCCGCGCCGGGTGAAGGCACGGGGATGCCGGCGGACGCACCGTAACAGGTTTCCTGACCGGTTTCGGCAACCGGATACGTGACAGCGGCATTCGCCGGCACGAGGTCGCCCATCTGCACGGAAAGGTTGTTTACAAACACATCATAGTCCGAACCGGCGCCGGCCTCATGATTCCAGACGCGTACCTGCTTGACTGCCTGATCGGTGTGGGCCGCGAGATGGCCGGACAGCCACCATGAATCGTCACCCGAGGTAACTCTCGCCATCCATCCGGTCGGGGAGGCAAGTTGGACGTGAATGGCCAGTCCATCCCCGGTGAAGGGAACCGGTGAGGTGAATGAACCATAGACATCAAAAACCCCGTAATGATCATCCCCTCCGGCGAAGAATATCGACCAGAGAGATTCGCCGGCGGCGTTGAGCAATTCCACACCAACTGACGCACCGGACTGCACATAGCCGTTATCAAATGCCAGGGAGACCACCTCACCGGTTGTCAGGGGCGAGCTGAAACCGCGCACCGCCTCGGTAACACCGTTTGTCGACCACAGACCCCATGCGCGGCCTCCGGTATCGATGCCTTCACTTCCGCCGGCGTTCCCGGTGGATGAAGCTACGAAATAGCCTCCGTCAACAGATGACAACTGCCATGCTTCCAGCCCTGTTCCGCCATTGTGCCCCGACACCCATCCGGCATCGTACAATGACTGACCGGCATCATCGGATGCAGGGGCGGCCCCTCGGGCAGATCCCGCCACCAACAACATGACCGGAAGGAACAGGTTGAGCGATTTCATGACAGGACAGCTTTCACGCGTTCACGATTTCCCTGCCCCTTGTGGTCGCGCCCGCGGGGCGGACCGTCCGGCGCCTCATCGCGCGAGATCATCCCGTCTTCATTTCGGTCGAAATGATCGAAGTGCTCAATCGGCCCGCGGAATTCTTCCCGGGACACCTGTCCATCCCCATCTTCATCCTGCATGCTGATGAATGCATCCCCGGTGGGAGGAGATTCAGGACGTTCACGGCTGTCATAAGACACTCGGTTCTCAGGCTCCGAACGCCTGTCATCGGACGCCTGACCCCGCCGAGCCCGACGACCGGGAGGCGGGCCTTTCGGTGCTTCAGACTCATCAATGTAACCATCGCCGCCGGTATCAAGGTGACCGAAATGCTCGCTTGGGCCGTCGAATTCATCAGGGGATACAAGGCCGTCACCGTCTGTATCCAGCCGGGTTATCCAATCGGCGGGCGACGGAGGATTGCCCCGCCGAACCTCCGTTCTGTTTTCCGCCGGTGCGGTCACCACAAGCCATGTACATACAAACAGTGAACATCCAACGAGGTTGAGTTGTGTCGTCTTCATGATGTTTCTCCTTTTGGGTCGTTGTCGGTTAAACGGATCTTCCTTTGGACACGGCGGCATGCGCAGCGACGGCCTTGAGAGCTTTCACCTGGCATTCCGGGCAGTAGGCGCTGGTGTGTGCATCTTGCCACGGGGCTTCACACACAACCCATCGACAGCCCATTTTGACGCGTCCGCAGTCGCAACACCTGGTAATCAATCTTTCCTTCATCATCCGCCTCCCTGGATTTGCCTGGTTGCTGTTCTTCCTCATGACACAAACCAGAGAACACGGGAAAGATGACGGAACAAGGAGCCGGTTCATGACAAGTTTGTCATGTGGGGATGCAACCGGGTGCCGACGGTCCCGGTCAACCGGCAGGCAGTGTGAGCGTAAAGATCGTCCAGCCCTTGTGATCGGGCTCCAGGACCAGGTCGCCGCCATGGGCCCGGGCAATTTCCCGGGCCAGGCTCAATCCGAGACCGGTACCTCCGGCTTCACGGTTGCGGACTTTATCCACCCGGTGGAACCGCTCGAAGATCAGGTCGCGGTCCGCAGCCGGAATCGCGTCACCGGTGTTGGACACAGACAACCGAACCTGATCACCGTGCCGGCCAAGGATCAATCGTAGGGTCCCTTTAGGCAGGTTGTATTTGACGGCGTTCGTGATGAGGTTGGTGACAACCTGCTCGAGAAGCTCCCGGTCACCGTTCACCAGCACCGGGGTCGGCGCCTCGGTTTCGATGATCATGGCCGGAGCCAGGGCCTCCGCGTCCTCGGCCCCGGACCGCACCAGTTCCCTCAAATCGAATGACGCAGCCATCAGCTTCAACCCCCCGGCATCGGCCCGGGCGAGCAGGAGAAGTTTCTGGGTGATCGATTTGAGGCGGCGTACTTCTTCAAGCAGCAGTCCGTACCGCTGCTGCTCCTCGGACCCGAGCTCGGATGCCTGGACAGCCTGATCCAACTCACCCTGCAGAACGGTTAACGGCGTCTGAAGTTCATGGGCTGCATCGGCGCTGAACCGTACGGCCTGGCGGTATCCCCGCTCGATCCGGTCCAGCATTCCGTTGATCACAGTCACCAGCTCGGCCAGGTCCGCATCGGTCTGCATCTCGGGAATCCGTGTGGATAGATCGCCGGCGGTGATGCCGGAGGCGGTTCGGGATATCACCGATACCGGCCGCATCACCCGGGACGCCATCCACCAACTGCCGCAGGCGAGAACCAACAACCCGGCCGCGGTGCCGATGGCAAAGATTTCACGAAACTGACGGGTCTCCGCGCGCAGCGAGTCCAGGTTCATCGCCACCATCATGGTGACGAAGCGATTGCCCATGATGCCGACTCTCCATGGGTCCATGGCCGGGGTCGAAATCGTCTCAAAGCCAAACACGGTCGGCGGTCCCAACGGCCCGCGGGGCCGAAAGGATCCCTCCCCCCCGGGAAAGCCGCCCCCGGGCACGCCCCGGCGTTGAGGCGGACCGTAAGGTGCTTCGTCCGCGGAGATGAAACCATCGCCGTCAGTGTCATGATCGGGAAACCTTTCCGCGGGACCATCGAATTCCTCCCGGGATACCAGACCGTTGCCATCCCGATCCAGCCGGGCGACAAAATCATCCCGCGGATATGGTCGGCCCCGCTCTTCGTCCGGTGCATCCGTCTCCCCAGCACGATCCGGGCGCGGAAGGGCGAGCTGAGCCAGCTCCGGAGGACAGTTTGAAGATGTAAACAACGTCTGACCATCGGCGGACTGGACGCGAACCGCAATGGGGACTCCACCGTCACCACCGCGTAAAAACTGCAGTGACCGATCGAACTCCGGCCAGAAGGAACGGGGATGATCCCCCCGCAACTGGGTCTCCGCCAACGTCCGGATTTCGCGGTCGATCCGTTCCAAACCCGCTTTGTCGAGGAAGCGCAGAATCCCCACCCCGAACACAATCAGCACAAACCCGGAAAGGAAAAGGGAGAGCAGTGCGATCCGGACCCGGAATCGAAGCAGTTTCATGGCCCGCCGGCGTCTTTCCGGAACCGGTACCCCACGCCGCGAACCGTCTCGATTCGCGATGTCGATTCACTGTCATCAATTTTACCCCGGACCCGCCGGATATAAACATCCACGACATTGGTCTGGGGATCGAAGTCATATCCCCAGACATGCTCCAGGATCTGGGTCCGGGTGAAAACACGGCCCGGGGTGCGCATCAGCAGCTCAAGCAGATTGAACTCGCGAGAGGTCAATTCGACCGGTTGCCCGCCCAGCTCCACTTCGCGTGAGATCAGGTTCACCGCAAGATCGCCGGCCTTCATCACGGTAAGCGTATCGCCCGAGGCGCGGCGGGTTACCGCCTGGATACGGGCATGAAGCTCCTCGATGTAGAACGGTTTGGTCAGATAGTCATCGGCGCCGAGATTCAGTCCCTCCACCCGTTCGTCGAGGCCGGTGCGCGCGGTCAGAACAATCACCGGAACCGTATTCCGCTTGTCGCGAAGTGCCCGGAGAATGCTCAGGCCATCGCGGCCCGGCAGCATGATATCAAGCACGAGGGCATCGTAGGGTTCGGAGACCGCCCGGGCATATCCTTCATCTCCGTCCTTGCAGAGTTCCACGACATACCCCTGTTCCCTCAACCCCTTGACCGTGAAAGAGGCAATTTTCGGATCGTCTTCGACGAGAAGAATTTTCATACATGCACCACCATGATCCTACCCCCCTCCCGCAAACCGGAACAGCCGGGAATCATGACAGTTTTGTCATCGAAAAGACTACCCGCCCAGCGGGAATTTCCGGTGGCCGAGGATCTGGCGGACTTTTTTCACGCTGGCGTCCTGGATCTGCTTGATCCGGGCCCGGGTGAGATTGAGCAGCTCGCCGGTTTCCTCGAGGGTCCGGCCTTCGATGAAGCGAAGCTTCATGATGTATTGCGAGCGTTCGGGGAGCTGCTGAATGGCCTGCCAGACCTCCGACACCTCGGCGTCGACATCCTCCACCACCTCGTAGAGACTCGATCCGTCTTCGTTGATCAATGAGTCGAGGGAAACCGGTGGGGCCGGTAATTTCTCCCACTGGCGGATGAAGGCCTTGACCTTCCCGATTTTCTCCACCGGGATATCGGCAATCTTGGCGATGATCTCATCGGACGGTTCTTCGCTGTAATCGCGCTTCCAGGTATCGATGATGCTCTTCACCAACTGCATCTCCCGGCTGGGCCGGATGCCGAAGCTGCCGGACCGGACATGATCCCGGAAAAAATTTCGCAGGCGGTTCTGGATGGATTTCTG
>JAUIHQ010000047.1 GCA_030432155.1 bacterium | reverse complement strand
CAGGCACGCGCCCGATCGCACCGGCTTGAATCATTCACTGCTGGGCGAAATCTAGTCGTTTTCAGAGAAAGGACAAGAACAATTATGGCCACCGGCTGGACCGCAACAGGACCCCACAAAACCGGATGGAACGGGGTGAAGGATCGCCCTGTATAATACCAAGAGAAACTATGGGCCAGACCATAAACATTCATTTATCTCGATGCAGGATATTTGAATTAAGGTATGGCCCCTATGGCCGGACCGGCCTCTTGGTCGGGCGGGAGGCATGCCTTGCAATGATCAACATTTTATCTGTTCTCTGCCCTTGATGGGCTTTGGGTTCTTCAACACGATGGCAGCCCGCATGCGGCCAAGTCTTAGCTTTCCACGCTATCTTCGACGCGATATTGTATTGCCCGTGAATGGCAAAGAATCGACCTCCATGGATCCATCGTTATTCCTTTCCGGCATGCTCGATGACTTGGGGAATCGAAATCCGGCAGTGACCAAACAACAACGCATTCCAGCGCAGGCGGTGGCCAGCAGCACCCTCCCCGGACTGTTCCCGGCACCGTTCGCACGCACACAGCCATCAACCGTCTGAACATATGCCACAGTTCTCACCCCTGACCGTGCCGGAGGCCTCCCGCCGGCTGGACCTTTCTCCGGCCCGGTGGATCTGGTATCCTTCAGAGCGTACCCTCCCGAATACGGTCATCCTCTTCCGTCGTTCGGTACGCATCAACGCAACATTGCGCTCCGCAAACGGATGGATCGCAGCCGACAGCCGGTATCTCCTCACCATCGACGGCGCCCGGGTCCAATGGGGCCCTGGGCCGGCCGACCCCCGCAGAATGGAAGTGGATCCGCTGGATCTGCAGCGCCTGCTCACCCCGGGCCACCATACGATCGGGGTCACCGTCCTCTATTATGGAGGCGGTGACGGGACCCACCCCGTGGGTAAACCGGGTTTCATCTTCACCCTGACCACCACCGCGACCGACGGAACCGCCTCGACCCTCGTCTCCGACGACACCTGGCTGTCTCATCTCAGCACCGCCTGGCCGGCCGGCAACTACAAACGCTGGTACCTCCGCGCCTTCCAGGAGATGTTCGATGCACGGAAGCACCCATACGGCTGGGATAGGAGCGACTTCACACCGGATAACCGGTGGCTGCCGGCCATGATCGTGGACTGCCCCCCATCCCTCCCGCCAGCCTGCTCCACCTACCCGGACCACCTGCTCGACGCCGGGGCGCCGCGGGAAAACTCCTGCCTGATCCCCCGCAGCATCCCCATGCTTCGCGAACACCCCGTCCCAGTCGAACGGCTCGTTGAATCGTATACGATCGAATGGCACCGGCCTGCGGAGGAATACTTCGATGTCCTCGTGCCGAACGCGTTCACTGCGACACCGTTGACGGTTCGGTCGACCGGCACCGGATCCTGGAGCGTCATGCTCGACGGTGCGACGGCGCGAGCGCTGACCTTCGCCCTGCGCGATCAGCATGTCGGCTTCCCCTTCTTCACGATCGATGCCCCCGCCGGGACCATCGTGGAGCTGATGGTGCAGGAGGGTCATACATCCGGGGGGCCGCCTTTGTTGAATTCGCACTTCCATGCGTGGACCCGTTTCGTCACCGCGGGGGGTGTTCAGACCTTTCAGACCCTCGACTACGAAGCTGCACGGTGGATCCAGTTGCACATCCGCGGCGCCGCCGGTCCCGTCACAATCAGCAACGTGGGTATGCTGCGGCGTATTTTCCCGTGGCCTGTTGAGCCCCACGCCGCCGTGCAGGAACCTGCGCTCCAGAGGCTGATGGATGCCTGCGTGAACACGCTCTACAACAGCATGCAGGAGACCGCGGTCGATGGCATGGGTCGCGAACGCCAGCAGTATAGCGGCGACGGCGCACATCAGCTTCACGCGGCCTATATGACCTTCGGCGAACCCCGCCTGGGCGCACGCTTCATCGCGACCTTCAGCCAGGGCCTCATGCTCGACGGATACTTCTTCGATTGTTGGCCGGCCTTTGACCGTCTTGCCCGGGTGATGGAGCGGCAGCTCGACATGACCCAGTGGGGTCCGTTACTCGATCACAGCGTTGGATTCGGATTCGATATCTTTCATCATTATCTCTACACCGCCGACACGGTCGCTGTCCGCGAGCCGTTCATCCGGTACCAACGCTTCGTGCAGTATCTGGCCACGGTCCGGCAGGAGGATGGCCTTCTCCCCGTAACGGATCTCGGCATCCCGGCCGTATGGATCGATCACGTCGCGTATCTGCCCGGCAAGCCGTTGCACAAGCAATGCGCCTTTAACCTGTATGCGGCAGCGATGCTCCGCCACGCCTTTGCACCGGTGGCCCGAGCGCTCGGCCACGGCGACTGGGCAGCGTTTGGCGATGACGTTGGCGCATCGATCGTGGATGCCACCGTGCGAGCGTTCTGGAGCGAAGCCGATGGTCTGTTCGTCGTCAACCGCCCCTGGCTTGCCGCCGGCGAGAAACCACGCCTCTGCGACCGCTCGCTCGCGACGGCCGTGATCTTCGATCAATGCCCCGGAGGCCGGAGCAGTGGTGCGGTGGATGCGCTTGCCGCACCGCCGCCGAACATGGGGATCTCCTATCCGGCCAACGCATGCTGGCGGTACTGGGCGCTTGCCCGCGGCGGACGCACGGACGTGATCATTCGCGATTTCCGCGAACGCTGGGCCACGATGCCTTCGGTGATCGAGAACAACACGATCTTCGAAAACTGGACGGTATCGCCCGACAGCGGTGATCTCTGGAGCCACTGCGCGGTCGCGCCGCTCTATCTGCTGACCCAGGATATCGCCGGGATTCGGCCGACGGCGCCCGGATTCACCCGATGCACGGTGCGACCGCAGCCCGCTGACCTGGAGCATATCGCGCTGACAGTTCCTGCGCCCCCGGGTCCGATTGCATTCCACTGCACCGGAACACGCGGGGACCGTACCCTCCGCCTGCGGTTTCCCCCGGGATGCGCGGCCGACCTGATTCTCGATCACCGGGAACAGGTCCCGCTACCTCATGCCGAAGGTCCTGTTGATGACGGTCTGCGACGGTACCGGCTCCCGTCCGGCGATGAAAACACGTTCCATCTCAGGTACACATAGGGACAAACTATGGGGCCATACCATAACGGCGTGTTGCCCAAAGCACCTTCACACCATCGTATCGGATATGAATGGTACAGCTCAATTGAGTGACCAGTAGAGATCATTGCCGCCGGCTGAGTCGCTTAAAACAAACCAGGGTGTGTTCACAAGGGCATGAAGGCTGGATTGAAGCGAGTCAGGCCCATTCTCGCCCATCATGTCATTGGTATTCTCTACCGGTCCGAGCGATTGTTTATGCCGAAGGAGAATTCGTACGTTCTGCGCGGTGGCAATCAGATAGTCTTGAATCTGTTGGCGCCAGAGTCGTCGCCACCTGGCGCGCTTGAATCCGTGGTTATTGACCGCATCAGCAAAACTTCCCTCCATCAGCCATTTTCGCCGAATACGATCTTTTCCGGCCTCTGCGCTTCTGGACTGCAATCGACCGGCTTGAACTGATTCGTGCCCAAGGTGACGTTTAACAGGACGGGCGACTCCCGGCTTCGAACGGGTACACAAGTGCCGTACATGGCAAGCCGTACAAATATCCGGAGAGGCTGAATACTCATAGGCACCACGATCACGCTTCAGCTTTCTCCTCTTTAGAACCTCTCCTGCCGGGCAGGTATAGGTATCCGTATCAGCATGGTACTGGAAATCCTCCTCGGCAAATATCCCTTCGCGGCGACCGCGGCCCTCCTGGTTCGCGCGGAAGTCCGCCATGTGGCTTCGAATGCCGCGATCATAGCATGATCGGAAATTGTCGCCATCCCAATCCGTGGCATCCGTGTGATCTGTGGTTTTGTTTTAGGGGAATTGGGAAGTGGATGACTTGTTGATTGTGATTTGTGTGCATTGGGACGGGGTTCGGTTCTTTGTCCCGGCCTGTTTCCCGGCTCGCGGGGCCGCTCGCCCTCCCGGGGGCGGGATGGTGATTGGGGTGGGGCAGGGAAGCGGGTCGGTGATGAGCGTACCGGGGGTTCGAGCCGAGGGACGCAACGCGGACCGAGACGGGGCGCCGCGAACGCGGGGCCAGGGAGGCGCAGCCGACCGGCAATCCCGACCCCACCCGACTCCCACCGGCCGAATCATGATTGCAAAGCATCACCCCTTTCCTCTATAACCCCCTTTCCGCAAGCACCCGCGGAGGGGTGGCTGAGTGGTCGAAGGCGCGCGACTCGAAATCGTGTGTGCGTGATGAGCGTACCGGGGGTTCGAATCCCTCCCCCTCCGCCAATCCGGCATATTCCGGGCACACCATGAACAGTTCCCCCCACCCTCAAAAATTTCTTCACCCTGCGCTTAACATTGTACAAACACTAGTGTAGCGTTTTATTAAACCGGTTTGAATCGAGAAGGGGTATACGTATGAAATGGTTTGAAATTCGCTGGGCGCTGGGCGCCTTTCTGGTCTTCGGGGGCACGTTGTTCACGGTCTCGCCGTCTGCCGACGGCAATGGCAACGTCTACGTTTCACGCTTCTGGCACAATCACCAGCCGACCTACTGGCCGGACTGGAATACCAACGGGGGCGAGACCGAGCGGGTGCAGTATGCATGGGACTCGATCGTCCTCAAGCCCGGCCAGAACTTCGGCGGCCTGAGCTCGAAGCAGCATCCCGAAAACAACCTGACCGATATCTTCGGCCTCGACGACCGGCGCAACGCCTACCAGGGCCGACCCCGCGATTCGCTCAGCACCTTTAACAGCGCCGGCGGTTTTGCCGTCAGCTATTCCGGTTCGCTGATCGACAACGTCCGCCAGCTTGGCGCGGTCAACCAGCTCGGGTACGGCGGCGGCTGGTGGGACGGCAACCGGCAGGCCCGCAACTGGTTCACCCCTTCCGGCGGCCGGCGTCTCGACCTGGTCGGCTTCACCTATCATCACTCCCTGGCGCCCCTTCTTCCCAAGGAAGTCTTCCGCAAGGAACTCCAGATCTTCAAACAGGGCTATTGGAAGGCGTGGAACGGGAACTCCGACCTCAGCGATCACTCCAAGGGGTTCTTCCCCACGGAAATGGGTTTCTCCAGCCACCTCATCGATGTCCTGGTCGATGAAGGCTATGAGTGGTCGATCGTGGCCAGCCACCACCTGAGCCGGACCTGCCCCACCTATCTCGACAACGCCGACCCTGAGAGCAGCTACAACATTTTCTCCAGTCCGCCGAACCGGGCCGACCGCCTCGGGCCCTCACCGACGTCCGGCTGGTGGTACAGCGAGCCGAATCCCGGTAACGCGGCCTGGAACGTCTCCCCGTTTGCCTACCAGCTCCACAAGGCCAAGTATGTCAACCCCGACACCGGCGCGGAAAAAACCATGTTCCTTGTCCCGTCGGATGATGTTCTCAGCTATCGCTACGGCTACGCCAACGAAGGCATCGGCAAAATCTCCGGATCGATTTCACCCCACGCAAACGATCCCAACAAGCCGGTGATCGTCATGCCGTCGACCGACGGTGACAACGCATGGGGCGGCGGCTTCTCCTCGTGGATGGAAGCCACCCCCCAGCTCTTCAACGAGAGCCAGGGCGCGGGTTACAACATCACCACCCCGCAGGATTTCGTGAACGCATTCGGCGGCAATGCCGACACGGTGCATATCGAAGACGGCGCCTGGATCTTCCCCACCGATGACTACGGTTCCCCCTATTTCCTCAAGTGGATCGAACCCCCGCTCTACAACGGCACCACCGCGACCAACCGCTATCCCAATACCAAGGCCGACCTCGAAACCCCGGGCTTCGCGCTGAAATTCTTCAGCTATGCCCCGCTGATGGCGGGGGCAAACTGGTGCATCACCGCCGAGCAGATTCTCAAGGACCAGGGCGGATCGGTGAATGCCTGGAAGATCCAGGCGCCCTACGACTGGAACGGCTCCTGGACCAGCCCCAACGAGGTGGAGCTGGCCTGGCACATCTACCTCGCCGGGCTCGACTCGGGATTCAACTACTACGGCGGACTCGGCAACGATGACGAAGTCAAACCGGCCCTCGCCACCAAGAATGCCATCGACAAACTTCAGTCCTTCATGTCCACCCGCATGAACCTCGACCAGACCCCGCCCACCGTCCTCAAGCCCCAGCGCTTTCCCTACAACCCGGGCTGGTACACCTTCGGCTGGTTCAACAGCTACGGCAGCGGCACCAACGCCGCCTACAAAAAGAAAATGCCGTCGGAATTCTATGTTTGGACCCATGCGTATGACGTCAACGGCATCACCAACGTCTCACTCAAGGTCCGGGTCGACAACGATGGCGTGAACACCATGGCCAACAACCAGAATGAGACCTACGCCGGCGGCGGGGACGTCGGAAGCTGGATTTCCGTTCCCATGGCCAAGCGCGTTCTTCCCAAGACCCGCAGCGAGCTGAACAGCATCGCCGACAACGGCGAGATTGATTACGTGGTGTTTGATCCCTCGTACTGGTCGGATCCCCAGATCGCGGATTACTATTTCGCGAAGATCACCGACAGCTCGGTCCCGAACTTCCGGGGCAAGCTGCTCGACTACTACGTGGAAGCCGCCGACTCCCTCGGCAATCTCCACAAGTCGGAGATCCAGCATGTGTTCGTGGAGAATGACGGACAGAGCGGCGAAATCGGATCCGCGGTCTCCTTCTCTTCCGATCCCCGCGATTGTGATCCCCTTACCGTCACCTATACGGCCAACGACGGCGTCCTCAGCAACACCACCCCGGTCAGCATGCAGATCAGTTTCGACAACGGATCGAATTGGAATCTTTACGTGATGTCCGACCTCGGAGGCGGGACCTCGGCGTATACCGTGGCCACCGTTCCGGACAACGCACCGAGCGCCATCGTGTGGTTCCAAAACGGGGCGGGCTCGATTATCGACAGCAACGGCGGCCAGAACTGGTCGACGCCCATCCGCGACTGCGAAGCCCCGGTCGGGCCGTCGGTGGCGGTGTTCTCCAACGCCCCGGCCTGCAGCCCGGTCACCATCGATTACATCCCCAACGCCGGTCCTCTCCTCGGGGCGGGACAGGTCTATATGCACCTTGGATACGATGATTGGGGCCAGGTCTTCCCGTCCCAGATGATGACCCAGGTGACGAACAACCTGTGGCGCATCACCGTGCTGCCCCCGGAAGGTGTGAGCGAAATCAACTTCGTATTCAACGACGGTACGGACTGGGACAATAACGGCGGCCTTGATTGGACCTTTTCGCTGAATGCATGCGAGCCCCCTCCCGTTCCGGCGGGGATTGTCATCACCAATCCGCCCGGCGACATCACCGTCGGCAACGAGGTGACCACCTACAGCCTCAAAGGCACGGTGGGTGACGGGGTGGTTGGTATCGTGACCTGGACCAACGGTCTCAACGCCGCGGACGGACAGTTCTCGTCCGAGGATACCGAATGGAACGTTGCCGCGGTTCCGCTGGCGGTCGGCGCCAATGTCATCACCGTGACCGGGACCAACACCGGGGACCAGGTCATCACCAACGCGGCGGATCATGCCGGGGAGGCTGCGTACAGCGACGGCTGGACGGATACCGATGACGGCGGCTTCGGCTTCGGTTCGTGGGAGCTTTATGTATCCTCCGGCGTCGGCAATGAGAACGGCCTGTTCATTGAACATACCGCGGCATCCGTGAATATCGGCAAGCCGGCATGGGGCCTTTACGCCAACAGCGGCAATCTCGCCGAAGCCAAGCGGGTGTTGACCAATGCCATGCTGGTCGGACAAACCCTCAAGGTCAAACTTGACCACGGTTTTATCGATTCCGGCAGCGGGGTCGGCGTGGCCCTTCAGAACGATGCCAGCGATACGCTCTGGCAGTTCTTCTTCAACGGCGGGGATCAGAACTACAACATCACCGGGTCGTCCTCGGATATCGGATGGACCCCCGGCGGGCTGAACATTGAGATCACCCTGACCGGTCCCACAAGCTATGTATCGCGCATCACCCCGCTCGGCGGTGAAACCCGGACCAATACCGGAAATTTCGCCTCCACGTCCAACAGCACCGACGTTACCCGTTTCCGCTGCTGGAACTTCAATGCTGGTTCAGGCTCCGATTATGACGTGTTCTTCAACGATCTGATGCTGATCACGACCGCGTCCGGCCCCGGCGTTTCGACCGGCGACACCGTGACCATCACCCGTGAGGGGGGCGTGATCGATACCGACAGCGACGGCATTCCCGACTCCTGGGAGCTGCTCCACTACGGCGATGCCACCGGCGCGGTGGCCGGCGCGGATACCGACGGCGACGGATTGACCGCCCTGGAGGAATTCATTGCCGACACCATTCCGACCAACAGCATGTCGTCGATCACCAACCTGATCCTCGAAGCCCAGACCGGGCCGGGCGTCATGTATCTCGACATCCCCGGCCCCACGACCAACAGCCGGATGTATGATGCATGGATCTCGACCAACCTTGTCGATGGGACGTGGGAGAGGACGAACCTCGACATGCCAGGCGCTCCGAACGGGGCCAACGTGACCCTGACCGACACAAACCAGGGCGGGAAGCTGTTCTATCGGACCGGGGTCAGAATTCCCTGACCCGAATCGCTTAACACCTGAACATGCAGTTCTGATTATCGAAATGGAGGTGCGGTGCCCACACCGCGCCCCCATTCGACCTTGCACCAATCGCAAATATGTTTCGGTATACATCCGCCAGACGATTTGGTTTCAGGTTTCAGTGTTCAGGTGTCAGGAGGGCCTGAAACCTGACACCCGAACCCTATTGAGGAAGACTGAAACAATACCGATGCTGTTCCGACTGGTATTACGCCGGAAACCAGCGGACCGGATTCATCCCAACCCCGCATAGTGGTTTTGCTGATTTATGCCTGTAAATCAGGCGGAAACCTGTACGGCCTCGACGTCATTTGCTATCCTGAACCAAGAGGTGGATTTGTATGACCGGCCTGTTTCTCGCGTCGGCTGTTGTGGGGTGTTCGGCCTGCCTTCAGGCCATGGCCATGATTGTTTCCCTGCGGCTCATCCGGGTAACCGGACGCCGCCTGGCATGGCTTGCCCTGTCGGTGGGCCTCGGCTTGATGGCCGTCCGCCGCGGCATTGCCTTTGCCGGCATGATTTCCAGCGGCATGGTCCCGCAGCCGTTTGTCCAGGAGTGGGTGGCTCTCCTGATTTCGTTTCTCCTGCTGATCGGCCTGATTGCCGCTCCCCGGGCTCTTTTGGACTTTGGAAGAATTCAGGCATCCAAACTGGCGATGGAAAAGCAGGTTCACGACCAGCAGAAGATGGAGAGCCTCGGCCGGATGGCGGGCGGCCTCGCCCATTCCATCAACAATCATCTTCAGTCGATTGTCGGCAACATTGAACTCGCCAAACTGGAGGCGACGGAATCGTCGGAGCAGGTTGTAAGCCTCGACCAGGCGCTGGAAAGCACCCGGGCGGTCGCGAGGCTCAGCAACGAAATCCTGATGTATACCGGGCGCAGCCATCATCACCACCAACCGGTCAGCATTTGTTCAACGCTGGCGAGCATGGAGCCGATGATCCGCTCGGTGATATCCGACAACATTGCGCTTGAGCTGAACCTTAAGGACGAAAACGCCATGACGATGGCTCACGACCCGGATATCCGCCACGCGGTTCTCAACCTGGTCTTCAACGCGGTGGAATCCATCGCCGGCCGGAAAGGCTCCATCACCATCACCACCGGCCTCTCCCCCTGTACGTGCCGTGCCGTCATGAAGAATCCGCCGCTTTGCTGGTTGCAGGAGGCGCCGCGCCAGGGCCGGACGCATTGCATGATCCGGGTGGAAGATGACGGCCCGGGCGTACCGGAGCACCTGCAGGACCGGATATTCGATCCGTTTTTTACCACCAAATTCGAAGGGCGCGGGCTGGGGCTTTCGTCGGTGCTGGGCATCGTGCGCAATCACAACGGTTGCGTCCGGGTCATCCGTAACGGGACAAAGGGAGTTGCCTTCGACCTGCTGTTTCCGGTGTATGACAGGACCCCGCAGGAGAATCCGCCGGCCCCCGCCGCCGCAAACCGGAACGAACCGCGCGACATGTCCGTTGCTCGTTGAAAGTTACGCCTCCCCGGTGTATGCCTGATGGCATGGCGAACATGGACAAGGTTACCGGTTTCCTCGAGCGGACATACCACAAGCAGATCCGGGCTCATCACGTGCTCGAACCGGAAGAGGGGGACTACACCGACCTGCCCGCCAACCTTCACCCCAAGCTGAGGACCGCACTTGAACAGGACGGCATCCGGAGCCTCTACCGCCACCAGGGCGAAGCCTTCAACGCCATCCTCGGCGGACGGGATACCGTGCTTGTCTCCCGGACGGCCAGCGGGAAGACCCTCTCCTTTTTTCTTCCGATCCTTCACGACTACATGACCGCGGAACCGCCGTTCAGCGTGATGCTCCTCTATCCGACCAAGGCCCTGAGCCGGGACCAGGAGAACACGCTGGGGAGACTGATGCACACCGCGACGGAAAGCCGGAAGATGGGGACGTTCGACGGGGACACCCCGCGCGAAGAACGGCAGACCATCCAGCGGGTCGCCGACTTCGTCATCACCAACCCCGATATGCTCCACGCCGGGATTCTGCCCAACCACCACCGGGGCTGGAAGAGCTTCCTTTCGCGGCTGAAATACATCGTCATCGATGAAGTCCACACCTACCGCGGCGCGTTCGGCTCCCACGTATCCAACGTTTTCCGCCGGCTGCTCCGGGTTTGCGAAATGCACGGAAGCCGGCCGGTGTTCGTCTGCTCATCGGCCACCGTGGGCAATCCCGGAGCCCATGTCGAAGCGCTGTTCCACCGGCCTTTCGAGGTGATCGCGAAAGACGGCGCGCCCCGGCCGCAACGCGATCTGTATTTCGTAAATCCGCCGCTGATGAAAACCGCGGGATCGGCGGTGTACCGCAAGGGACCCGGGTCGGTGTCGGTGAAACTTCTCCGCACCGCGGCCGAGCAGGGCGTGCGGACGATCTGTTTCTGCCGGGCCCGCCAGGAGGTGGAGAGGTTGTACCGTGCGGTAACCGACGGTCGGCCCGATCTCGCCGGCCGAATCAAACCGTATCGCGGGGGATTGCTCCCCAACGAGCGGCGCGAGCTGGAACGGAGCCTGTTTGACGGCACGATCAATACCATCATCAGTACCAATGCCCTCGAGCTGGGCATCGACATCGGGGATCTCGACCTCTGCATTCTGTCCGGTCATCCCGGGACCATCGCCAGCTTCTGGCAGCAGGCGGGGCGGGTCGGCCGGAAGGCGTCGCGGGCGGTCATTGTCTACATCGCCAAGGACACCCCCATCGACCAGTATCTCGTGACCCACCCCGACTTCATCACCCGGGCGGCCGTCGAGGAAGCGTGGCTGAACGCCGACAACCCCTACATCCTGCTCCAGCATATTCCCTGCGCCGCCCATGAGTATCCCCTGCGCCCCGAGGAATCGGCCTTCAGCGGCAAGGCCTACAACCTCGCGGTGAAGATTCTTTCCGACGACAAAACCATCGTTCCCTATCACGACTGCTACCGCTACGCCCTCCAGGACTACCCGGCCCGCGGCGTGAACCTGCGGGGCATGACCGACTACAATGTGGATATCTATTGCGGTTCCGAAGTCATCGGCGAAATCGATCCCATCGGTGCCCGGGGCACCCTCTACAAGGACGCGATCTACCAGCACCTCGGGCGCCGTTACATGTCGATGGACCTGGACCTCGACAAGAAACTCTGCCGGGTCGAGGAGGTGAATGTCGATTACTACACCGAGGCGGTCTGGGAGAAGCGGCTGGAGATGACGGATGTCGAGACCGAGGGTGACGTTCGCGGGGCGCAGCTCAAGTTCGGCTATGTCCACGTTAACTCCCAGCCCAAGCTGTACAAAAAGATCCGCGAGCGCAGCTTCGAGAACATCGGGTACGGACCGATCACCCTGCCGCCGTTTGAATACGACACGACCGGCCTCTCCCTGGTTCCTCCCGCGGAATGGAAATCGCGGATGGCCGGAGCCGACCGGAGGTATATCGGGGCCGCGCTGTTCGGGCTGAGCTATCTTCTCTGCCGCACCGCGCCCAGCCTCTGCATGGCCGACGCGAAGGATATCGAGACCGACGTCTCCAGCCATGAGCTGGAACCGCAGACATGGCAAAGTGCGCTGTACCTGTACGATGCACACGAGGGCGGCGTCGGCTATGCCGAGAAGATCCACGAAAAACTCGACGAAGCCCTGCGCCTGTGCCGGGAGATCATCGACGGATGCGAGTGCGAAAACGGATGTCCCTCCTGCGTCCCCCCTCTGCCCCCGGGCGTGAACGACGAAGAGCTTGAAGAATTGCTGATCGAATCCAATGCCGCGGTTCAGTGCTCCCGCAGCCTGTTGCAGGCGCTGATCGAGGGCGAGATTCTCCTTCCCGAGGTGTCTCAGATCCGGCGCCCCCTGCCGTCGGACATCGCCCCCCCGCCCGAGGACGAGGAGGAAGTCCGCCTTACCAACCGGCTGACCCGGGCATCGCAGATTCTGAAAAGCAAGCGGGAGCGGGAGCATTGATCGACGGCGCCTTGCTGCACCTTCCCGGGATCGGCCCGGAGAAAAGACGGGCGTTGTATCAACGGGGGATACATACATGGAGCGATCTCCTGGATGAGGAGGAGAGCGGCCTTCCCGGCCTGGCCGCCGCATCCCCCCTGGCCGAGGCCATCCATGAAAGCCGCCGGGCGGCCGGGAACGGTGATATCGGATGGATGGTTCGCCGGTTCCATCGGGCCGACCATTGGCGCATCCTGGATCGTTATCACCGGGAGGCGACGTTTATCGATATCGAAACCGACGGGCTCGAGGCCGACAGCCGCATCACCCTGATCATCTGCTTCAACGGGGACGGCATCCGGACCTATGTTCAGGGCCGGAACCTCGACGACGTTCTCGACGAGTTGGATCGCACCCGGCTCTTCGTTTCCTTCAATGGTGCATCCTTTGATCTCCCCCGCATCGAAAATGCCTTCCGGATTCCGCCGATCAGCATCCCGCATATTGATCTTCGCTGGGTCATGACCCATGCCGGCTTCCAGGGCGGACTCAAATCCATCGAGAAGAAACTCGGCATCACCCGGCCTCGCGATCTGGTCGGTTCCGACGGCGCCGAGGCGGTCTGGCTCTGGAACCGGTGGAAGGAGACCGGAAACCCGGAACTCCTCACCAAGCTGATCCGGTACTGCGCCGCCGACGTTGTCACCCTCCGCATCCTCGCTGAAAACATCGCGGGCATTGTAGACGGCACCCCCCCACAGGGATTCGACAACCACCCGCTCTGGCAGCTCCTTCCCGAAGAACCCGATATCCGCCCCCCCGTACCGGTACAGAACCAGGTCCTGCATCCTGCAGAGGCGGAAACCGGCACCGATCCGGCGGAGGAGCGCCTTCGCCGCCATCACCGGCGACGAAAAGCACAGGGGTAAGCGAATTTCACGGATTTTCCCCAAGTTTGTCATATACAAAGTAAAGTGCTTTACCTATAATGTTCGGCTCCATTGCGCAGTCTCAAACCCCGTACCCGACGACGGAGCCTTCGTATGAAAACATCAACTCGCCGTACCGCCGCAGCCGGACTTTTTCTCCTCGGCTCATTTTCATTCGCGGTTCACGCCCAGCTCTCATTCACGCCCCTCGGCGATTTGCCGGGCGGTCTTACCAACAGCGCCGCCTATGGAGTCTCCTCCGACGGCCAGGTCGTTGTCGGGTCATCATCCGCCTCCACCTCCGGTGTGAGCGCATTCATGTGGACGGAAGCCGGCGGCCTGGTTGCCCTCCCCACCCTGGCCGGCGGAGCGAGCTCCACCGCCTACGCCGTATCGACGGATGGTCTGGTTGTTGTCGGAGCCAGCGGCTCTGCATCCGGTCCGCAGGCATGTATCTGGTCCAACGGCGCGGCGGCCGGGCTTGGCGACCTTGCCGGCGGATCGTTCCACAGCGCGGCCCTCGATGTATCGGACAACGGCGGGGTGATCGTCGGCTACGGCACATCGGTATCCGGCCGGGAAGCCTTTCGCTGGACCGGAGGCGTGATGACCGGGCTCGGGGATCTCGCCGGCGGATCGTATCAGAGTGAAGCAAAAGCGGTATCCCCGGACGGAAGCCGCGTGACCGGGTACGGCACGGTTTCCGGGCAGAACGTCTTCACCTGGGACGAAACGAACGGGATGCAGGACGTGTATGCATCGGCGATCGCCTATGACATTTCAGCCGATGGAAACAACCTCGCCGGCAACGTCAATGCCTCCTTCATCATTCCCGAGATCACGACGATTCAGTATCACCGGGCCGCACGCTGGAGCGGCGGTACACCCAACATTATCGGACCGGAAATAACCGGTACCGGCAGTCAGTATGACAGCCTGTTCTACGGTCTCACCCCCGACGCTTCCATCGCCGTCGGCTCCTACAAGACAAGCTCCTCCGGCCCGTATTTCGCGGTATCCCACGACTCCATCAACAGCATCCGCAACCTGAAGACGGTGCTGACCAATGGCGGCATCGACATGACCGGCTGGGAGCTCACCGCCGCCACCGCGATCTCCGCCGACGGTTCGGTGATTGTCGGGTACGGCACCAATCCGGACGGGAACCAGGAAGCATGGGTGATCACAGGCTATGGCCTGGACCTGATGCTGCGCTGGATCGGCAACACCTATCACTGGCCCGGGAATGAATCGCTGACCGAGACCAACGAACTGTGGATCAATACCGATTCCAAAGATCCGGACATCGCGGTGACCGGCCTGGTGACGTACACAACCGACAAGGGTGAAACATGGATCACCGCCCCCCTCACCGAGGGAACGCCCGGCCCGGACTACGATCACTGGTACTGCAACCTCGGAGCCTTTCCCGCCGGGACCACCATACGCTACAGCGTCGCCGTGGATGATGCCGAGGGTGCCATGATCTGGGATAACAATTCGGGTAAGGATTACTACGCCGTGGTCAGCCCCGGCTTCACCGGCCCGGTCGGGTGGGTCGGGAACGACGGCGCGAACGGAACCATCGCTCATGAAACCACGAACATCGTTCTCGACACCGAACCTGAGGTTGCGTTGGACGGCATTGACGGCGACGGCGCCCACCTGACCGCCACCGGACTCAAGCCGGATTATCCATACGTGCTCGCGATGGGCTCAGATTTCGAGAACTGGACCGATATCGTCACATTTACACCTGCGGAGACGAATGATTCGCTTTCCGTGACCAACGTTATGAATCCCTCGCTCTACCGGCTGAATGCCGAGGATTCGAATACCTACGTCACCATCACCCGAGAAGTGTGGCCCCAGGATTCCGGAAAAGCCGCCCGCCTCGGCTACAACATCAGCGGAAGCGGATGGCAGGCGGTGGAAATGGACTATGCGGGACAGGTCGGGAACAACGATCTGTGGACCCGCCGGGTGGGCCCGCTCGAATCCGGCGACACCGTCGAATATTTCATCGAAGTGGTCAGCGCCTCCGGCGGTGGCCTCTCCTACTTCGACAACAACGACAACAGCAACTACTCGATTACCGTTCCCTGACGGGTTTGCGGTTTTCGAGATGTGGGCTTGTGCTCGCGGTTTGTGATGATGGACAGATTTGGAGCGGCGACTTGCCCGATCCGTTACGGCTCATACCAGTCGGAAGAACATATCGGTATTATTTCAGTCTTCCTCAATAGGTTTCGGGTGTCAGGTTTCAGGTCCTCCTGACACCTGAACACTGAAACCTGAAACCAAATCGTCTGGCGCATGTATACCGATACGTATTTGCGATTGGAATCAGTTCTCACGTGTCACACGAATGGTGTAGACCCGGGCGCCGCTGGTCGGTGCGCTTCCGCTGGTGGCGGCGGTGTAGTCGTCGGTGAAGGAGTGCATCCCCGCCGCGCCGTCGTGATAGTATGACCCGAAGGGTATGTTGGTATTGGCAAAGGATTGCCAGTTCCATGAGGATGCCGCGGTATCGGCATAGAGGATTCGGTAATGCCGATTGCTGAATACCGGGTGCATCACCGTCGTTGAACCGGTCGGGGAGTCCGTCTCGATCACCCGGAAGAATTCGTTGCTGTCGCCGGCGGCGGTTCCGGCGATAAATTCATCCAGGCTTGTCACTCCGTCGCCATCGGCATCCACGCCTCCATCGCCGGAAAGAGCATTCAGGCTGTTGGCGACTTCGTAGCCGTCGGGCATGCCGTCGTTATCCGTGTCCCATGCCTCGTGACTGGTTCCGACGAGGTACTCGTTGGTATTGGCAAGCCCATCGCCGTCGAGATCCATGGCCGATGCGAAACTGAACGCGAGGGAGACAGAGTAGTTTGTCGACGTGTTGTAGGCTTCGAACTGCTCGGTCAGCCCAAACCGTCGATTGTCCCACCCCGCCTGGTCGAGGCCGGTGGTGATGAAATTCATATTGCTGCCGGCCACGACATAGACCTCGCCGCCCTGCGCATTGAGCAACCCTCGGAAGGACGGATCGCTGAGGCGTACAAGGTTGCTGGTCCCGTTGAGCATGAGATCGAACTGATTCGGGCCGACACCGAACCGGGTATAGAGCGTACCGATGACTGCCGCGGTTTCGTACCGGGCCTGAACCACATCCC
>JAUIHQ010000387.1 GCA_030432155.1 bacterium | reverse complement strand
GATGAAGGTTCTCATTCGGGGCCTCAACGAGGAGTTTTTCAGGCAGCTATGGCGGGTACATCGACAGGTCGAAAGAGCAAAAAGAGCGCGCGGAATCAGTATGTCCGCCGCCGGCCCACGGACCGCGACCCGATTTTGATGGTATCGGCCCGTGTCCAGGAGCGGCGGGCGGACCGTATGCACAAAATCGGCGCGGTGGCGCTTCTCGTGGTGGCGCTGGCCGGGGCGGTATGGGCGATGATTGCCGGGGTCCGGTCACTGGGCGGATACCTCTTCAAATCCAATCCCCGTTACACCATCGAAACCCTGGAAATTGAATCCAACGGCCGGTTGAGCACCAATCATATCCGTGAATACGGCCGCGTGCATGAAGGCATGAACCTGTTTGACGTCAATATCCTCGAGGTTCGGACCCTGCTGGAAGAGGTACCGCTGATCCGTTATGCCGAAGTTCAGCGCCTTCTGCCCGACCGACTCCTGATTCGGGTGAGCGAGCGGACGCCGCTGGCCCGTATCGGCGCCGGGAATCGTCACTTTCCCCTCGCTGTGGACCGCGACGGCTTTGTGATCGGTCCCGCGGGGCGCAGCGACGCCATGCCCACGGTCACCGGTTTCAACGACCGCGGTCTGTCGCCGGGCAGCCGCATTCGCGACCATTCCGCGATGGATGCCCTGACCGTCCTCGAACTATGCGACTCCACCCGGCTCGGACAGGTCATCCGCATCCGGAATATCGATGTCTCGAATCCCGACTACCTCGAAGTCCGCTTGACCAACAATTCCCGGGTGCTGCTGCCCCGGAACACCAGCAAGCTGAAGCTGGAGGATCTCGCGCGGATTCTTCAGAGCCCGGACTATTCCGGTCAGTCCCTCGACCTGACGGTGGACCGTAACTATCCCGCCATCGAAGAGAGCGTATCGGGTTAGCGATGGACTGGCCGCCGATCGTATCGCTGGAACTTGGCACCTCGAGCGTTCGCGCGCTGATCGCGGAAATTCGCGATGACGATCATCTCATGATTGTCGGTCACGGTGAATGCCCGGCCCGGGGCATCCGCAAAGGGGAGATCGTCGATTTTGATACGGCGTTGTCCTGCGTCCGGATTGCCCTTTCCAATGCCGAGGAAAACGGCAATGTCGTGATCAACGAGGTGTATGTGCTGGTCAGCGGCGGGCACATCCAGAGTTCGATCAATCGCGGATCGATCCCCATCATGAGCGACGACCGGGAAATCATCCGCGATGACATCAATCACGTCATCGAAACCGCCCGGGCGATGAATCTTCCCCACGACCGGGAGATTCTCCACAGCATTTGCCGCCACTTTTACGTGGATGATCAGAAGGGCGTAATCAATCCCGAGGGCATGGAGGGGTCGAAGCTGGCCCTCGACATGCTGATCATCCACGGTTTACGGAACCGGCTCCGAAATCTCGTCCGCATCGCCCGGAGCGTCCCGGTGGAGGTGACCGATGTCGCGTTTGCCGGGTTGTGTGCGGCACTGGCCGTAGCCACGCCGGAAGAGAAAAGCAGCGGCTGCCTGGTCCTCGATCTCGGCGGGGGTACCACGGATTACGTCGCGTATGCCGGGGGCATCATCGCCGAGGCCGGGTCGCTGGCGGTCGGCGGCGATCACGTGACCAACGACATTGCCCGGGGCTTGCGGATTTCCAACCAGCACGCGGAAGAGTTGAAACTCAAATCCGGCAGCGCCGTGGTCAACATGTCGAAACGAACCCAGAAACTCGATCTGCCGGAGCAGTCCCTGCCCGCCGGCAAATTTGTAACCCTCGGCGATCTTCACACCATCATGAACCTCCGCATGGAGGAGACGCTGAACCTGGTACGCGCCCGATGTGAGAAGGACGGGTTGATTCACAGTTTCGGAAGCGGCGTTGTCCTGACCGGCGGATGCGCCCGCATGCCCGGTCTCGACCGGCTCGCGGAAAAAGTCTTCGGCCTGCCCTGCCGGATCGGCACCCCCCGTGATATCAGCGGATTCGCCTCCACGGTCGGTGAATGTGCATTCGCCGCTCCGGTCGGCATGCTCCGGTTTGCCGCCCGCGGGCTCCGCCGCGAGCAGCAGGATTCGGGGATCAGCTCGCTGTTCAAGGCCATCTTCGGGAAGAAGCGGTGATGCGATGATGGAATACGCAGAACCATCCCGCCAGCAGTTGTTCCGCAAGACCGAGATCGAGGTTCGCAACCGGGTTCTTGTCATGGGGGTGGGAAGCGCCGGATGCAACATGGCCGCCCATGTCCGCGAAACATGGGACGACGGAAACGGTCCGGATGTGATCGCCGTCAATACCGATGCCCAGGCGCTGGCCGCCTGTTCGCTGGACCGGTGTGTGTTGCTTGGCAAGACCGCCACCCAGGGGATGGGGACCGCCGGCGATCCGGATGCGGGACGGATGGCGGCCGAGGAATGTACGGACGAGCTGTCGGACCTCATCGCCAATTACGACCTGGTGTTCCTCCTGGTTGGACTCGGGGGAGGAACCGGCACCGGCGCCGGGCGCTACATCGCTTCGCTGGCCCGGAAGCTGGATGTCCTGACCCTGTGCTTTGCCACCCTTCCGTTCCCATTCGAAGGCGATCAGCGGATTCAACTCGCCGAGGAAGGCTTGCGGAATTTGCAACGCGAAGCGGATGCGGTGATTCGACTCGCCAACGAAAAATTGCTCGATCTCGTCGATCCCCAGACCGGTCTGAATTCCGCGTTCCGCGCCTCGGATGAACAGGTCGGGATCTGCATCGCCACCATCTGGCAGCTTTTGACCGATACCGGAGTCATCAATCTTGATTTTGCGGATATCCGGCAGGTTGCGCAGCGGAGCGGCGGACTCTGTCAGTTCGGATATGGGGAGGGCCGGGGCAGTCGTCGGGCTTCGGAAGCGCTCAGCGCCATTACCTCGCATCCCTATCTGGACAAGGGTGCTTCGCTCGCCGAGGCATCCGCCCTCATGATCAACATGACGGGAGGTCCGGATCTGACCCTGGCCGATATCCAGGGCCTCGTCGGCCAGCTTGCCGGAAAGGCGCAGGCCGGGGTGAGGGTGTTCATGGGC
>JAUIHQ010000386.1 GCA_030432155.1 bacterium | reverse complement strand
CGGATGATGGCGGAAACGCCGAGAATGCCCAGCAGGTTGAATACGTTCGAACCCACGATGTTGCCGACGGCGATATCGACCTGGCGGCGGCACGCGGCGAGGACGGTGGTTGCCAGTTCGGGCAGGCTGGTGCCCGCAGCCACAATCGTCAGGCCGATCACCGCTTCGCCGACGCCCCAGGCCCGGGCCAGCTCCACCGCGGAGTCGACCATCCATTGTGAGCCGATCACCAGCGCGCCGAGGCCGCCGAGGACATAGAGGCTGTCCCGCAGCGGTCCGCCTGAAGGTTCCGGCAGGGCCTCACGATATTCCGCGTCCACGGTGTCATTCGTCGTGCGGCCGGCGATACGGATCTGAAACACCGTGTAGGCTGCGAGAAGGATCAGCAACAACGCTCCGAGCGGACGCGAAATGACCGACCAGGCCATCAGCGAGGCGCCGAGGCACGTTGCCGCGATCATCACCGGGGCATCGACCCTGATCAGGCTGAACTGGACCCGCAACGGCGTGATCAATGCCGCCGCGCCGAGTATGATCCCGATGTTGAAGATGTTCGACCCGACCACATTGCCCGCGGCCAGGCCGCCGAGGCCCTTCATGCTTCCGCCCGCGCTGACCACCAGCTCGGGCAGGCTGGTACCGAAGGCCACAATGGTCAAACCGATGACAACGGGCGACATACGAAGGCGCCGGGCGAGGGATGACGCACCCCGGACCAGAAACTCCGCGCCCCCCACGAGGGTGAGCAGTCCTGCGACGAACCAGAATAATGAAGATGCCTGCATGGAATTGGGTATGATCCAAAGCGGATCATTTCCTCCTTTCATCCATGATACACTTTGTTATCCTTTGAACTCCAACACGAAACAGGAGGGAACCTCATGATGATTCAGAATATGTTGATACTCGGGCAAGCAGGCGGTGAAGAACAGGTCGGTATGTTTGGGGGCGTGCTGGTCGTCGTGCTCGGCCTCGCCATGCTGGTCGTGGGCATTCTCTATCTGCTCACCCTGCAGAAATCCCTGAACCGCTGCTCGCCGGAATCCCGGGCGATGGCCCCCGGCCTGGTATGGCTGATGCTGATTCCGTTGTTCAACCTGGTCTGGCAGTTCTTTGTGGTGCTCAACATCGCGAAATCTCTCCAGGCGGAGTTTGCGTTGCGCGGGATCGATGCAGAGCCCGAGCCGGGCAAGAAAATCGGTCTGGCCATGTGCATTCTCAACGCCTGCGGCCTGATCCCGGTGGTCGGCGCCTTCCTTTCGCTGGGCGGATTCGTCTGCTGGATCATCTACTGGAAGAAAATCGCGGATTTTTCGGCGCGAATTGCTGCTCCGGCGGCCCCCGTGGCCTGACCCGGGTTTTTCCACCTTTTGGCTTGAGCCCCCCGGCGATTTCGCTATCGTCGGGGGCTTTCAGGTGAATATGTACATGCACACGACCATTACAACCGTCACGGTGATCGGAGACTCCTGAGGGGCCTTCCAGCGACGGCTGTGTGCAGAAACCCCTCCTACGAGAGGGGTTTTTTTGTAGGGAAAACAGGTAAAGACTATGAAAGAAATCGGCGTCGGATTGCTTGGATTCGGTACGGTGGGCGCGGGGGTCGTGGAAGGCCTCCAGCGCAACGGAGACCTTATCGCGGACCGCTGCGGGGTGCGGATTGTGCTTCGCAAGATCGCGGACCTTGATCTCGAACGTGACCGCGGGGTTACCGTGGACCGGTCCATCCTCACCACCGACGCGTCCGCGGTCATCGCCGACCCGTCCATCGACATCATCATCGAGCTGATCGGCGGGGTGGGGATTGCCCGGGATCTCGTCATTGAGGCCCTGAAGGCGGGTAAACCGGTGGTGACGGCGAATAAGAAACTGCTCGCCGAATACGGGGCGGAGCTGTTTGCCCTGGCCGATGAAAACAAGGTGGATCTCAAGTTCGAGGCCAGTGTGGCCGGAGGCATCCCGATCATCCTCGCGTTGCGCGATGGACTGGTCGCGAACCATATCCCGAATGTCTACGGAATCCTCAACGGAACCTGCAATTACATCCTGACCCGTATGGAGGCTGAAGGGCTTCCGTTCGACGAGGTGCTGCAGGAAGCCCAGGATGCCGGCTACGCCGAGGCGGAACCGAGCCTTGATATCGACGGGCACGACGCTGCGCACAAAGCCTGCCTGCTTGCCTCGCTGGCCTACGGATTTCCGGTGCCGCTTGATGCGGTCTACGTCGAGGGAATCCGGGATATCTCGGGAGAGGACGTGGACTATGCCGCGGGCCTCGGGTACCGCATCAAGCTGCTGGCCATCATCAAGAAACGGGGCACCAAGGTGAGTGTGCGGGTGCATCCCACGCTCGTACCCGACGGCCACATGATCGCCTCGGTCAACGGGGTATTCAATGCCGTGATGGTGTCGGGCGATATTGTCGATGACACCCTATATTACGGCAAGGGCGCGGGGCGACTGCCCACGGCCAGTGCGGTGATCAGCGATGTCGCCGCGGTCGCACAGCAAGTGTCCACCGAATCGTCGGTCCACCTGCCGGCCTTCATTCCCGAGGGAGGGAACCACGAGCTTCAGAACATTGAGGATGTGGAGTGCCGCTACTACCTTCGTTTTTCGCTTATGGACAAGCCGGGGGTGATCGGGCGGGTGGCCCAGGTGCTCGGCGATCACGGGATCAGTATTGCGTCGCTGGTTCAGCCGTCACAGCAGAAGGATGACTATGTTCCGGTGATCATGACGACGCACGGGGCCCGGGAAGCGTCCTGCAATCAAGCATTGAAGAGCATCGAGGCGATGTCCGATATCGTCGGCGCGAAAACCATCCGCTACCGTATCGAGGATTTCGAAGATCCGTCGTGAGATCGGTGCTTGTCATTGTGGAGGGTGCGGCCCACCAGGCCCGCCCGGAGCTCGAGGGCCAGACGCCGCTCCAGCTTGCCCGGGGTGTGAACTGGTCGGCGGCGGCTCACGAGGGCCGCACCGGCTGGATCAACTGGACCCGCAGCGGGGTTCCCCGGCGGGCCGAAACCGCGCTGGCGATGATGCTCGGTGCGAGCGAGGCGGAGGCAAA
>JAUIHQ010000046.1 GCA_030432155.1 bacterium | reverse complement strand
ATTCCTACTCGGCGATTTTTCCGGAGTCCGTTGCGCTTCGCAAGCGTTTGGATGAAACGGGGTCAACCGAGTCGGCATGGCATGGAGATGTCTTCAAGGTCATGCTGATGATGAAGAAACTTCCCGACACCTTTACGTACTACACGGTTGATTTTCCCGGCAATCCACGAGGGATTTTGTGGAGCAACAATGGTGACTGGTCGACGTTCCCGGACATATCCGAATCAGATTTGGGTAAGGTTGCGAACTTGAAGGCCGAAGAGATATTCGACTGGAGTTCCAAGGACCTGATACCGGTAGACTTTCGTCCCATCGCTGTGTCAGATGCGTTGGACCTTGTGAAGGCACATGTGTCAACACGTGTCCGGCAATGAGAACATCCGCCACCGCAGTCCTGTTCCCGAGCCTCGAGTCCTGATCAAGCCCTGCATGTTCGGGATTATCATACTCTCTGCGTACGCAGCGGCTGACTACGCATGATCTTCAGCAGCTACGAATTTCTCTTTCTGTTTCTGCCCGTCGTGCTGGCGGGGTATTACCTGCTACCGCGCCGGGGCCGGACCCTGTTTCTGACCCTGGCCAGTTATCTTTTCTACGGCTGGTGGGACTACCGGTTCTGCGGGTTGATGCTGCTTTCCACGGTGATCGACTACACCGCGGGACGGGGCATTGTCGGTGCGGACACGCCGCGCGGAAAGAAGGGGTGGGTGGTTCTTTCCGTGGTCAGCAATCTGTCGCTGCTCGGATTCTTCAAGTATTATGACATGTTCGCCTCCACGCTGAATTACGGCCTCGGCGCTCTGCTTCCCGGCCTGCAGCCCGCCGGGTCCGAGACCCTGCTCCCCTTGCTCCACCTCGTTCTCCCTGTCGGCATCTCCTTTTACACGTTCCAAAGCATGAGCTATGCGATCGACCTGTCCCGCGGGCGGGCCCGGGAGACTCGCTCGTTCCTCGACTTCGCCTGCTATGTTTCTCTTTTTCCCCAGCTCGTGGCCGGTCCGATTGTCCGGTATCATGAATTGGCCGAGCAGCTCGCGGAGCGCAGTCACAGCGCCGCCAAGGCCTCCCGCGGCGCGGCGTTGTTCATCCTCGGGTTTGCGAAAAAGGTTCTGATCGCGGATGCGGTAGCGCCCCTGGTTACGCTGGCATTTGATACGCAGCAGCCGGGCCTGGCCGCGGCCTGGGTCGGCGTTCTTGCCTATGCCATGCAGATCTATTTTGACTTCAGCGGATATTCCGACATGGCGGTGGGATTGGGCCTGATGTTCGGCTTCCGGTTCCCCATCAACTTCAACTCCCCCTACAAGGCGGTATCGATCACCGATTTCTGGAGGCGTTGGCACATCTCTCTCTCGAGCTGGCTGCGTGACTACCTGTATATTCCTCTCGGCGGGAATCGGATCGGCCCCCGCCGGACCTATGTAAATCTCCTGCTGGTCATGCTGCTCGGCGGGCTGTGGCACGGGGCCAACTGGACGTTTGTGGTATGGGGCGGCATGCACGGCATCCTGCTGGCCTGGGAGCGATTCCGGGGAATTGGCCAACCATCATCGGTCCTGCGAGGGCGGGTACTCACCTTCATCTGGGTATGCCTTGCCTGGGTGCCGTTCCGGGCATCATCCATGGGGCAGGCGGTGGAGGTCTGGGCGGGCATGACAGGACTGAATGGATGGGGCGAAGCCATCCGATGGACCGGCCAATTGCCGCTCCCCGCCGTTCTGACGCTGCTTGCCGCCACCGTGATCATCGCCTTCGCGTTTCCGAATACATGGCGAATGCTCCGCATGGATGAGGAGGAAGATGTTGCGCCGGCGTTTGGTGCATCCTGGCCGGCATTGGCTACTCGAACCCTTGCCATCCTCCTCCTGTTCCTGGCCGGAGTCTGTGTCCTGATGATCAACAGCAGCTCCCCGTTTCTGTATTTTCAGTTCTGATGGCGGCCGGCTCGCCTCGGTGTAGCAAAGACAGCGTCCTCGTCCTTTTCATCCTCGTACTCGTAATCGCCACCCCCTCCGGGGGGCGGGATTCGGTGGTTGTATGGATGATGGCTTGCCGCTTCGGGCCGTTTCGCCGCAGCCGGATTCACGGCGCTGTCGGCGTTGGGCAACCGTCGGCGGACACGAGTCCAGCCGACGGTCGCCCGCCTTGACATCACCGCAAATCCGACAGCGGTTCCACTGGCCCCGCTGCCGCGGGACCACCCGAAGCAGCAAGTACAGCACAGTCTGCCCGCCGACGGGCAGACGACCGATTTCATCATCCTGGCCCTTTCGTGCCCGGTCACGATCATGTTCGGGTTTGGCCGTCGAGCGGGCATGATCGCATCTCTTTCCACGGGGGTCGGCGATGAAGGAGTACGATGAGGATGGGCGGGGTGGGCATTGCCCACGAATCACACCGATCCGCACGAATGCTGAGCAATGAGTGAGCTTTTGTAGATGGGCGTGATGGACCTTTGTCGCGAACTTTGTCGCAACCTTTGTCGAAAAGGATTTCCCGGGCAAATCCATCTATCGTCCACATCGTCACCCCCAAATACAAGGTGCAGTGATCTCTCATGATTCGTGTAGATTTGTGCAATTCGTGGGCCTTCTGGACGGAACCACGGATGGCACGGATTTCACGGATGGGAATCCGAGGGACGGGAGAACGGGTTTCGTTTGCCGGTCCTTTCCCAATTCCGTTATCTGGATCTCTCGACCTTTGCGCATTGGTTGTGAGAGGACGGGATCGAGGAAGCCGGTCGGTGAAGTGTATCCGCGTAAGGGTGTCGGTTAGGTGTGGCGTTGCACCTTCTATGCACGTACCCGGAATCCTTATCGCAAGCTTCGTCGCCACACTTGACCTGATACACTTCACCGACCCGCTTACACGTCTGCGCCAATGGGATCAGGCGACGAAACAGCTTTAACATGGTGAACGTTAACCCGTTGAATGTTCCGACGTACCCTGATCCCCTCCTGCGGAGGGGTGCCCGGAGGGCGGGGTGGGTTTGTGGTTGGCGATGATATGCCCGTTAAACGGAACAAACAACCTACCCCGTCTCCGCCAGGCTACGACGAGGCAGGCCCGTCTCTGCTGCCGCGGAGCCAACCCTCCGGGGGGAGGGGAGCTGGTGGTTGGTGCAATCGCCGCAGATTTGTGTTGAAACCCTGTACCTTGCTATTCTGTGAATAGATCATGGTGAATTTGTCTCCATCCCGTCTTCGCACCCGGCTCATGCATGAAGCCCGGGCGACGCTGGCTCCGCATCTTGGCTGGAGGCTGCCGGTTTTCAGCATCCTCATCGTGGTTACGGTGCTGGCCATGATGTGGCCTTACTTGCAGCAGGCTGTTCCTTATCCGGAATTTGTGACCGGTCCCCACTCATGGCTGGGTGAACCGAAGGCCAGAGATCTGCATGTGTTTCAGGGATTGCTGGCCGGTGTGTTCATTATATATGCAATGCTGAACCGGATTGTCGGCTTCCTGATGCAGCGCCGCGGTTGGTTGGGATCATCATTGAATGACGCCCTTGATCTGGTGATGCTCACGGCGATGCCGTGGGCAGGTATCCTGCTTGTTCAACCTTCACCGGTATACCGCCCACTGGCCTGGCTGTTGGCGGTTGTCGCCTCGGTACCAGTGCTTGCTGCAACCCTGCTAACCAGCACCCGGACCCCGTGGCTGCGGCATAGCCATGGCAGGTTTGCTGCCGCCGCCCTGCTGATACTCGGTTGGTTCAGCGGTCTCGCACTGGCTCAAGCGGCGTCGTTTTTCATGCCGGGAATTGCATCCGGACATCCGGTCGTCATGTACGGGCTTGGATTCGGAATGACTGCCGCCTCTGTCCTGTACCTTGGCTGTCTTTTTTTTCTGTCCCCCGGTCGGGGGGCAGCAGGTCTGCATTGGGGGTTGGTTGCCGGCCAGGGGTTCCTGCCCCTACTCCTCATTTCAGTTCTGCCGCCTCGACCCTATTACAAGGGAGAGACGATTGCCTATGCGTGGCCCTGGTTGCTCTGCGTGTTGTTGATTTGTGCTGCCATGGCCGGATGGATCTCGCTTGCCCGGAAAGTCCGTTCCATCCGTGCCGACATGCATCCCAAGCGGGTACTTTCTCCCCTATGTCTTTCCTTCATCGCGATCTTCGTCGGCGCCACGACCCGCCGGTACCCCAAGCTCTGGACAGATGATTTTCATCTCGGGGAACAAATGCTCCCCTGGATGCAGTGGATTGATTTCGGAAAAATCCCCTTTGTCGATTTCGTCCCGTTTCATGGATTCATGCATCTGACATCGGGCGCACTCAATGCCCTCTTGTTCGATGGCACGATCAGCCGCTACGCCGATACCATGAGTGTGCTTTTCGCCTTGTCGGCTTGTGTAACCTTCCTCGCCGTGTACCGGGTGGCCGGGGCCCGAACAGCGGTCATCTGCGGGCTTCTGACACTTCCCGGCACTTTCTACATGAGCCGGATGCTGTTTCTTCTCCCCGCCTTTTTCCTGCTAGCGGATGCCCATCTCCTGGCCCGGCCGATCCGATGGGTCGCGGCGTGGATCGGCTTGTGTGCTTTTGTCGTCCTGTACAATACGGTCACGGGAGCCTATTTCGGCCTGGCGACGCTCCCATTTGCGGTGTGGCAGAGCTGGCGTGCAGTACGTCAATCACCGCGAGCCTTCGCCGGACTTGCCGCAGTTTGTGTTGCTGTTGTCGGCGCAGGGCTGGCGCTGCCGCTTCCCCGGGCGATCTTCCTCGGGTACGTCCGCTTTATCGCCGAAAACTCATTTGCCTATGAAGCAACGCGGGGGAAACCGTGGTCGATGAGTTTTGGCCAAACTCCATTCGAGACCGGCCTTCTGTCCAACACGTGGGTCTATGAAGCCATGAGGATGGGGTGGGTGTTGGTTCTCTTGTTCGCCTTCTTTGTACTTGTGTATGAATGGCGACGCCGCGGCTCCGTGCGGCTGGCAACCGTGTATATATGTGCCGGCAGCATTCTCCTTCTGCTCGCGTTCAAGACCTATGCGTTGCAAAGGATTGACCCCGGCGACCCGAGCCGTACCGGCAGCCTCACCTTTGTTGCGTTTGCCGGATTGCTTCCGGTGTTGTGGACTCGACTGGAAAAACGAAATGTTCTGCCCTCCCTTTATCCATATCTCGTCGCCGCCGGTGTGATGACGGTGTTTATGGGTGTACCCGACCGCCTCTCTCTGCAGGGACAGTTCTGGAATACGTTTCGAAATGTCGAGGTTCCGTCGTACCTGGTCCGGGTTGACGGCCCGGAGCAGAGGATTCCCCGTTTGGGCGATGTTTTCATGGAACAGGATCGCTGGGACCGGGTCTCCCGCTTCCGCAAGGCGCTGAATTCTCTCATCGGCCCTCGCGAAACCTATTACGACCTGACCAATCATCAGAGTTACTATGTATTCGCGCATCGGCCGGTACCGGTGCGGTATGCGGCCCATGCCAGTACCGTCAACTCGCTGCAGCAGGCGAGTATTCTGGATGAACTTCGAGAGGATCCTCCGCCTGTAATCCTGATCGATCCGATCATGGTCGTCGATGAGCGTGCGAATTTCCGGTCTTATTATCTTTATCGCCATGCACTCCTGAACTTCGCCCCGGTGAAGGTTGATGGATTCACCTTCCTTGTATCGCCATCTTTGTCGATTGGCCATGACAGACTGTTCGGTCCGGAATCCGTTGAGCTGTTGAGCTCGATTTATGACCGCGAAGACCTGGGCTCGCTGCCCATGAGCTGGGGCCGGTCCTGGGATGTGCTGAAGAGGAAAGCGGTCTCCGTACAACCATGCACGCTCGTGGATAAAGACGAGGCGACGGAGGAGGGCAAGGTCGCGGTTACGCTTCATCTCGATGCCCCGGTTGCCGGAAAAACAGCAGACCTCCTGGTGCTCTCGCTGGAAGGGAGGCGGGGCATTGCACAACTATCGTGGAAGGGTGATGACGACTCGAAGCATGACTCCATCCGTTTCCTTGTTGATGAGGGTTATGCCGTGATACCTCTCGGCGCGTATCCCTCCTGGGTGTTGTCGAATGTTCAGAAAGGGTTGCAGTTGCAGTTGCCGCTTAATTCCGTGGTGGGCAGTGCATCCCTTTGGCGCAGGGCGGAGCTGGAGTCACCATGACCGCGATCCGCCGCAGATGGTTTGTTTTTCCGGTGGTTGCCCTGGTCGCGGTATGGGCGGGCCTTGTGGCGATCGATTGGTTCATGCGGTTTCATCATTTCCGCTGGCAGGACCGGCTGATCCGCCATCCTTCCGCCTCGGTCTCAGCGGTGCGGGGCCCCGATGTCCCGATGAGCCGGCGAACGATTCCCGAAGGTCCTTATGCCGACCTGACCCGGCTGGCCGCAGTCGATGCCATAACGCAGCGATATGGAGAAACCAAACCGGAGACATGGCTGGCAGCCGATGAGGCGGGGTATCGGAATGACCCACCGACCGACGGTGTGATGTTCCCGGTCATGGTGACCGGTGACAGCTTTATGCATGTTCAGTTCGGGGAGGAAGGAAGTTTTACCCGCCTGCTTGAGAATGACCTTGGCGTGCGGGTCTACAACCATGCCTATCCCGGCAGCGGCGCGTTCTGGGGCTTGCATCGGTACCTGCTGGAAGGACGCTTCCGGGACCGTCCGCCCAGGGTGATCGTCTGGGGTTTGTTGGAGCGGGAAATCGCCGGTGACCTGTTCGCCGGGTATGTGTACCATGTCAGGATCTTGAACAAGCAGGAGAAGGGGGTTGCGGCCGGTCCGGCTTCCGCGACAATCGCATGGGATCAACTGAACCCTCGCAAGCTGAAGGCAACACTTCCCAATACGTCCTATGTGTCCGCTGCGGTCAACCGGCTGTGGAATGTCCTGCGGTATCAATTGTTTGGCGTGATGACCCGCGACGTAATTCTTTCCCGCCCGGATTCGAATGGGCAGCACTATCTCTTTTACCTCTACAACCTCGAAGCCATGAAGTGGTCGCAGGAGCAGCGGAATCCATCCCAGGCGGCATGGGCGGTTGATTTTATCCGGGATGCCCTTCGCGAGCGGGGCAGTGAACTGGTGGTTTTGTTGATTCCCGACAAGGAACAGATCTACCGGGAATTGATCCCCGAGCGCTACGGCCCTTTTCCGGAATCGACATTGATTGAATTCGAGCAAGAGCTACGCAAACTGGACGTCCCGGTCCTCAACCTGCTGCCCACCTACCGGGATCTTGCTGCCGACGGCCGCGAGCTGTATTGGCGCGACGATACCCATTGGCGGCCCGAGGCCATGGCCATTGCCGCCGATCAAACCGCAGCCTTGATTCGGCAGCAGGGATTGTTGGAAGATTGATATTGTTCAACATCCAACATCGAAGACCCAACATCCAACACGCAATTTCTGAATTTCCGAGTGACGAATACCTGAATGACGGACTCCGGCACCGGTTCCCCGTGGAGAAGTTCCAAATCCCAAATTCCAATGACGAAACCGGGTGGTAGTAAGCATCCCAGTGAGGGAGATCGGGTCTGAGCAGGGAAAGGTGCCGGTGGAACGACCCGAAGCGGCAAGCCATCATCCACCCTGCCCCTTGGTTGCAAGGCGAAGTGTCCAACGGTCAGTGCATATCGTATCAAACGAAAATCAGGACGTAAGAAAGAGGAGCCGCTAACTCGGCGGCTGGAACCATGTATCAGGAGTGCGTTTATGAATGAACAAGACAGGCCCGTGATCAGTGTTGGTCTTCCCGCGTACAACGAAGAGGGGAATATTCGGAAGGTTGTGGAGGATTCCATCGCTGCCCTGGAGAAGCAACCGGAACCGTGGGAGGTGATCGTTGTCGACAATCATTCGAGCGACGGCACGGTGGCTGTGGTCAGGGATATGATGAAACGCGAGCCGAGGATCCGGATCGTGGAACATGAAGCCAATCGTTTCTATTCCGGTTCCGTGGCCAGCATCCTGAGGGAATCCCGCGGGGACTATATCATGATCATGGATTCCGACGGCCAGTTTACGGTCGAGGATCTACCGGCCTTTATGGACGCGCTCAAGGACGGAGCGGATTTCGTTCTCGGCTGGCGCCGCAAGCGGCAGGATCCCGCCTTCCGGCTTGTTGCCTCTTGGATCTTCAAGCAGATGGGACGCTACTGGCTTTCCTTCAGCCTGCATGATCTGAACTGCGGTATCCGGATGTTCAATCGGCGGTTTGCCGACAAGGCCGAGATCACCCAGAAGATCAACCTCGCCAATCCCGAGTTGTTCGCCTGTGCACTCAGGCACGGATTGAACGTGGACGAAGTCGAGGTGCACCACTATCCGCGGCTCTACGGAGAAACCTGCAACACCCTGGCCGATTCCATCCGCATCTTTTTCAAGGTGAACGCGCACATGAAAGAACTGCATCGGCGCTTGAAGGGGTGAGATTCACCCACATCGAGACAATACGCACCAGAATGGCCTTGCCGGCATGGGCTGAGTCGATGCGCTTGTTCGCGACCAGGACATCGAGACACACAGCACATTTCAGGGCAGAACCGCGTGCGATATCGGATGCGGTCGATTATGATTACGAGCAAGATTACGATTATGAGCAAATCTGCCGACGGGACACCCAGACTCAAATCTCAACCCAATGTTTATAGGGGTTTTTGATCGTCATTCTCGGCAATGTTGAACTCAGGAGGGTGGGCGGGGCGTACGAAGGCCCTTATGATGCGCGGCGGGGGTTATCCGATCATGATCACGGCGATTGCGGTCAGGCCGTACAGGATGACTGCGGTGATCAGGGGGGGGTCGGTCAGGAGGACCTGTTCGGGGCGTTCGCCCTGATCGTGGCGGTACACGAGGTCCATGTAGCGGAAGAGACCGAAGGCGACGAAGGGAATGGTGAACGACAGGCCGTGGGTGCCGAATTTGAGCACGGTGTCGGGCCACAGGGTGTAGAGACTGTAGGAAATGAGGGTGGCCGATCCGGTCATCGAGATCAACTGATCGAGCAGTTTCTGATCGTAGCCTTTTAGGCTGTCCCGGGTCTGTCCCGAGGCATGGGCCGCCACCAGCTCCTGGCGGCGTTTGCACAGGGCGAGAAACAGGGCGAGCAGAAGGGTGCAGATGAGGAGCCACGGCGAGATGATGACCCGGATGGCGACGGCCCCGGCGAGGGCGCGGAGGACGAAGCCGGCGGCAATGACGAAAACATCGACGAGGGCGATATTTTTCAGGCCGAGGGTATAGAAGACCTGCATGACCGCATACAGCAGGAGCACACCCGCCAGCTCGGGGACGATGAACCAGGCTCCGGCCACCGAGCCTGTGAACAACACAACCGCAGCGCTGATGGCGGCCGGCGGGGGTAGGCGGCCCGAGGCCACCGGGCGATGTTTCTTCACCGGGTGAAGGCGGTCATGGGCGGCATCCTTGACGTCGTTCATCAGGTAGATGGCGCCGGACACGAGGCAGAAAAACACCATCGCGGCCAGTGCATGCAGAAGCGCCCGTCCGGGGTCGAGGAGCTGGGAGCGGTCGCCGAGGGCGAACACCAGGGCGGCGAGCACCACGACATTCTTCGTCCACTGGGTGGGACGCATGGAAAGGATGACAGCCCGCACCATGGTCAGGGTGTCCGGGCATGGATGCTGCGCGGATGGACCGACCGCGGTTTGCGGCGGAACCCGGTGCGGGCGGTCAGCTTCCACACCATCCACAACGCTTCGCGAACAATATCCGCGCTCATCTTGGAATGGCCGGACCGGCGCTCTTCAAAGGTGATCGGTACCTCGGCCACCCGGAAACCGGTCATCCACGCCGTGTGGGTCATTTCGATCTGGAACGAGTAGCCGTTGGATGTAATGGCATCCAGATCCAGGGTTTCAAGCACGGCCCGGCGGAAGCACTTGAAGCCGCCGGTGGGATCGGTGAACGGCATGCCGGTGACCATGCGGACATACATCGCTGCTCCCTTGCTGAGGAACAGGCGGGCCAGGGGCCAGTTGATGACCCGGATCCCGCCCTGGTAACGGGTGCCGAGCACGAGGTCCGCGGTCGAGGCGGTATCCCGGAGTCTCGGTACATCCTCGGGATCATGGGAAAAGTCCGCATCCATCTCACAGACAAACTCGTAATGACGAGCCAGCGCCCACTGGAACCCGGCAATGTAGGCCCGCCCGAGGCCCTGCTTCTCCTTGCGGTGCAGGACATGGATCCGGGGTTCGCTGTCGGCCATGCCGTCTAGTTTGCGCCCGGTGCCGTCTGGCGAATTGTCATCGACAAAAAGTATGTCGGCCCACGGGGCATGCTTGAGCACCGCGTCGGCAACCGGCCGTACGTTCTCCAGCTCATTGTATGTCGGGATAATGACCAGCGTATCGTTCATGATGATTCAGACCCGGGTATATTGAACGCAACCGGGCTTGCGGGCAAGCCGTAGATGCTTGATTCAGGGGATAAAAAGCGGTTTGATCATAAACCCATGACAGCTCAATTCCGACCCATTCACTACTACGGCGACCCTGTGTTGCGGGAAGTGTCGACCCCGGTTGACCCGGTGGACGAAAACATCCGCTCCCTCGCCGCAGATATGATCCTCACCATGCGCGAGTCGAGCGGGGTTGGCCTGGCCGCCCAACAGATCGGGGAAACACGGTCGATATGCGTGGTCGAGGTTCCGCCGGAGATGGATGAGGATCATGATGGAAACCGACTGCATCCTGACCTGGAAATGCCGATGGTGCTGATCAATCCGGTCCTGTCGGAACCGACGAAGAAGACCGATTCGATGGAGGAGGGTTGCCTCAGTTTTCCCGAGATCCGGGGCTCGATCAACCGGCCGTATGGTATTCATCTCGCCTGGACCGACCTGGAAGGCAAGCGCCACGAACGGGACATCCGCGGGTTTCTTGCCCGGGTGATTCAGCATGAGGTCGACCATCTTAACGGCGTTCTGTTTATCGACCGCATGTCCTCGGCCAAGCGGTTCACCCTGGCCAAAAAGCTGAAGCGGCTCCGGGAGGATACCCGGACGCTTGCCGACGTGTAACCCGGGGCCGGCGATGAAAACCGCGGCAGTCAGAGGGATTCTGGTTCTCACATGGCTGCTGATGACCCCGTTCGCCGCCCCGGGGTACGATGCATCCCGGTTCGAGCTCGACCGTCAACAGTCGGAGCTTCTGCTGGACAAGGTTCCGGTGGAAGACCTGATGGGACCCCTTGCCCCGGTTGCTCTTTCGCCCTTCTTCGGGATTGCCTGCCTGTCCGGGGCATCCATCCTCGTGGACCAGGGATATCTTCCCGCCCATCCGCTGTTGGCCGGTAATCGCGCCCTCAACCGCCCGTCCGTATTCGTCGCGTTTTTGTTGCTGGCGATCTTCACATCGCTGCCGAGATTGACCAAGGTCAGCAAGCCGGTGGCCCAGGCTGCGGATCTGCTGGAAACCTATGCCGGGATCGTGGCGGTCATCGTAATGTTTCATCTTGCCGCCCCGGCGGAATCCGGGGACACCGCCGCGGTATATACGGCGGGCGTCGGCAGTCTGACCCCTCTGCTGCTCGCGGCAGCGGCGACCGTAAACATCCTTGTCATTCAGACCGTCCGGTTCTTTTTCGAGTTTCTCGTATTCCTTTCCCCGATTCCGTTTCTCGACGCGCTGTTCGAGGGTATCAACAAGGCTGTGTGCCTGGCCCTGGTCGCGCTCTACGTGGCGAGTCCGGCCCTTGCCTTCGGCCTGAACATCCTGTTGTTCCTTCTATGCCTCGCGTTGTTCGGACGTGTGCACCGGCGGGTGGTGTTCTATCGTCACATCTTCGCCGGGCCCGCGGCCCGGAAGCTGGCCGCGCTCATCACCCGCCGCGCACCGGTTCCACCCCGGTTGCGCCGTGACGGCCGGGTGCTTTGCATTACGGTGTTTCCCCGCCGCAGAATCGGGCGGATCAAGCCGTCGCGGAGGTGCCGGCTGAAGATATCGGCGGAAGCGTTGGTGCTCATACCTGGTCCAGCCTGGCCGCGGACGGATGTTCAGGTCGCGCTGCGGGAAGACTTCCTCAGCCATATCGCGGTGATCCGGCTTCCCGGTGAGCCGGATGTGGAGCTGCGTTTCAGCCGATCCTACACCCCGGTTCTACCTGAAATTGCGACCGCCCTGGGTTCCGAATCCGAGCCGACACCCCCTGCGGTCATGCAGCGCCCGACCGGTCACGCCGCCGGTTGACCGGATCAGGGGGAGACAAGCCGCAGGACCGCCGAGTCATTCGTGGGCGGAACCGAAAGCGGACTGTGAAGGGTGTTCGTGCTTACGAAGGCTTCAAGATCGGACCATGGGCCATCGGGGGCGGGAGCCATCTGCACGCGATAGGTGCGCTGGCTGACCACGGAGGCGTGGGCCGCTTCCATCCCCGTCCATTCCGGCGCGGATGCCGCCCCGCCCGGCACATTGAGCGGTTCCCCGAGAAATGACAGAAGCACTTCGTCCGATACTTCGCCTGCATGGGAAAGGTCGGCTCCGGCAAGACCGGGCGGAACATCCGGCCTCGCATACCTCACATACTCGAACGATGCCACGAGATCGGGTTGGGCATTGGATAGTGTGCCGCCCCCGATCAACGGTGCCCCGTTGGTCAGAATGAGCTGATTGTTGTTCTGAACCCCGACGTTGTTGACCGTCGACCAGTCGGTATACACGGTCAGGCCGGCCTGCAGGGTTGCGGGGAAATCGGGGCGGTGATAGCGGCGGTGGATCATCCATTCCCCGCCTTCATCGCGCCGGAGCATCAGCAGGTGGGGTCCGATGCGGGCCACCTGGATGGCGGCACGCGTCGCATCGGTACCCTCCACAAAGAGAACCGAGGTGCTGTTGGAGGTTGTCTTCACCTCGAACTCGTAGCCGGGGTTGACCCGGCTGGCCGCCCCCATGGAAAGGAAGACATAGTTCTGACCGTTTGCCGTCCATTCGTTGATGTTGGTCATGGCTCGGGGCGCCCGGACCATGATCCCGGCCAACGAATAATCGCGCTCCGGCCTTCCCGTGCCCGCCCGGTTTCGGGGTTCGACAAACGTGGTGATGGCGAAGTCGCCGGTGACGGTCTTGAACGATAATTCGCCGCGGTATTCCCCGAACCACGAACTGGCATAGGGCATCATGACCATCTGTCCGGGGCGGGTGGTATGAATGTCGAATGCCTCCAGGACATCATTGCCCCAGCCCTCGACCTGATGGATGCGCGACCAATCGGAGAGCCGCGCTGCATCATCAAACTCATCGCTCAACGCGGTGAGGTCATCAAATGCGCCGGCCGTGACCGCGCCAACCGCCACGCCCATAGCAACCAGTCCCCGCAGGAAGGGGCCGTGAATCCTCCATGCCATCCCGTTACGCCTCCTTTCCGGGGAACGTACCCGGCACGATGGAGGTTGTAGAGGCAACGACCTGTTTGGTTACGGTATGTCGAGAAGCTCCGCCACACCGGCGAGGGCTTCGGCGGGATTGCGGGTAAACGTTTCCATGCAGTGGCCGGAACAGAGATGGACTTCATACCCCGCGATCTCGGCCGTATGATCCGTCTTTCCCTTCATGTGGAGCTTGCAGGTGATGCAATCCTCGACCACGTGATCTTCGGTTCCGTCATGCCGGTCGGCCGCGGCCAGGCGCGATGTCAGTTCTTCGGTGATGACAACCTCCGGAGACGCCGCCGGTTCATGGGCGGAATCGGTGTTCCGTGAGCAGGCGGCAAGCATGAAGGCCGTCGTTGCCGCGGCGACAGGAATCATCAGATATGTTTTCATGAATATCATCGTAATTGGGACCCGGTTCACCGTCAATACGGGGAGAGCCGGGTGGACGGTCGGGCGACGATTCTGTTAGCGTAGGGCAACGCAAGGGCGGGAAGGAAACCAGATGATGAAACAGTACCTGATTGTATCGGCCACCGGGAAGGACCGCACGGGCTTCGTGCACACCATCACCAACGTCATTCGCCGGCACCGGGGGAACATCGAACTTCAACGGTCGATGCGGATGGCCGATGAATATGCGATGCTCGCCCTCTTCTCGGTTGAAGGTGGGGATGCCGAAATCCGGGCGGTCATCGATGCCCTCAACGGCATGACGCTCGAGGATGCTCATGTGTTTGCGCGTACCGCGGTCATGCCGGCGACAACCGGCGAGGGTGTGGCCAATGCGCATTTGGAAGCGGCCGGGGCGGATGAACCGGGACGTATCGATATGGTAACCCGTATCCTTTTCGAGCACGGCGTGAATATCGAGGAAATGAATTACGATACCGAAAGCGCTCCGATGACCGGTGATGCCCTGTTTCGCATGGATGCCCGGTTGGCGATTGGCGAAGGGGTGGAGGTGAAGAGCCTCCGCGATGAACTTCGGAATCTTGCCGAAGACCACAACTTTGATGTGCTGCTCCAGCACCCCATGTAGGCCTTGAAGTCAGGAGCCGGCTTCGGCGCGAACCCGAAACGGTTCGACGCACATCAGGCCTCCGGGTTTGTTCAGGTCGGCGTATCCGGGCGTCCCCGGCCGATCAGCTTCAGCACATCATGAATGCTTCGGTGCGCTTCCACCGGATGGCGCAGCGGCAGACGGCTGTGGATCGTATAGCGGTTTCGGCGTCCTTCGCGTTCCCGTTCAAGAACCCCGGCTGCCTCCAGGTCCACCACAATTTTCTGAACCGCTCGTTCGGTGATGCCGACCCTATGTGCGACATCCCGCAGCCGTGCATGGGGATCCTGATAGAGGCAAACCAGGACGTGCGAGTGATTGGTCAAAAAGGTCCAGTCCGGGTTCGCTACGAGACCGGTCCGTTCATCGCCAGATTTTTTTTCAGCCATGCCGTTGACACTAGCAAAAAGTACGCTATAGTAAACGCGAATAAAAATTCGTGTATTTAACTTCGTAACTACAGGGAGGGCGTCATGCAAGTATCGAGCGGAATCTGGTTCAGTAACAACGGGGCGGCCATGCCGGCGATCCGGACATCGGTTCCGGTAGCGGTGGCCGCGGGTGACGGTATCGGGCCGGAAATCATGGAGGCGGTCTTGTTTCTCCTGCGGGAAGCGGGGGCCCGGTTGGACATCCGGACGATTGAAGTCGGCGAGTCGGTGTACCGGCGGGGAGTAACATCGGGCATCGATCCCGATGCGTGGGCCACGCTTCGGGAGACCGGCATCTTCCTCAAGGCGCCGATCACCACCCCCCAGGGCGGAGGCTACAAATCCCTGAATGTCACGATCCGGAAAACCCTCGGCCTGTTCGCCAATGTACGGCCCTGCCGGACGTATCATCCGTTCGTCGAAGCTCCTCACCCCGGCATCGACATGGTGATTGTCCGGGAAAACGAAGAAGATACCTATGCCGGTATCGAACATCGTCAGACCGCGGAGGTGACCCAGTGCCTGAAGCTGATTACCAGCCCGGGGACGGAGAAGATCATCCGGTATGCGTTTGAGTATGCCAAAGCCAACGGCCGCAACAAGGTGACCTGCCTGACCAAGGACAACATCATGAAGGTGACCGACGGTCTGTTCCACAAGGTCTTTGACCGGATTTCGGCGGAGTATCCGTCGATCGTGGCCGATCACCGGATCATCGACATCGGGGCGGCCCTGATTGCCCGGCACCCTGAGCGGTTCGATGTCGTGGTCTGCCCGAATCTTTACGGGGACATCGTGTCGGACATTGCCGCCGAGCAGACCGGCGGGGTGGGACTGGCCGGCTCCATGAATATCGGTGAACACTGTGCGATGTTCGAGGCGGTCCATGGATCGGCCCCGGATATCGCCGGCAAGGATATCGCCAATCCGTCGGGTCTCCTGCAGGCCGCGGTCCTGATGCTTCAGCACATCGGCCAGGGCGATGTCGCGGCGGTTCTCCAGAATGCATGGCTCAGCACTCTGGAGGACGGCATTCTGACCGCGGACATGCAGCCGGAGATCGGCGGCGGCGCGGTGGCAAGCACCCGGGCGTTTACCCAGGCTGTGGCCCAGCGGCTGGGCAAGGAACCCGATGCCCTCCGGCCCGCCCGGCCGTCGCTCCATGCCATGCCGACATCCTGGAAGCCTGCCGCCCGGGAAAAACCGGTAAAGGAGCTGGTGGGGGTGGATGTCTTTCTCGACTGGGATCAGGACGGGCGGTATCCGCCGGTCCTGGGGAGCCGCTTGGAATCTGTCGCGGAAGCCGCGGGACTGAAGTTGGTGATGATCACCAACCGGGGGGTCAAGGTGTATCCCGGCGGGCATCCGGAAACCTTCTGCACCGATCACTGGCGGTGCCGGTTCCGGGATCCGGATGGCTCCGTGATGGATAATCGGAAGGTGCTGACCCTTCTCAGCCTTGTGGACCAGGCGGGGCTCGATTTCATCAAGACCGAGCACCTGTATACCTTTGATGGTGAACGGGGTTATTCCCTCGGTCAGGGAGAGTAATACCAGTCGGAAGAACGTATCGGTATGATTTCAGTCTTCCTCAATAGGTTTCGGGTGTCAGGTTTCAGGCCCTCCTGACACCTGAACACTGAAACCTGAAGCCAAATCGTCTGGCGCATGCACACCGATACGTATCTGCGATTGGTATAACATCGCCGGCGCCGGTCGGAACAGGGTTCGATCGATGGATCCGGGCGTTACGGCCCGGATCCATCCATTTCCCGGCTCAACCGTTCCAGCGTGGCGATGATGTTGATCTGGTTCTGCTTGGCCGCCGCGAGCTGCAGATAGCGGCGGATATCCTGCTCCCTGCGCCGGACGCGGTGACCGGACCGCTCAAAGTACAGGTCCAGTTCTTCCCGGTCGGCCCGGATGACCGCGGGCCGGGTGGTGACATGTTCTCTCGGGATCAACTCGAAGATGATGTTCCGCTCCCGTTCCA
>JAUIHQ010000045.1 GCA_030432155.1 bacterium | reverse complement strand
GGTCCACATAGACCCGGCTCTGGTACTCATAGGCGCCGATGTCCACTTCATTCCGGTCAGGCCAGGGGTTTCCCGCCAGATCCACCGTTGTCGCAACGTTGAACGTCCGATTCAGCCAGCCTGTTAAACGGAACGTGTTCCTTCCTCGGTCAATGGCCGGAGAATCACGGAGCAGTCGAAGATCACCTGTCGCGGTAGGCGCGGTCGCCGGGTCAACCTCTGAAACGAACAGCGGATTCGCGGCAAAGCTGAATAAACCTTCGGTGATATCGTTGTTCGGTGCGGTATTTGTGTAAACATTCTCGACAAGTGAGTACTCGTGATAAACGGGCGTTCCAGCGTCTGCAATCGAAGCACTCTCCGTGTCGGTCACACCGTTGGCTTCGTTTCCCCAGATCAGATTGCCCACCAATCGACGTAAACCGCTTCCGCTGAATTCGTATATGGCGCCACCGTCATTCACTGCCTTGTTGTCGTTAAAGGTACAGTGCTGCATGTCCAGTATTCCCACGAGATAGATGCCCCCGCCTTCGTCTGTTGCCATGTTTCCGCTGAAAAGGGTCGTTACAGCCCCCATCTCACCACTCACCGCAAGCAGACCGCCGCCCTGTTCTGCACGGTTGCCGCGAATCACACAGCGGGCAATCCGAATATCGTCGCCGCTCGTGTTCGCTATGCCGCCTCCGAATCGGGCCTCATTTTCCTCAACAATGCAGTCGATGACCGTCACGGTGCCGTTTTCGATCAGTATGCCGCCGCCAAAGGCGTGTATACCTGTGCCGGCATCAGCCAGCCCCCCTTTGATGACAAAACCGTCGATAATCGTATTGGTGGCCGCGCCATCAGAGGTTCGGCACACATGATAGGCATTGCTGCCGACAATGCCATCCACCCCGCCCGTGTCATTCTGATCGAGGTCACCGCTCAGGATCGTCACATTGGCGGAGGCATCCCGTTGGGTGCGGTCCGTTTCGGTGCCGTTGAAACCACCAAACATCCATACATTCGCCGGAATCAGGAAGGTGGATGAACGCGCATCATCAATCTGTCCGGCGCCTTCATCGGGATAGTAGGTGCCTGCAGCCACCCAGACTTCGTCTCCACCGGCAGCGATCGCCAGTGCGTCCTGAAGGGTAGGGAAGGCGTTTGTCCAGGATGTCCCGTCGTCTGTTCCCGCTGCCGTGGCATCGACATAGTGAACACCCGCGTAAACGGGTGCACAGGACAGGAGAATCGCCACAGCTGGGACAGGCCATAAGGCGCGAAACGATGCAGTCAAAAGGCGTTTCCCGGACTTTGTGCGTACGCGCGAGCCAGGACCGACCTGAAAAAATGCTTTCATACGAAAAATACCCGTAATGTCCGGATCGGACGAGTCGTCTGATCAAATCAGCTCGCGGTTGTATCGCAGAGGTTGGCCCTCCAGGGAACAAGCAGCACAAGAATGGTGAATGATCGAATATTCATGGTCTCGGCATTGTGATGCACTGCAGGGCCCAAGCGATACGGTTGCGCTTCCGCAGAACATGCAAAGCATAAGCTCCGCCCCCAGGCCCGGTCACCGAATTTAGGATAAACGGGCCATATTCCGTGACGAACGTGCCGAATCCCTTCAGGTGTTTACGATAAACAGCTCTTCGCTTCGGGATGCAGGCGCAGAATGTCCGCTTTCAACGCCGGCCAATGGTTGCGGCTGACCCAGAATTCATCCCCGCTGCGAAGAATCACTTTCCGGCGGCGACCTTCGGCGGGGCAAATCTCCGCAACGGCCTGTACCCGGATGAATACACTGCGGTTGATCCGGGTGAACATGCCGTCCGGAAAGAGTGCTTCCCATTGCTTCATGGTGCGAAGTACCAGGGTGTGTTGCCCGTCCTCCAATGCGACGGCGGTGTAGTTTCCTTCGGCATGTATCCAGGCGACGTCTTTCCAGGGCACAAGTTTGGCGGAGGATTGAATCGGCAGAAAAACGGAGTCCCCGGCATGAGGCTTCTTGCGTTCCGGGGCAATGTCCTGTCGAATCCGCTCCAGCGTTTTCGCCAGGCGTCGCGGGAGCACCGGCTTGAGCAAATAGTCAATGGCATTACATTCAAACCCACGGACTGCGAAGCGGTCATGAGCTGTGACAAATACCACGCGAGGCCGATGCTCCCTGAGCTGCCCCACATAGTCGAATGCGGTTTCCCCGCGAAGTTGTACGTCCAGAAAGGCGACATCCGGTTTCCGTGTACGTGTCATGTCCAGCGCGCTTGCCACGTCATCGGCCTCGGCAACAATGTTCAGGTCAACATGCTGCGCCAGCAGGCGCCGCAATTCCATGCGCCCGGCCTCCTCATCATCCAAAATCAGGGCTTTCATGTAATCTCCGGGGAAGGGAGGGTGGATGAGGGGGGTACCGTTACCTTCACGTTCACAGCATCGTGCGTTTGTTCATGCTGGATACTCGCGCGGTCGCCGAACAGCAGATGCAGCCGCTTCCGGATGTTGGCAAGGCCCAGGCCCTTTGCGGCGCCTTGTTCCATCCAGCGGCCGGTATTCACAACCGTCAGTACAATGTGGCCGTCCGTATCACGTTCGGCACTCACATCAATGCGCACAGATTCACGGTTGGATCGAAACCCGTGGCGTATGGCATTCTCAACCAGCGGTTGTAGAACGAAAACGGGAATCCGATGTTTCATGAGCTGCTGCGGAGCATGAATCTCACAGGATAACATGTCTCCGTAGCGCTGCATCTCGACCGCCACATATCGGCGGACCGATTCCAGTTCATGTTCAAGCGGGACAAGGTCCTCCGCCGGATGATCCAGCAAGGATCGGAGGTAGTGCGCCAACTCCGCCAACATGGTGCGTCCGTTCCCCTGGTTGTCCGGCAGCGATGCGCATATCGAGTTGATGGAATTGAAAAGAAAATGCGGGTTGATTTGGTATCGCAGCGCCTCCAGACGGGCCCGTTGCACCTTCAGTTCGGTTTGAAGCAGGAGGGTTTCCGCCTCCATTGCATCCTGTTGGGCCTGGCGGCGCTCGGCGACGAGGGCGACCACAAACAACCCCGTGACCGCCAGGACCCAGGTGAAAGCCTGGACAAATCGGATGATGGACACGACCTGCTCTTCCTCCATCTGCGTGCCGAATCGATAGAGAGACCAATAGATTCCGGCCACGACCAGCATCAATGCCGTGGAGCACTCCGCCGGTCCGAAGCGGATGGCCGCGTAGATGACCAGCGGGAAAACCAGGAAGGCATAGTTGATCTCCTGGTTGAAAACGGCATTAAACGCGGTGCTGATCACCAGCAACAATGCGCCCAGCCACAGGATGAACTCGTTACGGTGTTGACGAACATGCCAACGGCCGGATGTGATGGATGTTAGAAAATAACATACGATCATCGTGCCGCATCCGTTTGCAAAGGCAAACCGCATCATCGTGCCCGACAGGGTTTCTCCGGTGGCATGACCCCCCGCAAACTGGTACATCGGGTACAGAGCCGAGGCGATGCCCCCGACTACCGACGCCAGGGCGAAGGCCGCCACCACGCGAATGCTTTCAAATTGACCTTTGTAACGACCCAGCCGGGTAAGAATCCACCAGCCGACCAGCACTTCAAACACATTCCCCAGTGCGCCCAGGAACGCCTGAACTTGCGGATCCTCGGCGAAGAGCACTGCGGGAAGAATGGATAGCAGCATGACCGGCGCATAGCCGGGACCGAACCGCAATACAAAGTACAGAGCAATCCCTGTCGCGGGCCAGAATATGATCTCGGCCTCATTGCCGATTCCCTCCGGCCAGAGGAAGGCGCCCAGCCAGAGAGAGAAGACAACCGTTCCAGAATAGGATACGAGAAGCAGGATGGATCGAAGCAAAACAAGCATCAAGACGTCTCGCTATAAGCACAGCACAGCCCAAGCGGCGTTATTCGTTCTTCTTGGGAGATCTCCTTGACTGCACTCTACCGAAATGGGCTCGAATTACAATCCAAGAGCCTCAAAGATCTGCCCGGTGTCTTACGACAAACGCGCATGATTCAATTACATTCTGGGGCGGAAAGATCTACGACGTGTTCAATCCTTCCCGTATACGGCCACGGAGCATATCGTATTTGATGGTCTTATTCGTCATCTCTCAGTTTGTCATCAAGCGCATGAATTCGCTCGATAATATCCACGAGTTCCCGGCCGGCTTCCGTGAGCGTGTATTCAGTTCGCGGCGGTACCTCCGGATGGGCAGTCCTGGATAGGAGGTTGTATTGTGAGAGTTTTCGTAGCCGCTCCGACAGTACTTTCGTCGAGATGCCGCGGATATGGCGTTCCAGGTTGCCAGGACGTGTGACGCCTGCCCGGACGGCCATGAGAACGGACACAGACCATTTGCATCCGATGACGTCTTCAAGTCTCTGGTAGATGGATCGCTGAGAACGATTGCTTGTTTTCTTGAGGCTGGTTTTATTCATTTCTTACCGAAAAGTACGTATCTTACCAAAAAGTGCCCGGTTGCCGGATTCAATATCGAAGAGAGATGATACCCGCATATGGGTCCCCTCGTAAACATGGGGAAGGCATAACACGATGGTAGAATCCAAACAACAGGAGATATCGTAATGAGCAAAGGTAAAGCGGTGTTTTATCATGCAGGCTGCCCGGTCTGTGTGGAGGCGGAACAGCGAGTTGTGGAGGCGATTGACGCTCGGCAATACGATGTTGTCGTTGTCCATCTCGGCGAGGCGAGGTCTCAGATTGCAGATGCCGAGGCGGCCGGAGTCAAGAGTGTTCCCGCACTTGTGTTGGACGGCACGCCGTTTCATATCAACTACGGAGCGAGTCTTGATGACCTGAAGTAATTGCATGTCGGCCGAATATGGAATGGGGCGAGCGGCCACCATCGCCCGCCCCTTTCCTGCTGACGAGGGTTACTTGCGCATGACCACATCCGATCACAGCACGACACGGAACGATGGAACGCCAAAGCAGCGGAAGCGAGTCAACATGCATGAAGGCATTGCCGTGTGGTGTGACTGCTGTCCGTGCGAAGCCGAGCCGCATTGGGCCGCACTTGCGGAGGAAATGGGCATGGATCTCAATGATCAGGAAGATGTTGAAGCCGAAGAGAATTGAGCGCGGCTTCAGGTTCCCGGTTTTCCGTCCGGCAGCTTCTCCTTCAGCAAACCGGCAGCCGAGTCGAGATAGGCGCAGCGTCGGGGCTGGGCGCGGTAGAGCTCGGTAACCGCCTCCGGGGAGGTTTCGCCGGCGGGCGTTTGCCGGAGCAGGTAGGCGATCGCATGCAGGCCCTGCATGTCCGCATTCAGGGTCCGGATCATCTCGGGGGAGAAGGGGACAGGGCAGCGGGATGCCTCGATCAACTGGTTCAACGTTTTCCGGTCAACCTCCTCCGACGCAAACCATTTCCGAACCGACTGCCCGGACTCACCGCCGAGATGCTCCTGGTACGGTCCCCACGCGGCAAACACATCTTCAAGCCTGTGGCGTGCTGTCTCCAGTGCTTCGCGGGTGGGATCGGACGTAAACGATTCAACGGCATCCTGAAACATAGTCACAACCTCGGGAAGCTTTTGCGGCTCTGCATCCATTGCACCCAGGACAGACCCGGCCGTAACCCATGGTAAACAGAAAATGACACAACGGTACAATCGTTGATGAATACCCCTCAAAGATAACCTCCTGATCGTCAGTATGGCACAAAGGCGCGGGTGTAATCAAGCGAATGAACTGCCGGTTACAGGTTCTCCCCTCCAAGGTGGGATAGAAGAATATCTACGACTGCGTTCGCCAGGTCGTGATTGGCTTGCTTATCGAAGTGGCAGCAATCATCGACATACACATCCTGTGAATAGGATGCAAAGAACGCGCTCATGTCGTAGAAGGGTACGCCTCGTGATGAAAGTGCACGCCCCGCTTCGCGGAAAGGACCGATACACTTCGGAAGGACTGAACCATATATGCTTTCTCCACGGAGATGAGATCCCGAGATGACGGATCGGGATAATGACGAGTGCCAGTACTGATTCGGTTGCAGAATGTGAATGTATAGCGTCTTGCGTCCGGAAAGATAGTTGTGCATTTCCAGGCTGCTGCGTTGCCATAGCTTGACTGCACCAGCCACGCTGTTCGTGATTGCAGTCCCTGAATTCAAGTCATGCACACCGGTCTGGCTGAATGAGGCATGGTTGTCTCGTTTTGCTACTTTCAGGGCTTGTTGTTGAAGCGCTGTATCCCGGCGTGCTGTCCAAAGACGGACCCAGTTGGCTGCGGCAATTCCGGTCGCTGTATAGTATAAGTGTGATTGAATGAGAAACCCGGCCGTTTGTGCTCGTATCTCAGCCTGCTTGTTGAGTGTCTTCACAATCTGCCGGGATGCTTCATTGTCCCGCCGCGCATGCCATGACCACCCGTATGGATACGAGGGATCAATGTTGTTGTTCACATCATTGTCAACGTACCAGACGGCCTCGTTTACTCCATCAATATTAATGACAGCATCATAATCCGCACCGCGGGATAAGAAGTACATAACGCCCAGAAGTTGCTGAGGTTGCTTATACCCGCCTTGAGATATCGTCGTTATACGGACGTTTGTATTGCGGAGTTGTTCGGTCGCCTCAAGTCTCGCAATCATTTGCTCTTCGGAGGATGCAACAAGGTGAGCGGCTACGGACCCGCCGGTAATACAGAGAACGAAGTCATTCGAACGATATGCGGGGGTTGTGGGTAACGTCGAAGAGTAAAACCCAAAATCGTTTACGCTTTTGTCAAACAGCTTATCGGAAAAGGCTGGATTGTAGACATAGCCGAGGTAGGGGTGTAGTGAGATTATGTCTCCATGTAATCGACCTGAAGCCTCTGGTTCATGATCCGGGGGGGGGGGGACCATGCGGTCAATTCATGGAGCACGATTTTTCGTGAGGATGCAGCGTAAGGAGATTGTCCGAATCGGGCCCGAAGATAGAGGAAGGACCCTGCTTCAAGCATCGCAATGAATACGACGATTGATAAAACAAGCTTTCTCGCAAGTGACTGAAGTTTGGTGCAACTCATCATGAATCTGAAAACATTGTATACGTAGCGAGATGCCGCTTTTGAGTCAACGTTGATGATGCTGCGAGAACGTTTCCTCTCCAACCTGCCCGATCAGCCACTGCCCAATCCCTCAATCTCTCCCGAACCCCTAATCCCCAAATCCCCCAATCAACAAATCCACCCAATCCCCCAATCCCCCAACCATCCATTCTCCTTCTCCCTCCGCTTGCAGACCCCGCGCACCTGTGGTTAACTCCCGGCCGATGAACACGAATGAACAGTTGGACAGGCTGGTGGCGAGGTCGGTGGACCTTCACACCCGGGAGGAATTTGAGCGCAAGTTGAAGGCGGCGGCATCGGAAAACCGTCCGCTGCGGATCAAGTACGGCGCGGATCCGTCGGCTCCGGATATTCACCTCGGACACGTTGTCGGGCTCAACAAGCTCCGGGAATTCCAGGATGGCGGGCACACGGTGGTGTTCATCATCGGTGACTTCACCGCGATGATCGGCGACCCGTCGGGCAAGTCCCAGACCCGCAAGCCCCTTTCCCGGGACCAGGTGAAGGAAAACGCGGTTTCGTACCAGGAACAGGTGTTCAAGATTCTCGATCCCGACCGGACCGAGGTTCGTTACAATTCGGAATGGCTGTCGCCGATGGGGTTTGAGGATGTGATCCGCCTTTCCGCTCACGTGACGGTGGCTCAGATGCTGGCCCGCGACGACTTTTCCAAGCGGTACGGCGCCAACCAGCCCATCTCGCTCGTCGAGTTTCTGTATCCTCTGGTCCAGGCCTACGACTCGGTCATGGTGAAGGCCGATGTGGAGCTCGGCGGTACTGACCAGCTTTTCAACCTGCTGCTCGGCCGCGAGCTGCAGAAGGTGATGGGGCAGGAGCCCCAGGTCATCATGACCCTGCCGCTGCTCGAAGGTCTCGACGGGGTAAACAAGATGAGCAAGAGCCTCGGCAATTACATCGGGGTGACCGAACCGGCGAAGGATATCTTCGGGAAGGCGATGTCGGTCAGCGACGACCTGATGTGGCGCTATTTCTCGCTCGTGCTCTGCATGCGCGAGGACGAGATGGCTGCGATGCAGGAAGCGGTCGCGTCGGGCGCGCGTCATCCCCGTGATGTGAAGGACGAACTCGGCCGCAAACTGGCGGCACGGTTCCATGGCGAGGCCGCGGCGGCCGCGGCGTCGGAAGAATTCGCCCGGGTGTTTTCCAAGTCCGAGCTGCCGGAGGATATTCCGGAGTTGACCCTCTCCGCGGGCGATCTCGAAAACGGGACCATCGGCATCCTCAGCATCATGGTCAAGGGCGGGCTGGCCTCCAGCAACAGCGAAGCCCGCCGCCTCATAACCCAGGGCGCGGTGAAGATCAACGACGAGAAGGTGGCCGATCCCAAACACTTCCTCACCCCGGCCGACGGCATGATCATCCGCTCCGGCAAGCGGGGCTTTCTACGCATCAAACTCTGACCGGCCCTTTCTCCCATGATCTTGACATGTCGTGGCGAAGTGACCACAATGGTCACATGATCAAGAGTCTGCGGGAAAGCAAGGCACACTTGAGCGAACTGGTTGAACAGGCTTCGCAGGGTGAGGAAATCATCATCACGGTGCGCGGCAAGCCCAAGGCCCGGTTATGCCCCTACAGTACGTCCCATGATGATGACCGTGAAACATGGGCGGGCGAACTGCGTGCGCTGCAGGCCCGGTACACCGCCAAGGTCCGTGATTCGTCAGGCGGAATTCTTGATGACATCCGGGAGGATCGGATCTGATTTACTGGGACACATCCTCGTTGGTGAAGCTGTATGTGACGGAATCCGATTCCGAGCGATGGATTTCCTTCATGTCAATGACCCGCGGCGATCATGTATCCAGCCGGCTTCTGGAGGTTGAGTTGGCCTTTGCCCTGTATCGCAAGGAATCCGCGGGCGAACTCAACAAGGGCGGTGCAAGCAGCATCATGAAAGCATTTCTGCGCGATGTTGATCGGAATCGCATACGGCTCTTTCCGATCAGTCAGGACATTCTCCACCGCGCGGCATCCATGGCGGCGGAAGCGGGCAGGGCGTGCTTGCTGCGTGCACTGGACGGGATCCATGTGGCAACGGTCATGGAGCTTGGATGCACCATGCTGGTAACATCGGATGTGCGCATGCGAAAAGCGGCAGAACATTGGAAGATCAGGATTGCGGACGGAGCATGAAGAAAACAGACAGTGCAGGCGGCGTGGTATTGAATCCCGAAGGGAAGGTGCTGGTGGTGAACCAGCGGGGAAATTCATGGTCTCTACCCAAGGGCCACATCGATCCCGGCGAGGATGCCCTCGGTGCGGCCAAGCGAGAGATTCATGAAGAAACCGGGGTCAGCCAGCTTGAGTTGATACGCCACCTCGAAACCTATCAGCGGCCCCGCATCGGGAAGAAAGGGGGAGACGATCCCTCGGAGTGGAAGACGCTCCACTTTTACCTGTTCCGGACCGAACAGACCCGCCTGGCCCCGATCGATCCCGTTCACCCCGAAGCCCGCTGGGTTCCCCGGGACCAGGTGGCGGATATGCTGACTCATCCCAAGGATGCGGACTTCTTCCGGCGAATACTGGATCAGCTTCCTGCGTAACGCCGGTCCACGCTGCGCCAGTCCACGACCTTCAGAATATTATCCAGGTATTCGGCCCGCCGGTTCTGGTATTTCAGATAGTAGGCGTGTTCCCAGACATCGATACCGAAGACCGGATGGCGGCCTTTCATCAGCGGGTTGTCCTGGTTCGGCGTGGTTTCGATGGACAAGCTGCCGTCGCGGTTCCGGACCAGCCAGACCCAGCCGCTTCCGAAGACCCCGAGGCCTGCAGCCTTGATCTGTTCGAGCATGGGATCCATGGATCCGAATGAGGCGGATATGGCATCGGAGAACGGCCCTTCATCCGGCCAGGCCCCGCCCGGGGTCAGGATATCCCAGAACAAGGTATGATTTACGTGGCCGCCGCCATTGTTGCGGACCGATGTGCGGATGGATTCCGGCAGTCGATTCAATCCGGTAATCAACTCCTCCGCGGAAAACGACTCCAGCTCCGGATCGTCCGCGATCGCGGCATTGAGCTTCCGCACATAACCGGCATGGTGCTTCGTGTAATGAATTTCCATGGTGCGGGCGTCGATATGCGGCTCGAGCGCATCATAGGCAAACGACAGTGCCGGCAGTTGATGCGGCGGCTTTTTTTCCGGTACTTCATCGGCCCGGGCGCCGACACCAAAACCCAGCGGTGCGGCTGCCGCCGCCAGTCCCATCGTTCGAAGAGCATCCCGTCGTGTCATGTTCATCTTCTGTTTCCTTTCCCGTTGCGTTCGTCCGGTTATTGTACCCGGTCATCAGAAGATTTCCACCTGATGAATGCAGGAACGTGGCGGAAAGCTGTCACCACAGGGTATGCACATGGGGATAGTCGAGCAGCTTCCGGTCGGCGGTAACCAGGCGATGCCGGTACTGTCGGGCGGTCGCAGCCAGAATGCGGTCGGCTGGATCCCGATGGAAGGGCGGGGGAAGGGAGAATGCTTCCTGAATAATGTCCAGATCGATATCAAGGACGGTCCATTGATTCTCAGCCATGACCCCGTCAAACCAGGTCCGCCAGTGAGGGGTCACGCTGATTTTGTCCGCTTCCGCGAGGCAGGCGATTTCCGCACAGGAAATCGCGGATACATACACGCGGGTCTCTCGATCCATCAGCACATCTTTTGCCGCTGACGACAGAGCATCCGGCTCGCCGGCCGCCCAGAGAATGGTGCAGGTATCGAGCAATACATTCACGAGAGCGCATCCCAATCCTCGGCCGGGATGGCCGGTTCCGTGATGTCGGTCCGGATCTGCACCGAACCCAGCCGGCAGCCCAGGCTTGTCCTATTTTCCCCCGGGGGTTGGTCAATGGGAATGATCTCCGCAACCGGCCGGTTCCGCCGACAAATAATGATCTTCGTTCCCCGCTCCGCTTTCGCGACATACCTGCTGAGGTGTTCCTTTACCTTGCCCAGGTTGACCCGATCTTCCCGCTGGTATTTCATGGTCATAATTATGACTAACTACATGCCTATGTCAATTCAACCTTCCTTTGCAGGCCGGGGATTGTCATAAGAGGGCACGTTTCACACAGAAATTACGAATTTCAGAAGGATGGGAGTACGAACGCAGTGACCACGAAAGATTGGACGGCGGTATTTGACTGGGATGGGGTAATTGTCGATTCCTCCTCGTTTCACGAGATGGCGTGGGAGGAAATGGCGGCAACCGATGGCCTGCCTCTGCCCGAGGGGCATTTCAAGCGCGGTTTCGGGATGAAGAATGAGAAGGTGATTCCCGATGTCCTCGGATGGGCGCAGGAGCCGGACGAGGTCCGGGCGCTGGGGCGGCGCAAGGAGGAAATGTACCGTCGGCTGGTTCGCGAAAAGGGGCTGGGAATCCTGCCGGGTGTTCGGGCTTGGATCGCCCGGCTGCGTGAGGCAGGCATACCCTGTGTGATCGGTTCCTCCACCGAGAGGGCAAACATCGAGTGTGTCCTCGAACTGCACGGGATCCGCGATTGGTTTGACGATGTGATTTCCGGTGATGACGTGGTCCACGGCAAGCCCGCCCCCGATATTTTCCTCAAAGCCGCGGCCGCGGGCGGGCGGGGGACCGGGGTGGTATTCGAGGATGCCCATGTGGGCATCGAAGCCGCGAGGGCGGCCGGGTTTCCGGTGATTGCCGTCACCACCACCCATCCCGCGGACTCCCTGGCCGATGCCGATCTTGTGATCGATCGACTCGACGAGTTGACCGTGGACCGGGTGGACGCCCTGCTCCGAGGGATGACCGCGGGTTGTTGACGGTTCCGCTGCTCCGGGCTTTTCCGGCTTTTCCTCCCGTCCGCTTCCTGATAGGCAATAGGGCGATGATGGAACTTTCCTTTTACAACACGCTGTCCCGGTCCATCGAGGCCTTCCAACCGCTCGAAGCGGGAAAGGTCCGCATGTATACCTGCGGACCCACGGTGTATAACTACGCCCATATCGGCAACTTCCGGGCCTATGTGTTCGAAGATCTATTGTCCCGGGTTCTCCGGTTCGCGGGTTACGACGTCCGCCACATCATGAATCTGACCGATGTCGACGATAAAACCATCCGCGGCACCCGGGAGCAGGGTGTGGCGCTGAAAGACTATACCCGGCCCTTCATCGACGCGTTCTTCCAGGACCTCGACACCCTCGGCATACGCCGGGCCGATGCCTATCCCGCGGCCACCGATCACATTCCCGAAATGATTGAGATGATCCGGGTGCTCATCGACAAAGGCCATGCCTACCAGGCCGGGGACGGGTCCGTGTATTACAACATCAATTCCTTCGAGAAATACGGATGCCTCTGCCGCCTCGACCGCGAAGGGCTGCGGCCCGGCGCGCGGGTCGCCCAGGATGAATATGAGAAGGAGAGCGTCGGCGACTTCGCACTGTGGAAAGCGTGGGATGAGGACGACGGTGATGTCGCATGGGATTCACCGTGGGGCCGGGGGCGTCCCGGCTGGCATATCGAATGCTCGGCGATGAGCATGAAGTATCTCGGCGAAACGTTCGATATTCATACCGGCGGCGTTGATAACATCTTTCCCCATCACGACGACGAGATCGCGCAAAGCGAGGCGGTGAGCGGTAAGACCTTCGTGAACTATTGGCTGCACTGCGCGCATTTGATCGTGGACGGCAAGAAGATGTCGAAATCTGCAGGCAACTTTTTCACCCTCCGCGACCTTCTGGGCGATGGGTTCTCCGGCCGCGAGCTCCGCTACGAGCTGATGGGCACCCATTACCGCCAGCAGTTGAACTTCACCCGCGAGGGTCTGGCCGGGGCACGCACCGCGCTGGCCCGTCTCGACGCGTTCCGCGAGCGCCTTGCCGATGCCGCCTCCGGGTCGGAACCCGGCGAGCTTCCGGGCTGGGCGAAGACCGGCGATGAGGCTTTCCGTCGTACCCTCGCCGACGACCTGAACATGTCCGGCGCCATGGGCGCGGTCTTCGATACCCTGAGGGAAGGAAACAAGGCCCTCGATGGCGGGCAGGTGTCACCGGATGCCGCCGCGGCAACCCTCGCCCTGTGGGACCGCTGGGACGAGGTTCTCGGATTTCTCCGTCCCGCGGGCGGCGGCGGGATCGACCCCGAGGTGCAAACCCTGGTCGACCAGCGTCAACAGGCCCGAGCCGAGAAGAACTGGGCTGAGTCCGACCGTCTGCGTGATGAAATCAAGGCCCGGGGGTACGTCGTGAAAGACACCCCTGCCGGCCCGAAACTGACGAAGGCATCATGAAGCGCGGCATCTTCATTACCTTTGAAGGGCCGGAAGGCGGGGGCAAGACCACCCAGGCCAAGCGCCTGATCGCCCGGCTGATCGAAGAGGGTCACGAAGTGATCTACACCCGGGAACCCGGGGGAACCAAGACCGGCGAGTTGATCCGTGATATCCTCCAGCATGACCGGGCCGGGGAACCGATCCATCCCGAAACCGAAGTCTTTCTCTTCGCCGCCAGCCGTTCCCAGCTTGTCCGCGAGGTGATTCAGCCGGCTCTCGATAAAGGGGTGCACGTGGTTTGCGACCGGTTCGCCGACTCCACCACCGTGTACCAGGGCTACGGCCGGGGGTTTGATATCGACCGGATGATCGACATCAATGCCATGGCCATCGGGAAGGCGATTCCCGACATTACGTTCCTTCTCGATGTGGATGTGGATCTCGGGTTCGAGCGCATACACGCCCGACAGAAGGAGCTGTTCACCGAATCCGACCGTATCGAGCGTGAAGCAAAGGCATTTCATCAGAAAGTCCGGTACGGCTATCTCGAGCTGGCCGGCCGGTGGCCCGAGCGGTTTGTCACCCTCGACGCGTCGCAGGATCCTGATTCCGTGACCGCGGCGGTTTGGGAAAGGGTGGTCCGTGTCCTCGCTTGATCGAATTACCGCGACGTTCGACTCGATCCGGGAAAGCCATGCCGGCAACCGGCTGAGTCACGCTTATATCATCATCGCTCCTCCCCGGGGGGAAGGTCATACCTTTGCTACCTCCATTCTGCAGCTTCTGTTCTGCACCGGAGACGAAAAGCCGTGCGGCGTGTGCAGCGGCTGTCGGCGGGTGGCCGGAGGTCATCATTCGGACGTGGTGCGGATAGAACCCCAGGGGAGGGGGAGGCAGATCCGGGCCGTGCAGATGCGTGAAGACATCATCACCCCCCTGAGCAAGTCGTCGTATGAAGGGGGATGGAAAGCCGGTGTGATCGTGGAGGCGGAGTGCCTGAACGAAGCCAGCGCCAACATTTTTCTCAAGACCCTCGAAGAGCCGCCCCCGAGGACTCTGTTGCTGCTGTTGACCGACCAGCCCGACCGCCTGTTGCCGACCATCCGGTCCCGGTGCCAGATCATCGATCTCTCGTCAGGGCAGCGTCTGCCGTCCGGTCCCTGGGTTGAGCCGCTGCTGGATATTCTCCGCACCACCGATCTCGGCAGCTCCATCGGCGGCGCGCTTCTGGCCTCGCGCGTCACCGGCCTGTTCAAGGACATACAGAAAGAGACGGAAAAAGAGGTGAAGGGCGACAGCAAGGACGAGGATCTCGACCGTGCGGTTCTCGATGCCCGGGTCCGGGCCGAGGTCATTGCCATCCGCAAGGGGATGATGACCCTGATGCAGCTCTGGTACCGGGACATTGCGGTACGGGTTGCCGGCGGCGACGATGATGTGCTGCATTTTCCCCGGGAAGTTGAAACCCTTGACCGGCTGGCTGCCGGGCTTGATCTGGCCCGCGCGGTGGCATTGACGTCGGAAATCGACCGTTTGGAGGGTCTGATGGCGGGCAATTTGCCGGAATCGATCGTAATGGCCGAGTTCGGGGTACGGGCTTCGGGACAGGCCCTGCAATCGGCATAGACACGCCAGCGTCAACGTGTTAGCCTGCCAATCGCCCATTACAATCAGGTGTTTGCTCCGGGCCTTTGCAAACCATCGGCTTATCGGCAAATGCTTGCTGTTCGGGTTCAATGAGAACGAGAAGGGGTCGCGCTGCCAGTTCATAGTGAGACATGGAGAGGGACCGACAAACCAGGGATCGGGAGATCGCAATGGATATTAAGAACATCAAAAAAGTCATCGAGCTCATGAAGGAAAACGACCTTTCCGAGTTCGAGCTGTCCGAGGAAGGTTTCCGTATCACCATCCGCCGTCCCTACGGCAGTGCGTCTCCCCAGGTGATGTATACCCAGGCGCCGGGCGGGATGATGCCGATGGCGCCTCCTCCGATGGCCGCCCCCGCCGCTTCGGCCGGCGGCACCGCCCCTTCCGGGGCTCCGGCCGCGGATGACAACGCCGGACTTCTCGAAATCAAATCGCCGATGGTCGGAACCTTTTACCGTGCCCCGTCGCCTGAGTCCGATGCCTATGTGAACGTGGGTTCCGAGGTGGAGGACGAGTCGGTGGTCTGCATCATCGAGGCCATGAAGGTGATGAACGAGATCAAGTCCGAGGTAAAGGGTACGATCAAGAAGATCCTCGTCGAGAACGCGACCTCGGTCGAATTCGGTCAGCCCCTGTTCCTCGTCGATCCCAACTGAGCCGCCATCCATGTTCGAACGTATTCTCATAGCCAACCGTGGCGAGATCGCCCTCCGCATCATCCGGGCCTGTCGGGAACTGGGGGTCAAGAGCATCGCCGTGTACTCCACTGCGGACGAGAAATCGCTGCATGTCCAGCAGGCGGACGAGGCCATTTGTATCGGCCCGCCCGCGGGCAAGGACAGTTACCTCAAAATCGCCAACATCATCAGTGCAGCCGAAGTCGCCGATGTGGATGCGATTCATCCGGGATACGGATTCCTCGCCGAGAACGCCCACTTCGCCGAAATCTGCGCGAACTGCAATATCACCTTCATTGGTCCGTCCCCCGACGCCATTCGCATGATGGGCAATAAATCGATTGCCCGCGATACGATGAAGAAAGCGGGTGTGCCGGTGGCCCCGGGCAGTGAAGGCGTGGTGAAAACCAAGGAAGACGCGCTCAAGGTCGCGCACGAGATCGGCTACCCCGTCCTGATCAAGGCGGTGGCCGGCGGCGGCGGCAAAGGTATGCGGGTGGCCCGCAACGACGTCAGCCTCGTCCAGGGTTACATGACCGCCAGCTCCGAGGCGGAACGGGCCTTTTCCAATTCCGAAGTCTACATTGAGAAGTTCATCGACAAGGCCCGTCATATCGAGGTGCAGGTGATCGCCGACACCCATGGCAACGCCTGTCATCTTTTCGAGCGCGACTGCAGCATCCAGCGCCGCCACCAGAAGCTGGTGGAAGAGGCGCCGTCGCCGGTGATCACCGAGGAAATCCGCAAAAAGCTCGGCCGGGCTGCGCTGAAGGCGGTGGAAGCGGTGGACTATACCAATGCCGGCACGATCGAGTTTCTCTACGACCAGTTGACCAGTGACTTCTACTTCATGGAGATGAACACCCGGATTCAGGTGGAGCATCCCATTACCGAGGAAATTACCGGAACCGACCTGATCAAGGAGCAGATCCGGGTCGCCGCAGGGGAGAAGCTTTCGTTCAGTCAGAAGGAGCTTCAGATCCGCGGACACGCGATTGAATTTCGGGTGAACGCCGAGAATCCCTACCGGGACTTCACCCCGTCGCCCGGCCGCATGGACTTTGTTTCGCTTCCCGGCGGCATCGGGGTCCGGGTGGACTCGCATGTTTACACCGGGTACGATATTTCACCCTACTACGACAGCATGATCGGCAAGATCATCGTCCAC
>JAUIHQ010000385.1 GCA_030432155.1 bacterium | reverse complement strand
GAAGGGACTGGTTCTGATGGCGCCGTACTATCTGGAGACGAACCGGAACGATCCGATGCGGGCCATGATGGATGAATATGGCGCGATTGTCGGCAGGCTGGCCGGGGAATTCGACGCGTTGTTCGTGGATCTCCAAAAGGCCTTTGATGACTATCTGCAACACCGGTCAACCCAGACACTCTGCGGTGACCGTGTCCATCCCAACCGGACGGGCCACATGATCATCGCCCGGGCTTTTCTGGATGCCGTATCCTGAGTCGCGCGGCGATTCGCAGGCCCCGGCTGCGCGCAGGATCATCTATTCCAGGCCCGCGCCGGCTTCGGCCCGGCAAATATAGAAATTCGGTTCGCGGCCGGTGGTGTCCTTGTACTGCCGGGAAACCATGCCGGCAAAATCCTTGGCCTTGCTCCGCTCTACGAGGGCGACGGCGCAGCCTCCGAAGCCGGCGCCGGTCATACGGGCTCCGTAACATCCATCCATGTCGCGTGCGATATCGACGATGACATTGAGTTCATGGTTGGTCACTTCAAAGTCATCGCGCAGGCTGTCATGACTTTCGTTCATCAGCCGGCCCAGAGATCTGGCCTGACCCTTTTCCATCACGTCAGCCGCCCGGAGGGTACGCGCGTTTTCGGTGATGACATGACGGGCGCGTCTTCGGGTCAGGTCATTGAGTTCCGATTCGCGGGCGGCGAAGTCGTCGGCTGATACATCCCTCAGGACTTTCACGCCGAAGTGGCGGGCCGCTACCTCGCACTGTTCGCGCCGTTCGTTATAGGCGGAATCCACGAGACCGCGGCGGGTGGCGGTATCCATAACCACCACCGATGTACCCGGCGGCAGGGGGACGTGCCGGAAGGAAAGATCCCGGCAGTCGATGAGGACGGCATGATCTCGCTGTCCCACCGCGGATATCATCTGGTCCATGATGCCGCAGTTGACGCCGACCCATTGATTTTCCGCCTTTTGGCCGGCCAGCGCCATGCGCGGGCCATCCCATGCAAAGCCCGACGAACAGGCGAAGGCCCGCGCCACCGCGAGTTCAAAGGATGCGGATGACGATAGTCCGGCCCCCAGGGGCACATCGCAGATCGTCACGCCTTCCCAACCCTTGAGATCATACCCGTCTTCGTTCAATGCCCACGCGACCCCCTTGGGATATTCCTGCCAACCCTTGCCTCGCTCCGGACGGGAGCTGTCGAATGTGGTCTCTTTCCCGTGGTCCATGGAATACAGATGCACGGTACGGTCTTCACGGGGGCGCAGGGCGATCCATGTCGCCCGATCGATGGCCATGGGAAAGACAAATCCGTCATTGTAGTCGGTATGTTCGCCGATCAAGTTGACCCGGCCGGGGGCGCGGAGGATAAACGCGGGCGATTCGCCGAACCGGCGGTTGAATTCACCTGTGACCTGTTCGCGGCACGCACTCATGATACGCTCTCCTTCTGCTTTTTGAAATGAATGGATGATTGCTCCCGCAGGCGCGATGCCGCCTGCTCGGGGGTCAGGTCCCGTTGGGCTTCCGCCAGCATTTCATACCCGACCATGAATTTCTTCACCGAGGCGGAGCGGAGCAGGGGGGGATAGAAATGTGCATGAAGCTGCCAGTGGCCGGTATCCGCTTCCCGGGTAACACCGGTTGGGGCGCCGTGCCAACCCATGGAATACGGGAACGAACAGGAGAACAGGTTGTCATAACGGGTCAGCAGGCTCTTAAGGATCTGGGAAAGCGCGTTCCTCTCGGCATCACGAAGGTCCGGCATCCGGTGAATATGTCGACGGGGCATGAGGAGAGTTTCAAACGGCCAGACCGCCCAGAATGGCACCACCGCGATCCAGTGCTCATTCACCTCGACAATCCGCTCCTGTTCCCGCAGTTCCATGGCGGCGTAATCCATGAGCAGCGGGGATTGGTGAAGATGGTGGTGGGCCCGCTGACAGGCATCCTCTTTGGCCGGCTCATTGGGAAGAAAATTTCCGGCCCACACCTGGCCGTGGGGATGGGGGTTGGAACATCCCATGACCGCCCCTTTGTTTTCGAAAACCTGCACCCATTTGTATCGCCGTCCGAGATCGGCGGTTTCCCGGGCCCATACATCAATGACCTTGCGGATGTCGGCCGGGGCCATTTCCGGCAGGGTCAGGTCATGACGCGGGGAGAAACAGATCACCCGGCATGTGCCGGATGACGGTTCGGCCTTGAGGAGTCCTTCCTGATACTTGCCGTTGACGGTTTGATCCGGCATCAGCGCGGCAAAGTCATTGGTAAAGACAAAGGGTTCGGTGTAGTCCGGGTTGGTCATCCCGCCGGCACGCTCGTTGCCGGGACACAGATAACACGCCGGATCGTATGACGGACGTTGTTCAACTGCCGGCTTTTCCTGCTGTCCCTGCCAGGGCCGGCGGGTGCGGTGAGGGGAAACCAGGACCCATTCCCCGGTCAGGGCATTGTACCGCCGGTGGGGTCCGTCTGCGAGGCCGTCCATCATATCGTGATCTCCATCTGTAGGAAGTGTCGGTGTGCCGGGAACGCGATCCGTTCCAAGTTACTTTTGCACAACAATAACAAAGATTGTCAGCAACGCCACCGCCATACCGGCGCCGATCTTCGAAGGGTCGCTCATGTCGCCAAGCATGATGATCAAACCCATCAGTGTTCCGATCATGCCGAACGCCGGGGCGAAACGTCCCATTTGATCGAACAGACTTTTTCCGTTGGTGTGTCGTGTAGCGACGGCATCGATTTCGGTTCGCATGATGTCTTCGATGACTTCAGGTCGGGTGCCGTCGACCGCCATTTGAATGCCCATCACAATGAACGCATCGTCGATTTCGTCGATACGACTTTCGAGCGCCAGCAGTCCGTCCCGTCGCGCGGTTTCGGCCAGCGAGACGAGCTGCTCGATTTGCCCGGCGATTTGCGGCGGTTTATTGAAGAAGATATTCTTGGCGACCCCGCCTGCGCCGAGGAAATTCTTCAGCGGAAAGCAGATCATCGCGGCGGCAATAGCTCCACCGACCACGACCATCATTGACGGATAATCGATGAAGGCCCCAAACGACGCTCCGGCGA
>JAUIHQ010000044.1 GCA_030432155.1 bacterium | reverse complement strand
AGGCCGGTGGCGAAGGGAGGACCGTCATAGAATACGTATTCTTTCGCGTCCCGCCGCTGGTCCATCGACCGGCGAAAGACCTCGGCCTCCTCCCAGAACCGGAGGATATCCTCTTCCATACCGGGAAAATTCGTTTTGTTGGATACCGGTTCAAACATGTCTGACACTCTTTTCCTGTTCCTCGCGGGTTGCCTGCAGACAACCGACGTGAAACGCGGAACCATCAACTTTCAGCGGGCAAGTTTCAAGTATTTGGTGCGACCGGCTTATCCCGGACTGGACAAACCCCGGCGCACAGGCTAGCGTACCGACACTGAAGCGGGAGTAATTCAGCGGTAGAATGCAAGCTTCCCAAGCTTGACGTCGCGGGTTCGATCCCCGTCTCCCGCTCCAATTTTCCATCTTGGAGGCTACGATGCGCAACGTTCTGATCCTGGTTACCGTAATCACCGCCCTCTTTGCCCTTAACGCCCGGGCCGGCGACGACTGGAAAACCATTGCCGAGTTGACCGCAGGCGGGGATGCAAAGGAAGTGGAATACAGCGGTGCGATATCCAAGCTCAAAATTGAATGCACATCCGGCAGTGTGATTATAAACACGGTGGTGATCCGCAAGGGCGGAGACAAGCTTCCGTTCAAAGTCGGCGCGAGAATTGAGAGCGGCAAGACCCAGTTGGTCACGGTCGGTGATCAGCAGGGCGTCACCGGTTTGCGCGTCAGCGATGACGGCCGCGGTACCTACAAAGTCCGTGTCAGGAAATAGCTTCGAGACCGTCGCGCATCTGCTCGAAAAGCCTGCGGGCATGTTCCGCGGATTCAATTTCGCCGGCGAAATGAACCCGTACGATTCGACCCGACACGCTGATGTCGAAGCCTTCCCGGTCGAGACCGATGACCTTCGCCGGATGTTCCGCCGGTTCCAGCGCGGCCGCCGAAATTTTGGCGATCACATCCCGGTGCGTGATGTTGGTATGGCGGACCAGAGACAGCTCCTGCTTCTCCGGAAAGGGATTCCGCCGGATCAATGCGGCCAGCGGCAGCAGCGTCCTCTCTCCGGACAAGACTTCCAGATCCGCCCGCTTGGCATCAAAACGGTAGAGCCGCCGGCGGCCCCGGGTGTGGTTCTCGATCTCGCCGCCAAAAAACCGGGTGTAGCGGTCAATCGCATCGTGGTCGCCCGGATCAACCAGCACCAGCATGCCGGTCAGGATAAGAACGTCGTCACGAGAGTCGCTCGCCGGGTTCTCCTCGGGATCAAAGCGGAGCGTCATCCCGCTGTTGGTCATGATCAGGTGATGATGCGGGTTCTCGCTTTCGTAGGCGAGCAGCGGAAAGCCGTTGCGGTCCATGCAACAGCAGACATCGCGACTGAAGGCATAGCGGGCACACCCGCCGGATGCCATGGCAAGTACCGCCTGTTTGCGCCCATATAGCCTGCGGCGCAATGCTTTCATGTCTGGTACCGATGCGTTCATCCCGTTTCCTGATGATACCCCGGGCGGCAACTGGTGACAAGCGCCACCGGATGCATCCCGACCATGCTTTGCGCTTGCCCGATGCGGTGGCATCCGATTTGCTAACGCCATGACAACCTTGCGATTGCAGGATGAAATTCGGGATGCGCTGGCGGACGGTCACCCGGTGGTTGCGCTCGAGAGCACGGTCATTGCCCATGGTCTGCCCCATCCTGCCAATCTGGAAACCGCGACGGCGATGGAACAGGAGATTCGGCGGCACGGCGCTGTTCCGGCGACCATTGCGGTCATGAACGGTGTTCCGTGTATCGGCCTGTCCGCCTCCGAGATGGAACGACTGGCGCTTGAGGACAACATACGAAAGTGCAGCCGGCGGGATCTTCCCATTGCATGTGCCCGCGGGGAAACGGGCGCCACGACGGTGGCGGCGACGATGATTCTGGCTGATATGGCCGGCATTCGCATCTTCGCCACCGGCGGCATCGGCGGCGTTCACCGGGGACCGGCCATGGATATCAGCTCGGACCTCCACGAGCTGGCTTCCCACCCCCTCGGCGTGGTGTGCGCCGGCGCCAAAGCCATTCTTGATCTGCCGGCGACCCTGGAAGTACTGGAGACGTTCGGTGTGCCGGTCATCGGATACGGAACCGATACCTTCCCCGCGTTTTTTACCCGCAGTTCCGGTCTGCCGGTGGACACGGTCTGCAGGACGCCGGACGAGGCGGCAGCCATCATGATCTCCCGCGACCGTCTCGGTTTCCGCCAGGCCGTATTGATCACGGTGCCCCTGCCGGATGATGTCGCTATCGACCGGGAGACGGCCGGCCGGGCCATTGAGCAGGCGCTGAAGGAAGCCGATGAGCGGGGCGTCAAAGGAAAGGATATCACGCCGTTTCTACTTGGAAGGGTGGACGAGCTTACCGGGCACGCAAGCCTGAAGGCCAACATCTCCCTACTGCTTCAGAACGCCCGGGTGGCGGCCCTGACCGCCTCCGCACTGGCCCGGGCATCGCGCGGAGGGTAGCGTACCGTCGATGAGTATGCGTGCAAGGGTGCAGGCGCGGCGCCTCCAATCTCTGACGCAGATATCGTTGAGATCAGTTGGCCCCGGTCGCTTCCATCGCCACGACATTACGGATTACCGACCGGCTGGAGCGCGTTCCGTCCGGATGCAGGATATCCAGTTGAACCATCGAACCGGCCGGCCCACGGATGGCCGCGGATACCTCCCCGATGTTCGCGAACGATGCCACGGCCTTGCCGTCGATGGCGGTAATCCGATCCCCCATCTGCAGACCGGCAATGGCTGCCGGGGAGTTCGTCGATACCGGCCGCAGCCAAACACCCCGGCTTTCTTCATCAGGTGCGATGGCTGCACCGATGCCGGTATACTGAACCGGTTGCCGCAGTTCGACGGACAGCTTCTCGTCAAGATTCCGGTTCTGAACCTCAAGATCACGCAGGTGGTCCCGCTTGTCCGCTGCGCTTACCGCACCGGCGCACACCACCTGTTCAATCAGGTAGTCGCCGACGCGTTCGTCATAGATATAGCTGATCGCCACCCCGGGTGAGATTGCGGTCAAAAGATCCTCCAGTCGCCGTTTCTTGTACATGCCGTCAAGCAATCGAGTGTCAGACGCATCCGTGGCAATGGGAATGCCGGTGATGTTGGAGATGACATCGAGAACCTCGTTCACCGGCCGTTGATCGACATCCAGTTGCACCCCCGACGGTGTCCAGTCGAAATCGATGCCTTGGTCTCCGTAGGCCGAAAGCACCGGCAAGACAAGAACCGCCAGGTACGCAATGCATTTCAATCGAGCCGCCCCGACGCCTTGAGTTTGGCGTGGCTGAAGCCCCAGACGATGCCCGCCACCAGGCCGACGGTGTGAACCGTGTTGGCGATGTTGCCCATGAGCCCGAACAGGCAGAGGAAATACCAGATCCCCATCATCCAGACGGTGGTGGAATGGAGGTAGACCTTCGAAAAAGGATCGAATTTGCCCTTCATCCAGACAAATCCAAGAAGCCCGTAGACCACACCCGACATCCCGCCAAACATCGGACCGGTATGCAGCACCTGGGCGATGTTGGATAAACCCGCAACCACCAGGACAAACGCAATCAGAAATCGCGAACCGAGGTACCGTTCGACCATGCCGCCGAGATCCTTCAGCCAGAGCATATTGAACAGAATGTGCATGAGACCGAAGTGGAGGAAGATGGGCGTGAAGATCCGCCAGATCTGGCCGTCCATCACCCGGGGGAGTTCGAGAAAGAGAAAACGAACCGGCCGAATGTTGGAGCCAAGACCGGAGACGATGGCCACCAGCACCGATACCGCGATCAGGATCATCGTTACCGTGCCCATACCGCCCCCGACATAGGTCGTGAACAGGTCATCCCGCGTCTTATACAGGGTCGCGGCTTTTTTTTGCTCCTCTTCCTCAAGCCGGCGTTTTTTATCGGCTTCGGATGCGACCGCCTGGACTTCCTTCTCGTCGGGCTTTTCCTGGAAACGAACCAGCAGTTCGGTCGCCTGATCGAGTTGGTCCTCATCGTGAACCCAGACTTCCCAGGTTCCGTTCGATGCTGCTTCGACATCATTATCGATGCCTTTGACGTATAGATATTCACCGAACAGCCTGGCCTGCTGTTCGTCCTGTAATGATCCAATACTTCTCATGTTACCCCGTTCACCGGATGTGGCCGGTGTTCATCAAATGGGTGAGCCTACCATGACCGCACCAAGGTCGATCAAGCAAATGGATGGTGAAATTCCGTCCGGCCGATATCCATTATCCGTGCGCCCGCCGTCTCCCGCGGCCCTTACCCGCAAGGAAAAACAGCAAGACATACACGGCAAGCAGAATGCAGGCGGTCACCTGGTGCAATACCGCCACCGGAATGTTCATCCGGGTCAGCAGCGTCAGGGCGCCGAGGATGAATTGCGCCGCCGTCACTGCGAACAGAAGATGAAGGACGGCGCGGGCTCCACGGTCGCACAACCGCCGAACCCCGTACAACCAGTAGGCCGATGTCGCGAACAGGATGATCCACCCGTTCGTACGGTGGATGAATTGCACGGCGATCGGATTGTCGAACAGGTTACGCCAGGCCGGGGTAAGGCTGTCCATGCCGGGCGGTATCCAATACCCCATCATCGTGGGAAAGGTGTTGAAGAAATAGCCGGCATTCAACCCGGCGGTGAAGGCGCCGTACACAATCTGGAGCACCACCACCGAAAACAGGCACACCGCGCCGGTGACCAACCCGGACGGGATGACCGGCGGCCCGGCGCCAGGGTCGCCCGCGGCAAGCGCGAGATAGAAGAGGTATGCGAAGAGCACCAGGGCCAGCCCGAGGTGAAGGGCCAACCGGTAGTGACTGACATACGGAATATCCACCAGGCCGCTCTTCACCATGAACCAGCCGACGACGCCCTGCAGACCTCCAAGCATAAACGCGATCCATAGAGCGATCGTCATGCGCCGGGAAAAGGCTTTTCGAACCAGGAAAACCAGGAAAGGCGCCAGGAACACGAAACCCACCAGCCGCCCGAGCAGCCGATGAAGATACTCCCAGAAATAGATCCCCTTGAATTCGGACAGCGACATGCCGGGACGCAGCTCCAGAAATTCGGGCGACGCACGATATTGATCAAATTCGGCCTGCCAGGCCTGCTCCGACAAAGGCGGGACGATTCCGGTGATCGGTTTCCACCGGGTAATCGAAAGGCCCGACTCGGTGAGGCGGGTCACGCCGCCCACCGCAACCAGGGTTGCAATCAGAAGGCAGACGCCCAGCAGCCAGACCTTGACCGGGGTGCGGAAGGGCGATGCAACCGGCGGGGAGGCAACCGGATACGTGATTGATTCATTCATGTCATTCATGGTGAAATACCATTCATCAACTTCGTGCGAAGTGCAATACCCGGCTTTGCATGTATAGTCTCAGCCATGATGGAAGAATATTTTGATCTGGTTAATGAAGAAGGCGTGGTGGTCGGCCGCGCTTCTCGAAACGAATGCCATGGCAATCCGGCCCTGATCCATCAGGCGGTCCATGTCGCGGTTTTTGACAATCGCGGCCGCCTGTTTCTCCAGAAGCGATCCCCGAACAAGGATATTCAACCCGGCAAATGGGACACCTCGGTCGGCGGTCATTTGCAGCCGGGGGAAAGCGCAGAGGCGGGCGCTCGCCGCGAAATGCTGGAGGAACTGGGGATTGCTCCCCCCATGCTCGAGCGCGGGTATCACTATCTCTGGCGGTCGGAGGTGGAAACAGAATACATTACGACCTTTTTTACCCGGCACAGCGGCCCGTTCCGCCTGCAGCGGGAGGAAATCGACGAGGGTACCTTCTGGGAACCAGAAGACGTCCTTCAGCCGCGCAATGATCATCTCTTCACGCCTCAGTTCAGACATGAACGCTCCCGGATCCTCGCATGGTATGAACAGCACACTTCCAGCCTCGTTGATTGACCGCCGGAACCGGATCGCCGTGATCGGCGGCGGAGTGGCCGGCATCACCGCCTCGTACCTGCTTCAACGGCGGCATGATGTTGTACTCTTCGATGCCCATGAATACCTCGGCGGTCACACCCATACGTTCGTCATCCCTTCGGGACCGGATGAGGGTACGCCGGTTGACACCGGCTTCATTGTTCTGAACGACAAAACCTATCCCCTCCTCCACCGTTTGCTCAACGAGCTGGGTGTTGCGGTACGCGATGCCGACATGTCATTCGGGTTCTATTCCAAACCACGCGGGTTCTGCTATGCCGGTACCGGGCTGAACGGCCTGTTCGCCGACCGGATGAACCTGTTCAAACCTTCTTACTATTCCTTTTTGAAGGGCATCATTCAGTTCGGCCGCCTCGCCCGGGTCGACCTTGAGACCGGTATCGACCCGGGCATGACCATGGCTGCCTATATGCAGCATCGCCGCGTACCGCGGCGGATCATCGACGATTTCGTCATCCCCATGGCCGCCGCGATCTGGTCCGCGCCGCGGGAAGATGTCCAGACCTTTCCCGCCCTGACCCTGCTCCGGTTTTGGCATAACCATGGTCTCCTTTCGATGGACGATCGGCCGCAGTGGCAAACCGTCGTCGGCGGGAGTCACGCCTATGTGAAGGCGTTCCGCCATACCTTCCGGGGCGAAATCCGCCTCAACAATCCCATCCGGTCAATCACCCGGAGCGATAGCGGCGTCACGGTCAGCGATGCGTCCGGAAACAGGGAAGCATTCGATCTTGTCGTGATCGCCACCCATGGTGATGAGGCGCTCAAACTGCTCGCGGATCCCGACGAAGCTGAAACCCGGTTGCTTGGGGCCTGGACGTACCGTGAGAACGAAACCATACTCCACTCCGATGTCTCCTTTCTGCCGCCCATGCGGAGGGCGTGGGCATCATGGAATTATGTAGAGCTGGAAGGCGATCAAGATGACCGGCCCGTGCCTGTGACGTATCATATGAACCGGCTGCAGGGTCTGGATGTTTCGGAGGAGTATTGTGTGACCCTGAATCCCAACCGTCCGGTGGCGGATGACCGCATCCTGTATCGCGTCATGTATACCCACCCGGTGTATAACGAGCCGGCCATTCGTTCCCAGCAGGAGCTCCGGGATATCAACGGGCGCCGGCGCACCCTGTATTGCGGAAGCTACTTCGGATATGGATTTCATGAGGACGCCGTGCGGTCGGCCTCGGATGCAGTGACCCGGATAGGCATCGACTGGTGAAACCCACCCTCCACATCATGAAGGTAATGCATGCCCGGCTTGAGCCGAAACGGCATGCCTTCACCTACCCCGCCCTGTATATCGGCATCGATCTTGAAGAACTTGAATCCGGAGCCGCCGATCTCGGCCGGCTTTTCCGTTCGGGCCGCGGCGCGGTACTGTCCATTGATCCGTCAGGATACCTGACACCGGGCGCTGGTACCCTCCGCGAAAGACTGATGGCTTTGCTTCAGCAACACCGCTACCCGCATGCCGTCGGGCGGGTGAGGCTGGTCACCATGCCCCGTTACCTCGGCTACTCCTTCAATCCCGTGAGTTTCTACTATCTCTACGATGACCGGGATGGATTGAAAGGGCTGGTGGCCGAAGTCAACAATACCTTCGGCGAACGTCACCTCTATGTACTGGATCGGATCCGGCCAGCGGCCGGGGAACTGCACATGTTCGAAGCAGAGGCGGACAAGGCATTTCATGTGTCACCCTTCAACGACATGAAGGGCCGGTACCGGTTCCAGTTTACCGAGCCATCCGGCTGCTGCGACGTGCGGATCAACATCGAACGGGAAGGCCGTACGATTTTCCGAAGCCGCCTGTCCGGGGATGCGCGTCCCCTGGCCGGAAAACCCGTCTTTCGTGCCCTCGCTTCGTATCCCTGTACCCTGTTCCTGACCATGCTCCGCATTCACGTTCAGGCCATGATTTTATTTTTTCGCCGCAAGTTGCGATTTTATCCAAAACCCGTACCTTCTAGCCCTATGACGATGCAGACACGAAAACCGGACTGGCTTACCCGTATCGGGAAACAGTTCTTTCACCGAACATTGGGCGATTTGAACCGGGGACACATTACGATCCGGGAACCCGATGGCCGCATACGGGAAGCAGGTACCCCGGGCGAACAGCCTGCGGCGGAACTGCAAATTCATGACAACCGCTTTTACCGGCGGATCGCCACCGACGGCGATATCGGACTCGGGGAATCCTATATGTACGGCGAGTGGTCATCGCCTGATGCGGTGGCTGTTCTGTCCTTCCTGATTGCCAACCGGGAGGCGCTGCAGAACGGGCATATTGCCACCTCGATGGTCAAGCGCCTGCTCGGGCGGATCGGTCACCTCGGCCGGGCCAACCGGATTGAGCAGAGCCGAAGGAACATCCATGCCCATTACGATCTCAGCAACGATTTCTTCCGGACCTTTCTCGATGCATCGATGATGTACTCCTGTGCGATGTTCGGCAAGCAGGGTGAAAGCCTCGAACAGGCGCAGAAGAACAAGCTCCATGCCGTCATCGACCAGGCTCGCATCGAGCCGCACCACCATGTGCTGGAAATCGGAACCGGCTGGGGGGCATTTGCCATCGAGGCGGTTCGCCGTACCGGTTGCCGCGTCACCACGATCACCGTGTCCGAGGAACAGCTCGAGCTGGCCCGGACCCGGGTTCGCGAAGCCGGCCTGGCCGACCGCATCCAGGTCGAGTTCCGGGATTATCGGACGATCGAGGGTGTCTATGACCGGATCGTATCCATCGAGATGATTGAAGCGGTCGGCCACAGATTTCTTCCCGAGTTTTTTCACGCCTGCGACCAGGCTCTCAAGCCGGACGGCTTGATGGTGCTACAGGCCATCACCATCCCCGACCAGCGGTACGACAGCTACCGGAAAAATATCGACTGGATTCAGAAGCACATTTTCCCCGGTGGCCACCTTCCCTCCCTTGCCGCCATGACGGAGGCGATGAAGAAGGCTTCACGGTTCAATGTCGAGTCCCTGTACAACATCGGACCCGACTATGCCCTGACCCTTCGCGAATGGCGTCAACGTTTTGAAGCATCCATCGATCGCGTCCGGACGCTCGGATTCGATGACGTTTTCATCCGTAAATGGACCTATTACCTCGTATACTGCGAGGCGGCGTTCGCCACCCGCACCCTCAATACACTCCATGTCGTCTGCACCCGGCCCAACAATCCCTCACTCGACCAGCCTTGCCGCCGACCGGGTGCAACCCGCATGCAGAGCGTTGATCGAACCTAATCGGTTGCGGGGAGGAATGGTCACGTCGAATCGTTGGCCCGCCTCGTGTCGGGCTTGTCAAACGGGCGGTGATTGATACCATGATGGTAGAAGCGGACATGCATTTTTGAATTCGGCTTCAATCGAATGAGACCGTCAATCTTTACGAAGAAAACCCGGCTGCCCTATTCGGTGGAAAGGGTATGGAACTGGCACACGCTGCCGGGCGCCTTCGAGCGCCTGACCCCTCCCTGGGAGAGGGTCGTGGTGCTGCGGAAATATGAAAAGCTTAAGAACGGCGCGGAAATTGAATTACGCGTCGGCCCCTGGCCCTTCTGCTTCCGATGGCTCCTCACCCACCGGGATGTGAAACCCCTTCAAGGCTTCACCGATGTTCAGGTCAGCGGCCCGTTCAAGCGTTGGGAACACACCCACACCTTTACCGCGGAGAGTGACCTTTCGTGCTACCTCGAAGATCGCGTGGTCTATGAAGTTCCCCTCGGCTTGTTCGGCAGGCTGCTGCTCAGGCCCATCGTGGAGCGCAAACTCAACCGGCTTTTCGGTTATCGTCATATCGTGACGGAGAACGCGATTCATTCCGAGAATGTCCAGGCCGGCTCCGAGACCCAGGCCGGCCGTGATGATGCGTCATGATCGAAATTCTGCACGCCGCCTCCACGTTCGCCATGACCGGACTCATCTGGATTGTCCAGCTCGTGGTATATCCGTCGTTCGGGCGAATGGAAGAGGACGCCTTCCCGATTTTTCACCTTCAATACACGCAACGGATCAGCCTTGTGGTTGCACCCTTGATGCTGACGGAAATGGGCACCTTGATTGGAATGCTGGTGAAGTATGCCGGTGATCCCGGCTTCCACCTTCTCATCGGAAGCTTCCTGATCTTAACCTGCATCTGGCTGTCCACCGCCTTCCTCCAGGTTCCCTGCCATCGCATGCTCGCCGACCGGTACATGCCGTACGTCCACCGCAAGCTGGTTCTGACAAACTGGATCCGGACACTCGGTTGGAGTGTGCGTTCGCTATTGCTCATATACCTGATGGTTCGGGTCCAGGAACGAATGGTCCTGATTTGATTTTTCGATCAGCCGATGGATAGTGGGGCATGATCGATTCAAACCTGCCCACCCCCCGCACCCTTGTCTGGTTTCGCCGCGACCTCCGGGTTGCCGATCACCCGGCTCTGCACGAGGCGGTCAGAAAAGGCGGCGTCATCATTCCGGTTTACATTCACGAGGATGATCCCTCGTCCGAGTGGGCCGATGGCGGCGCGACCCGGTGGTGGCTTCACCACTCCCTCAACCGGCTGGATCAAACGATACGGGATCTGGGCGGCCGGCTGATCCTTCGCACCGGTCCTCCGGACGAGATCCTGCCGGCCCTGGTTCGGGAAACCAACGCCAACGCCGTCTACTGGAACCGGCTGTACGAACCGGAGTGCGTCAAACGCGACACCCTCATCAAACGCAGCCTGATGGAACGGGGGCTCGATGTGCAATCCTTCAACGGGAACCAATTGCTCGAGCCGTGGGAAATCGAGACGAATGACGGCAATCCCTACAAGGTGTTCACGCCGTTCTACAAAACCGCGACAGCCATGGGACATCCCGCCCGTCCCCTTCCCCGTCCCGATGCTCTGCCGTCGGTCTCCACGCACCTGCCCTCCGACGAGATCGATAGCCTGGGCCTGCTCCCGACCATTCCCTGGGATGGCGGGCTGCAACAGGCGTGGCGTCCGGGCGAAGACGAAGCGTACGCCATGCTCGATGCATTCGGTGAAGAAGGCTCCGGCGACTACAAGGACGACCGGGATTACCCCGGGATCCGCGGCACCTCCCGCCTATCCCCGTACCTGCATTTCGGAGAGATCACTCCGCGTTCGATCTATCACAAGTTGGGTCGCTCCTCACGAACCGAACCCTATATTCGACAACTCTACTGGCGAGAATTCGCCCACCACCTTCTCTACCACTTTCCTCACACCGTGACCGATCCCCTCCGGCCGGAGTTTGAGCGGTTCCCGTGGAATGATGATCCGGAACGGCTGAAAGCCTGGCAAAAGGGCCGGACCGGGTTTCCGATCGTGGATGCAGGGATGCGGGAGCTTTGGACCACCGGCTGGATGCACAACCGGGTCCGCATGATCACCGCCTCGTTTCTCGTGAAGGATCTTCTGATCCCCTGGCAGGAAGGAGCCCGATGGTTCTGGGACACCCTGGTGGACGCCGACCTCGCGAACAACACCCTCGGCTGGCAGTGGACCGCGGGATGCGGCGCGGATGCCGCCCCCTACTTCCGGATCTTCAATCCGATTCTCCAGTCCAAAAAATTCGATCCGGATGGGGACTACCTGCGTACCTGGTTGCCGGAGCTGGCGGAACTGGATACAAGCGCCATCCATGAACCGGCCGCGGCAAGCGATCAGACACTGAAAGACGCCGGTGTCGAACTGGGAAGCACCTACCCGAAGCCGATCGTCGATCACTCCGATGCCCGCGACCGGGCCCTGGAGGCATACGACCGGATCAAGGGGGGCTGAATGCCCGGCCGGCGGCCGATGGAAGGATCGGCGCCACCCTTTCGCTTGCCAAAAGACTCACGGACCTCTAATCGATTCCTAACACGAGGGCCGTAGGTATTATCTCGTCATCCGAAAGGTACTGTCATGGCAAAAGAAAAAATACTGGTCGTTGAGGACGAGGAAGATATTCAGGAGTTGATCCGGTACAATCTGACCAAGGAGGGCTACAACGTAAGCTGTGTATCCACCGGCGAGGAAGGTGTAACCCGGGCGAAACGCGATCAGCCGCATCTCGTCCTGCTCGACCTGATGCTCCCGAATATGGACGGCTTCGAGGTTTGCCGGACCATCAAGCACGACCCCAAGACCCAGCACATCCCCATCGTGATGCTGACCGCGAAAGGCGAGGAGTCGGATATCGTGACCGGGCTTGAACTCGGGGCCGATGATTACATTCCCAAACCGTTCAGTCCCAAAATCGTGATCGCCCGTATCCGGAATATTCTCCGCCGAAAGTCGCGGGACAACAGCATCGACGACTCGATCATCAAGCAGCAGGACCTTGTCATTCATCCCGGACGCCATGAAGTCACGCTGAACGGCAAGCGGATTGACCTGACGTTTACGGAGTTCCGGGTGCTGCAGTTTCTGGCCCGGCGACCGGGATGGGTCTACACCCGCCAGCAGATCGTCGACGCAGTCCGCGGCGAGGATTATCCCGTGACCGACCGGTCGGTGGATGTTCAGATTGTCGGGCTCAGGCGCAAACTGGGAGACGCGGGAGACAGGATCGAGACCGTTCGCGGTGTCGGGTACCGGTTCAAGGAATAACCATGCGCCGAAAGCGCCGCCTCTGGCAGCTCTTCCCCACCTACTTCCTGATTTCGCTCGCGACCGTGACCGTGGCCCTGGTGCTGGCCGAGTCGTTCCGTTCCGGACCCGGTTTCGACATCAGCCTCGACCTCGCCCTTGTTCTGCTGCTGATTGCACTGGCCGGGGCGAGTGTAACCTTCATGATCATCTACCGCCTCGGGCGCTCGCTCGATGAGGCCCACCAGGGCGCCATCCGCTTCGCGCAGGGGGATCTGGGTTTCCGGCTCCGGGTACCTGCATCACAGGAACTCGGCGGTCTGGCGGAAACCCTCAACCGGATGGCCGCCCAGTTGGACGAACGCATTCAAACCATCATCCGCCAGCGTAACGAGCAGGATGCAGTTTTCAGCAGCATGGGGGAAGGCGTGATTGCGGTGGATCCGGAGGAACGGATCCTGCAGACCAACAGTGCCGCCGCCGGTCTGCTGGGGATCAATCCCGTCCTGCTCCACGGGAGGGGGTTATCCGAAGTCATCCGCAATACCGATCTGCACCGCCTGCTTACACAAACGCTTCACAATCATCAGGCGGCTGAAGGAGAGATCATTTTTCACGGCAGCATCGAACGGTACCTTCAGGTCCGTTGCACGCCCCTCCGGGGGGCCAACCATCGGGAAATCGGCGCCCTGATTGTTCTCAACGATATCACCCGCATCCGCAGGCTTGAGCAGATGCGCCGGGACTTTGTGGCAAACGTATCCCATGAACTGAAAACCCCGCTCACTTCCATCAAGGGTTTTGTCGAAACCCTTCTCGAAGGTGACGTGAACGATCCGGCTGAGGCCCGCCGGTTTCTGATCATCCTGAACAACCAGGTGGAACGACTGCAGGCGATCATCGAGGACCTGCTCAGCCTGTCACGCCTGGAACAGCAAATCGACCAGAACGCGATCCCCATGAAACCGCACCGCCTGCAGGATATTCTGGAATCGGTCATGCAGCTATGCCGTCATCAGGCGGATGCCAGACAGATAACCCTTGACCTTTCCTGCCATGAGCACTGCACGATTCACTGTCACGCCCCCCTGATGGAACAGGCGGTGATGAACCTTGTGGACAACGCGGTCAAATACGGGAATCCCAATACCACGGTCCGCATTCAGGTCCCGTGCGATCCGACATGCTGCCGGATTATCGTCGCCGATGAAGGACCGGGCATCGAACGGAAACATCTCAACCGCATTTTCGAACGATTCTACCGGGTCGACAAAGCCCGCAGTCGGAAAGCGGGAGGGACCGGCCTCGGTCTTTCCATCGTGAAGCACATCGTAACCGCGCATCGCGGAACCATTGCCGTGGAAAGCCAGGTCGGACGCGGTTCGGTATTCACCATCACCCTGCCGCCCGCCGACGAAACGACCGCGATTGAACAACAGAAAGCGCTCGCGGTCTGACGCCCGGCTCCTACCCCGCGGCATGGCCGGCGACACGACGCGGATCGATAACAATCACCCATTTTCGACAGCCGCCGGCATTTCACGGTTAACTATTTTTCACCTCACAAACCTCTAACACACCATCGCCACCGTCCGCACAACTCGCATTCCACAACGGAAGCGATACCACATGTTGTGTTGAACCACCGGAAACATCCGGACGACGAAAAGAAGGAGAAAGCATGAAGAAGATACTCATGGCTCTTGCAGCCGGTTCGATCATCGGGTCCATGTCCGCCATGGCCGCTGATGAAGGCAAACCCTCCTGGACGGACAGCATCACGGTGAAAGGTGATGTGCGTTTCCGCCTGGAGCATATTGACGACGCCACCAGGGATGAAACCCGTGAACGCGGCCGGGTGCGTGCCCGCGTCGGTGTCTACGGCGAAGTCAATGATGAAGTCGATGCGGCCATCGCCCTGGCCAGCGGCAGCGACGATCCCGTATCCAGCAACCAGACCCTCGACGAAGGATTCTCCACCAAGGATATCCGCCTCGACATGGCCTACATCGATCTTCACCCCGAAGCGATGCCGGGCAACGTGGTTCTCGGCAAGATGAAGCCCCAGTGGGAAATGGTCAGCGATCTCGTCTTCGACAGCGACCTTCGTCCCGAAGGCGCCCATCTCGTGCTGGACCTCGGCCAGGATGCGGTCTCGTTCAACCTGAACGGCGGCGCCTACTGGATCGATGAACGCAGCTCGGCCGATGAAGCCATGCTGTACATCGGTCAGGCCGTGGTCGGACTGGACAACGATGATGTGACCGTCCTTTTCGGCGGCTCGATCTACTCCTACAGCAACATCGAGGGTGAAGAAGCGATCTTCGACGGCGACTTCTTCGGCAACTCGAGCGTGACCATCGGAGAAGATGATGACGCGGTTGAGGTCTACGCCACCGGTTACGAGCTCGCCGAAGGCTTTGTGGAAGTCGGATTCGATGCGGGCCTCCCCGCCAAAGTGTTCGCCAACTACATTGTCAATACGGACGCGGACGAAGAAGACACCGGCTACCTCATCGGCTTCAAGGTCGGCAAGGCCAAGAATCCCGGCCAGGTCGAATTCGGGTACGACTACCGCGATGTCGAGAAGGATGCGGTCTTCGCGACCTTCAGCGATTCCGATTCGTTCGGCGGCGGCTCCGACGGCCGCGGTCACCGCATCAAGGGCAAGGTTGCCATCTCCAAGAACCTGTCCGCGGGCGTGACCTACTTCATGAACGAGCGCAGCATCAGCTCGGATGCGACGGACTACGACCGTCTGCAGCTTGACCTGGTCGCGAAATTCTAATCCCTACCCGGTTGCCGGGGCATGCCCAGGCGTGCCCCGGCTGCCGCTCTTGCGGTCGCCGATATGATTGAAGCCCGATACCGGATCGAGGAACACTGCATTGCGGATCGTGTCCTCACCCTGCTGGAGGAGCGGGAAGCCGTGAGCATGAGGGAAATCTGCGAAGGCGCCATGACCGACACCATCACCCTGTTCCGTGTTCTGCGTGAACTGACGAAACAGGGCATGGTAAGGCGCCTGCGCCCGATCTACCCCCCGGATTCGGACCGCTACCGGAAAAACTGGTATATTGAAAACACCTTTTTCCGCCCCCGCGGTTCGGCCGACAGCCGCTATCGGTGGCAACAGACCTTTTATGAAGGATCGACAGGACGCATACCAACACCATACCAACACCAAGGAAGGAATCATCAACATGCATAACAAACTGAAAACCATCCTCGCCGCGGCAAGCGCCGCAGCGGTTACCGCCGGCTTCGCCGTCGCGGAAATCGAACTGCCCGAAGTCAATCCCCTCGAAGTGAACGGCCCGATCATCTGTGCCGGCAGCTCGACGGTGTACCCCCTGGCCGAAGCGATGGCCGAGCGGTTCACCGACGAAGGATTCGGCGGGAACATCACCATCGACAGCATCGGCTCCGGCGCCGGATTCGAGCGCTTCTGCAAGGCCGGTGAGTCGGATATCGCCAACGCCAGCCGCCCGATCAAGGACAAGGAGATCGAGTCCTGCGGCGACCTCGGACGCAGCCCGATCGAGTTCCGCGTCGGCACCGACGCCCTCGCCGTCGTGGTCAGCAAGGCCAACGACTTCGCCCAGGATGTCACGATGGAGCAGCTCGCCGCGATCTTCAGCACGGCCGGGACCTGGTCGGACGTCGATCCCTCCTGGCCCAACGAGCCGATTCAGCGGTTCTCGCCCGGTACCGACAGCGGCACCTTTGACTACTTCACCGAAGAAGTATTCGACAAGGCCAAGGAACCCCTCCTCAATGCCGAAAACCTGCAGCTCAGCGAAGACGACAACGTCCTCGTGCAGGGCGTTGCCGGCAGCCCGTATGCCATCGGGTATTTCGGGTACGCCTATTATGAGGAAAACGCGGACAAGATCCGTGCCGTTCATATTGAAGGCGTGGAGCCGAGCGGCGCCAACGTCGACAACCAGACCTATCCTCTCGCCCGCCCGCTGTACATGTACAGCGATGCCGGCGTCATGAAATCGAAGCCCCAGGTCGCCGCGTACCTGAACTTCTTCCTCACCTATGTGAACGAGGAAATCAAGCGCGTCGGCTATTTCCCGGCTCCCGAGGCGGCGCTGGACAGCGCCAAGCAGGCATGGCTTGACGCCATGAAATAAATTCGCGTTTGACGCAGCCGGGCACGGGATGATGTCATCCCGTGCCCGGTTTACCCACGAACAATACATCCTATGAAATCCACCGAGACAGCAGCCCGCAGCGATCTGTACCGGTCCATCCGCAAACAGTCCCGGCCCCGCGAGGCATTGATCG
>JAUIHQ010000043.1 GCA_030432155.1 bacterium | reverse complement strand
TGCTTCGTCCACTCGGTGTCGCGGTCCCACTGGATGTTCGGGATGCCGTGCTGGAGATGCACCGGGCGCGGCCTGCCGTCGAGACCCAGCCGCCCCCAGTCCCACATCTTGAAGGTGAAAATGTAGGGGGTTGCACTGATCTCCAGCACCATGCTGTTCTTGCCCGAACAGTGCACGGTCCCGGCGGGGATGAGAAAATGGTCATGCTTTTTCGCCGGCCACACATTCACATGCTTTTCGGTCGGGAACGGGCTGTCCACATCATCCTGCGCCTTTTTCAGATCCGAGACCATGGCGTCCGGATCGACCCCGGTCTTGACACCGAGGTAGACGCAGGCGCCGTCGGTGGTATCGAGCATGTAGTAACTCTCGTCCTGGGTGTAGTGCATGCCGAATGTCTGCTGGATGTATTCGGTGAGCGGATGGACCTGGAAGCTGAGGTGGCCGCCGTCGATGGTGTCGAGAAAGTCGAACCGGATCGGGAACTCGCAGCCGAACCGCGCATGGACCTTGTCGCCGAGCAGCTCGACCGGGTGGCGGTAGACGACGTTCAGGGATGGAAACTCAACCGTCTCGCCCGCGATCTCCAGCAGCAGGCTGTTCTCCTCGGGCACACAATCAAAACACCAGCCGTAGTTGGGTTTGTCATCGGGGAGGTCGCAGTGCTCACGCATCCATTGTCCGCCCCACGGCGCGGGGTCGAAGAACGGCACCACCCGGAAGGGGCGTTTGGCCGCTTCGGCAAAACCGGCCCGGCCGGCGTCGCCGGTGATCATCTTTGGCCGGCCGGCCTCGTGGGTGTCGAGAAAGTAGTCCACCCGGTCGAGGTGGGCATATTTGTGCCGGTCCGCCGCCCGCCACTCGATGAAGAAGCTTCGTTTGTACTTGCGGAAGAAATCCTCGTCGCCGTTGTCCGCTCCCCAGTTCGGCATCCCGGCGCGGTACCGCATCTGGATTTCCCACCGTGCCATATCGGCGAACACGTAGACGTGTCCGGGATGCACCAGCGCCGCGCCGACGCCGTAGATGATGAGCAGGCGCCCGGCGAAGCTCTCCGCTTTGGAGCGGGCCTCGCGAAGTTTCCCCGTGTCGAAGAACTCCTCAAGCCGGTGACAGGACAGTACGCCGAAGATCCGGTCATCGGTCAGGTTCCGTTCCAGTCGCCGCAGCAGTGTCGGCTCGTCGAGTTTGAGGGAGAGCGTTTCAACGATATCCGCCTCCGGAAACCGGTCCCGCAATGCACCGAGAACCTCGGCATCCCGTACGCCGGGATAGGTGTCGATGGTGAGTACGGGGTGGGAGGCGCCGACCTCGCGCATCCGGTTTTCCAATGCCTGGAAAAGTTCGCCGTAGGATTTCCAAAGGCTGGAATGTTCGGGTGGGATGGGGACGGAGGGCCATTTGTCATAGGTGGACGGCATGTCAGGCGTTCCTTTTCTCGTTGATCAGCCACTCGGCGCCGAGCAGGGCCATGTGGTCGGGATGTTCGGTCGGTTTGATGGTGATGCGGCCCCACGGCATGTCTGCGTGTTCGTCGCAGAAATGCTGCAGGGACGGGATGATGACATCGGCACTGCCCATAATCCCCCCGCCGATCAGGATGGCTTCGAGATCGAATGAGCGGGCGAGGTTGACGCAGAGGGCGCCCCAGAGTTCGAGCGCACGGTCGCGCAGTTCAACGGCAACCCGATCGCCTGCCGCGGCGGCGGAAAAGACAGCCTTGTAATCGATCGCTTCTGCGTCCTTCAGGACGCTGTCGGCGAATCCCGGGTGACGGCGGGCGCGCTCGGGCAGGCGGGCCGATCCGGTCTCGGCCTCGACACATCCGCGAACCCCGCAGGCGCAGGGGACGCCCCCCGGCTGGATGATCATGTGCCCGCCGAGGTTGCCGGCGAGAAAATGGGGGCCGCGAAGGGGTTGACCTTCACACAAGACGGCCGTGCCCACGCCGGTCCCGAGGGTGACGATGGCCAGGCTGTCGAAACCCCGGCCCGCGCCGTTCTGCCATTCGCCGACCATGGCGAGGCGGGCATCGTTTTCCAGGGCGAACGGAACGCCGAAGGCATCCTCGCACCAGGCGTTCAGGTCGACATTCGATGCATCGACAAACTTTCCGTAGTGATTGAACACCCGTCCGCGTTTGAAGTCGACGAGGGCGGGAAAGCCCATGGCGACGCCGTGGCAGTCCGCGGGATCGATACCTTCCCGTTCGCATAGTTTCCGGAGCTCACTCTCGATTCGAGGGAGGGCGGCTGCGAGGCCTTTCGCGGCTTCGGCCGGCAACTTGCTTTCCGCCAGCAGCGAGCCTCCCGTTACCAGGCCGGTTTTGATTCGCGTACCCCCGACATCGATCGCCATGACCGTCATGACCCGCTCCGTTTGATGTCCAGGGTGTAGCGGAAGAGGTCGCTGCGGTAATGGTTGACCGCGAATTCAACCGGCCGTTTTCCGGGGTCGGTTACATGCCGTTCCCGCCGCAGGAGCGGGGCCCCTTCGTCCACCCGTAGCGCACCGGCCATACGCCGGTCCGCGGCAACGGCGGACAGGATTTCATGGGAATGTTCGGGGACCACATGGGCATGATCGGACAGTACTTCGTACAGCGGGCGGGTAAAGTCCTCGTTGCCGGTCAGTCCGAGCCGCGGATGGAAGCAGGACAGAAAGTGGACGACCGGATTCCCTCCGAACCCCTTCGTGCGTTCGAGCACAAACACCGAAGAGCCGGCCTTGAGCTCGAGCGCCTTTCGCGTATCCGCGCTCGCGCGTTTCCTTGAAACCTTCAGGTCAAACGTCTCGACCTTGTGCCCCTGCGCTTCCATTTCCCGCGTAAAGCTGTCCCATGCCTCCATGCGTGAGGTGCGTATGTCGGATGCGGCGACCGTGGTCCCATGCCCGCGCCGCCGAACCAGCAGGCCTTCGTAGACCAGCCGGTTGATGCCGGCGCGGAGCGTGCTGCGGCTGATGCCGAGACGCTTCGCCAGCTCTTCTTCGGGGGGAAGAAGTTTGCCCTGGCGATACGCCGGTTCGCGGATCATTGCCCGCAGCATCTCTTCCACCTGGGCATGCAGAGGCACCGGGCTGTTGTGATCGAGGCGTAGATTCATGCATGAAACTCCGGGCGGTCCGGTATTCGCGCCAATCCGATCATGCCTCATCCACCAGGTGGGGTTTGCCGTTGACGCAAAGCAGCCGCGCCGAGAAACCTTGCTCCGCGATCGAGCCATAATCGTGCCCGGCGTCCGAAGGCCAGCAGGCCCCGACGACCAGTTCAGTGTCTCCGGTGTTGGCCAGCCGATGCGCGGTATGACCCGGAATGTAGTGCAGGGTACCCGGCTTCAGCCACTCCACCCGGGTGTTGCGGTCCTCGTCCATCAGGAGCAGCGCTCCCTCGCCTGACACGCACCAGTAATACTCCGCCGTTTCCCGCCGGGAATGGAAATGACCCTTGGTCATGAAGTATTCGTCGCCAACCTTGCCGGGGTAGAGGATGCTGATGCCGTAAAAGAGACCGCCCGGTGTATCTTCCGGCACGTCGGCATGCATCTCGACCCGGTAGGCGGGTGTTTCCGGATCCATGGCGGAAAAAGCCGCGGTGTCCCGGAAAAGTCCCGCCAGGTCCCCCAGCTTGCGGCTGGAGGCTGAACAACCCGGCCCCGCAAGCCTTGCATTCTCCCAGTCAATTGTCGGCAGTGTGTCCATGGCGATTCCCCGTTCTAAATGTATGAACATTTATACAAATAAGGGTCCATGTCAAGGAGAAAGCGAAGATCATGGGTGGCGCCCTGATCCTTGGCGATGTCTCGGCGCTCAAGAGACTGGCGCCCTGCCTGGTAGGGCGGCGAGTCCCTTCGCCGCCGCGGTGCGGCGAACACCCGGATGGTGAAAAGATTTCAAGGTCGCGAAGGATCAGGGGGCGGCGTCCCGGCGTTGGTTCAGCGAACGTCGCTGAACTCATACGCGCCGAGGTCCACGGCGGATCCCTGCGGCCGCGGGGCGCCGGTGATGTCACATTCCGGGGCGCGATCACCGGATCCGGCGTCGATGGCCGGACTGTCCGGGGCAAGCGATACGTCATGCCCCGCTGCATCGGCGAAGACGGCGTCCGGGTTCTGAGCGATGAGATTGTGATCCATCACGACGCCATCGGCAGCCCGGATATCGGTTGCGATATTGTTCCGGATGACGCAGTCGGATGATGCCGTTCCGTTCTTGTGGTTATCGATTCGGATCCATGTCGGACCGGGCTTCCCCGGCGACAGGTCGATGACGGTATTGTTGACGATAAGGCAGCCGGTTGCGCCGAGTAGGGTGATGCCGTGCCAGTGATCGACCATGACCACATTGTTCTCAATGATCCAGTCCTCAAACATACCGTCGAAGCAGCCGATGCCCTGCAGCGGGCCGCGGTGTGGCTGGTTCGGATCCTCGAAGTTGATGATGGTGTTGCCGCGCAGCACGATGCCCCTGACCACACCCCCGCCGCTTCTGCCGTCCGGTCCGAGCGACCAGCTCTGGAATCCGTCGTCGTGATTGTCGTTCACATCGTAGCAGTTCTTGATCAGGTTGTACTGGAAGACGGAGTGGTCGCCGAGGCCGCGTATCCCGTCGCCCGAGAAGTTCTCCACGGTATTGCTCTCGACCAGCGAATGGGACGCGGATACCGACAGGCCGAAGTTGACGTTCTTCAGGTAGTTACCCCGGAGGATAATCCTCGTGCCGTCGGCATGGATGCCGTTCCTCGCACGCCGGTTCCAGTCTTCGGCTGACCATCTCGATGCGTCCGAGGTTGATGACAAGACACACCCTTCCACCACCACGTCGTGCACGGGGCCATGCCAGCTATGGGAACGGATGGACATGAGAGTCCGTGGCTGATCGTCGGAATCACGCTCGCCTTGTATGTGAACATCCTTGAAGGCCCAATGTGATCCCGACTGCAGGGTGACGCTGCGGAATACAGGTGTGTGACCCTCGTCGGCCGCGATCGTCACGTAGTCGGCGTTGAACATGCCACGAATCGCAAGGCTGCCGTGGTCGCCGGATCTCAGCAGTATCACGTCGCCGGGTTTCACCGGAGCGCCCTCGTTTCTCGCCACCAGCCCGGTATCCTCTGTAAAGGGAAGAGATTCCGGGGATGTGGTTTCAACAAGACCGGAGTCCATGACATGCTGAAGGCTCTTCCATGGCCGTAAGGCGCTGCCGTCGTTGGTATCGGAACCATGTTCCGGGTCAATGTAATGGACTGCAGCGCAGAGGGGTGCCGCCGCAAGCAGCAGGAGGGGCCAGATTGTCAGAGCGGTCGTTTTCATGCCATGATAAGCCATCAAGCCATTGATGTTATTTCATGTATGCGTCAGGCTTACAATAAGCATCGGAAGAGTATCAGCTTCCTGAGCCCAGTTCAGAAGACGGCATTGCCATTCTCGTGAGGGCGAGGCGTTAACGTCCTTCTTCTTTCGTTGTGTTGGGCCCGTCTCCGAGATCGATTTCCAATAACGTAACGCTGCGCGCTTCGAGGAGTACGGTGAACCGTCCGTCGTGAAAATCGAAGGTAGCCGGTTCGCTTGTTCCTGCCGCGCGGAGGCACGTGACGGAAACGTTGCCTTTCATGCAGAATGCCTTGGTATCCACCTCAAGCGGGAAAGCCATGTCCCGGCTGCGGTTGATTACGTGCACGTACATGCGGTCATCGTCCGCCGTCGTGACAATATCGACATAGGCGATGCTGTCCGCCGGCATGATGCCGCCGAGGCGCAATGGCTGGCGATAGACTGGTACACCGTCGAGTCGCTGCACCAGTCGCCGCGATCCATGATGCTTGGCGTAGAAGTCCACAATCCTGGCGGTCGGGAGCAGGTGCGGCGCTCGTTCGAACGATGGATCGACGCGGATGCCAGTGATGCCCCACGACTCGCCGACCAGCATCGACTGGCAGGCGAGTGTGGCGGCATCGGACCGCATGAAAGCATGCAGGAAACCCGCCGCGCCGATTGCTTTCGCAAACGCAGCCTCGGGCATTTCCTGGCGAGGTTTCGAGCCCGTCCACCAGCCGTTCCAATTCCATTCCGTCACTGCCAGCGGCTTGCCGTGTTCGCGAGCATACGCCACATGGAAGTCGCGCAGCTCGGACTGTCCCTGCGCATCATAAGCGTTCGGTGTTCCCACCCAGGCGTACCAGACTTCCTCGGGCGTCAGTGTCTCCGCCTCGACCGGGATCCCGTCGCGTTCGATCCGCTTCATGCTCATCGGCATGTAGTAATGGTTCACGAGAAATGCGATGTCCGCTCCGGCCGCGGCCATGACCGCGTCATTGATCTCCCGGTTGACGGAGTCGACGAGGATCGGGATGTCGGGATCGATCGCCCGGATGACGCGAATATACTCCGCCACGCAGGCGGCGTACCATTCCGGGATGTCTTCGATGCCGGCCTCGTCCAGCAGGTCCTTTTTCCACCGGAAGAGAGCAAAGGTTTCATTGCCGATCTGGATATAGTCGGCGCCGAACGGGTCGGGATGTCCATTCGCGGCCCGGACTGCCGGCCAGTCGGTCATACCATCGGGCAGCGGATCGCCTGCCCGGGCATTGCAGTATGCGAGGAGACCTACAGCATCGATTGCGGCATCTCGTAACGGCTTGCGTTTGAGGAACGCATCGAAGAAGTTGACGACAATGATCGTTTCGCACCGGAGTGTGTCGCGGAGCGAGAAGTATTCGTCGTATCCGAATCGGTTGGAAACCTGTTCACCAGTGTGTCCGACGCTGGCAGTCGGGCGAGAAGGAGACGGCCGTCCGGGTGCGTTATCGATCAGATCCGTCCACGCCATGTAATCAATGTCGGTTCCACCGGGGAAACGTATGACCGGAATGGTCATCCGTTTCATGAGCATCAAGACATCCGGGTGGAGTCCCTCATGTTCTTCGGCGTAAGCCGCCTCAACCCCCCTCTCTCCCCACGACGGACGCTCCAGGAAATGCCCAAATAACCGGGGATTGATCACCTGTGCGGTTTCATTCAGGATAACCAGGCGTACGGCCTCCGGCGCGGTTTGCGGTACCTGCGCTGCCAGAACTGAGAGCGCTGCTGCGCATCCCGCCGCGGCCGCCCCCTTCCACGCGAACGCGCCGCGCGTCACGTGTGTTCCCACGGGGTGCCGGCCACGGCTTCTTCTTTCGATGCACAGAGGACCGAACGGGCGGATCCGCCCCAATCGTATTGCACAATCCGATCATCCCGCAGGTGCGCCGCCCGGGCGACCGAGCCGTCGACGGTCTCGGAGACGACGCGGGTTGACGGGTCATATGACAGGGTGGTGCTTCCCGCGATGCGGCCTTTGCCCTCGTGAAACCGCCGGTAGGTCAACGTGCTTTCCCGTGCCGCCTGTGTCACGAGCAGGGGAAACGCGGATGTCGGGTATACATCGTCTTCCTGGTTGAACGGCATCCAGTCGGATTCGCCGATCCGGTATGCGGTGACCCGGCCGTCGGAATGGCGCACGGCGAAGAGGTTTTCATAGGTGTCGTCACCGATGCGCATCCGGGCGTTTGAGGACAGTACGCCTTCATGGTCTGACTCCTCGTAGAATCCGACCTTCTCTCCCTCGATTTCGAACGTGTAGTAGCGCATCGACATCCGGCGTCACTCCCAGTCGTAGACCTCATCCAGCGAGTTGTGCACGCCATCGGCCCCCATGAAGGGGAGATTACGCGAACGCATGATATTGTCCATGTTCTTCACGTCCGCGCGGGATATCTCCTTGATGTCGCCCAGTGGAAGCGCATGGAGGATATGCATGGAGGTCATTTCCAGCAACTCGGTATTCATCATGGTCCACTCGATGTCAAGACGGCTCATGATGACCAGCCCGTGGTTTTCCATCAGGAACGCATTGTACTTCTTAAGATACGGCAGGAAGTTATCGGCCAGGCGCTGGGTCAGCGGTTCGCCGTACGGCACCACCGGAACGGGGCCGACCTCGGTGATCGTTTCAGGAAAGAGGGGGCGCATCAGCCAGTTTTTACCCCTGGTGATGGCGAAGGAATTCGTATAGGTGGGGTGGCAGTGGACGACCGATTGGATATCCGGGCGCTCGCGGAAGAAGTTCACATACATCGGGGTCTCTCCGGTCGGACGTTTTTCACCCTCGAGCTTCTTTCCGTCGAGGCCGATAAACACGACGTCGTTGAACCGAATGTCGCCCTTGTTCATCATCGTCGGTGTAATCAGGATCGTCTCGTCATCAAGTTTCCAGGCACAGTTGCCGCCGTACCCGGTGACGTACATACGCTCCGACAGTTTGTTGCAGACCGCGACAAACTTTTTGATCTGTTCTTCGTATTTCTTGTACAGGCTCATATTGTATTCCTCTTTTTTGTCTGTTCCAGAACCACGGATGGATGAGTCTAAAGACCAATGGCTATTTTCAGCGTGTCCTGGAGCCGCGGTGCCCTCACCGCGGCAGTTATTGGCTATGTCAGTACATGTGTGTGCGCGGTGAGGGCACCGCGCCTCCAGTAGACGTTCTATTATCGGAATTCGTGTCCATCCGCGGTTGTATTCAAGGTTTGATGAGTATTTTCAATGAGTGAACATCCGGGTCGCTCTGGGCTTTCATGGCGTCAAGAAAGTCATCGAGCGAGTAGGTGTGGGTGATCAGTTTGGCGCTGTCTACTTTGCCGGCCTGCAGCAATTCGATGGCCTCGATGTAATCCCTACGCACCGAGCTGTTGGCGCCGTGGACATGAAGCTCCCGATAGTGAATCAGGTTCAGGTCGATCGGTTCCAGGGGGTCCGCCTTGTTGAAGCCGGCAAATATCGAGAGGTGTCCGCCGAGGGCGAGCATCTGTATGCCGGGATTGACCAGTGATTTGGCCGAGGCGGAAACCACCACGCCGTCCACGCCCGCACCGCCGGTATGTTCGTTGACCCATGCCACCGGATCGGTATCGCGGCTGTTCATAAGATAATCGATCGGCAGGTTCTGTTCCCGGATCATATCGAGTTTCGGTTGTGAGCGGTTGACCACGATCACCTCCTCCACGCCGCGGGCTTTGGCAACCAGCGCATTCAACACGCCGATGATGCCGGCCCCCATGACCACCACGCGCTTCATCTCTTCCAGAGGCAGATAGCGAAGCCCGTTGATGCAGCAGGAAAGCGGCTCGAGAAGCGTGCCTTCGGCGTCGCTCATGGTATCGGGCAGGGGAATCAGGCAGCCCTGATCCACCGCCGGTTTCGGCATGATCATGTATTCGGCGAAGCCGCCGTTCCAGGCATAGCCGATGGCCTTGAAGCCCTGCTCACAAAAGATCTGATGATGCCGTTGGCAGGCTGGACATTCACCGCACCCGACGACGGTCTGTACTGCGAAGCGCTTGCCTAGGATATCTTCCGCTACGCCGGAACCTACGGCTTCCGCCGTTCCGGAAATCTCGTGCCCGATGATCGGAACCGAGACGTTCTTTTCGCCGCGTAGCACCCGCTGGTCCGTTCCGCACAGGGCTGCCATGTCCACCTTGAGAAGAACCTCACCCTGTCCGGGTTCGGGTTTGGGGTAGTCCTCGACATCGATCCGGTTGGGTCCTTTAAGAATGGCTGCTTTCATAACTGAGTCCTGTGGTTGGGGAGGGGCCGGGTCGGGGAATCCGCTGACCCATCCGCCTTGTTAGGGTTCGATCATCCACGCTCCCCGGGCTGCGGAATCGCGAAGCATCGAATATGCCCGGCTGGGACCGGCGTCCCGCAGTCGGTCGGCGATTCGGCATGTGACCGGATTCAGTGCGCCGACGGCGGCAAAGAAAATGTTGCGGTCCTGTCGATCCGGGAATTCGCGGATCGCGGCATCGCTCACATAGCCTGCTTCAGCGAATCTTCCGCAAATCGTGTGCCCCACCAGGACCCTTGCGCCCCGGATGAATGATTCCCGGAACCCGGATAGCACCGGGCCGTCGAGGTCGTCGACAAACGGCAGTCCCCGTTTGTTCATCTCGGTACCGATGTTGATCGGCAAGTGATGTTGTTCGCACAGGTCCACGACTCTGCGGAGATTCGATACCTTGATTGCTTTTTCATCGGGATCCCGGATGTTCCAGTTGCGGTCGGGTATAATGTTGAATGCTTCGCACCCTTTCCCGATCGACGTTTCAAGCAGTTGCTCGGCATTCCGTTCGCCGTCGCTGGTTCCATCGAGCCACGATTCCATCGGTATGGCGCCGCAGGCCCTTACCCACGCGCAGAACTCATCCATGGGGGGAAAGGTATGATCACTCGGCTGTTCGTATCCGAAGCCTCCCCGTTTGGCGAACCTGGCGCGGACTTTTTCTTCGAGGGTGGGACGATCGGCTATCCATTGTTCCACGATCTCCGGGTCGACACCCAGAAGGCATGCCCAGTATAGCGCGAGCGGTCGACCGGTGGTGAACTGCTCCGCCTTGTTCACATAGGCAGCGATGATGTGTCGTTCGGTCGGAGCGCCGGCCGGCACGAGAGTCACCACATCCCGGTCATAGTCAATGGCGATATCGGGAACATGCGGATTGATCCGGTTTACAAGAGCGACATTCCGTGCCTGGGCATTCCGGCGGTAGGCGGCGAGGGTGTCGGCTTCCTTCGAACCCTCGGGCGGTAACCGGTAAAAGCCGATTCCATCGATATAATGAACACCCGGCTCACCCGGCGAGTCGATCTCCTTGTCGGCAAACTCAGGGTAGTACACCCTCGTTTCCAGGCCGACGTTCACCCTCAGTCCCAGCCGCTCACCGGCGTCGAGAAATTCCTCCATCCCGTCCAGCACGTCAAAATCAATCAGCCCTGCGGCATACAGACCCCGCTGCCGGCAGGCCCACGCGATATGGCTTGGAGACCAGTTTTCGGCGTTGTAGGAAAAAAACGAGTGAATGTGCATGTTGATGTTGTGGCCGGTATCGGCATGCTCCGGACCCTTCGCCATCAGCCGGTTGAGGGCCTCACGCCGCAGGGTTGGTTCAAAGGCATCGAGTTGCGCTTCGGTGTCGATGGGCGCATGGGTGTTCATCGTTTGGTCCTCGTTACGTGGGATGCGGAGCTCAATTCATAAAGAAAGAGCAGGTTAAAGAGAGGTATAAACAGGAGCATTCCATAAAGCGGGGAAAGGTTGCAGCGCTCGGCGATACGCATGAATACGATGGCGATGACGACGATGTTCACGAGGGGCATCAACAGAAGCAGGACACCCCACGCCGGACGCCGGGCGATACGAAACAGAATGAACAGGTTCGCCAGCGGAACCCAGGCCATCCATTCGTCCCCCGTAGCGAAGTTCTTCGCCATCCTCCAGAGACACCAGCAGGCGAACAGATAGCCGACAAGGCCGAGGGGGATTGCAAATTCGCTCATGCCGCGCCTTCGAATGCAATCATGGCCTTCAGGACGCCGTCCTGATAACCCGCGACCAGGTCAAATGCTTCCTTCGTTTTCTCGAATGGAAAGGTATGGGTGACCATCGGCGCGACATCGATCTTGTTGTTCTCGATCAGGTCAAGCGCGGGGAGTACGCAGCCTTCCTGCCGGCGGACATTGACGAGGGTGATTTCCTTCCGGCGCATCAGGTCGATTTTGAAGGAAATCCGGTCGAATTCGGGAATGCCGATCAGCATGAGTTTGCCACCGGGCTTGAGCAGCTCGATCGATTGGTCGAGTGCTTCCTGCATGCCGCAGCATTCGAATACCACGTCGAGACCAAGCGGTTCCTGCTCAAGAATCTCGGCGACGATGTCTTGGCGGTCCGGGTTGCCGGCATAGGTAGCGCCTGCGTTCCCGGCATACGCTACGCGTTCCGGGATGCGGTCGGTAGTGTATACACGTGCCGCGCCCCCGTGACATGCGGGGAGCAGCACGGTCTGTCCGATGGGCCCCATGCCGAGAATGCCGACTGATGTCCCCTTTATGGGTATCGAGCGTTTGACGGCATATACGCCGATGGCCAACGGTTCGGAGATGGTGGCGTGGGCGAGGGTGGTACTGTCCTTGACCGGGAAACAGCATGCCTCCGGCATCACAATGTATTCAGACAGACAACCTTCGGCTTGGCCGGGGCAACCGAGGAAGCGTGTCTTACGGCAGGTGTTGGCGCGTCCTGCTTTGCATTGGTCACACTCTCCACAGGTCATGGCCGGCTCAATGGCGATGCGGTCGCCGGGCTTGACCCTGGTGACCGAAGAACCCACTTCCGCTACCACGCCCGCCCCCTCGTGGCCGACAGTGAACGGGTATTTCACAACCTGCGAGCCGATGCGGCCGGTGGTATAGTAATGTACATCGGAGCCGCACACGCCGACGGCGCCCATCTTGATCAGGACGTCGTCCGGATGGGTGATGGCCGGGTCCGGGACATCCCTCATTTCCATTGCTCGAATTCCGGTCAAAACCATGGCTTTCATGTCTTGTGTTGCTCCTTCTCTTGTTGCTGCAGCAATTCGTCGATGAGTTGAAATGGATGCACCGTCCGGCGGCCGGTAAGATCGGCGATCTGATGCCGGCATGAAAATCCGCAGGCCACCACCCGGGTATTCGCCGGGCAGCTATTCAGCGCCGGAATCAGTCGGTCGCCGGCCACCTGCACCGAAAGGTCGTAATGCTCCTTCTCGTATCCGAAGGCTCCGGCCATGCCGCAGCATCCGGCCTTGCTTTCGATGACGGCCGCGTCCTGGATCGCGTCCAGCAGGGTGCGGGTCCCGCGGCCGCCGTCGATGGAACGTTGATGACAGTGCGGATGATAAAAAATGGTCAGGCCCGGCGCGCTGATGGGCGGTAAACGGGTGAGGCCCCGCGACAGGCTGTCGGCAAGAAAGGCGTCGGCGAGCTGAACGGCGCTCTTCACCGTGTCGGCATCCTCCCCGTTTTCGACCAGATCGGGCAGATCCTGGAGCAGTGCGGTTGCACAGCTCGGTTCCACCACCAGAATCGGAATGCCCTGTTTCGCATAGGGAAGCAGCTTCCGGATCACCTCGCCGCCCCGGATACGGGCCCGGTCGAGCATGCCCTGGGAAAGGGCGGGGCGCTGACTGTCCATGCTGTCGAGCAGCGTTACCTCATAGCCTGCCGTTTCCAACACCCGCACCGCTGCCTGGCCCGCCGCGGGTTCGTGATGTTCCATGTAGACATCGTTGAACAAGATGACCCGGGGGCGATCGCTGGTGGTTTCGTCCCGTTCGCTGCACCGGCGAAACCAGCGGCTCAAACGCTCCTGTGCATAGGCGGGAAGGTGTCGGCGGGCGTCGATCCCGAGGGTCCGATCGAGGAGAAGGCGTATAGGCTTTGATTGAAGCAGCGCGTTGAATACGGGGGCCGGCCGGCCCGACTGCAACTGACCCAACAGGCCGGCGCGTGCAAACAGGTGCGAGCGCAGGGGGCGGCGGTGCCGCTGGTAGTATTGGTGCTGCAGTTCGGCTTTCATCTTGCCGACATCGACCTTGTTCGGACACTCACTCACGCATCCTTTGCAGGACAGGCAGAGATCAAAAACCGCTTTGACGTCGCTGCGGGTGAGGGCATCCCGCCCGAGCTGCCCGGTCAACGCGAGGCGCAGCACGTTGGCTCGCCCACGGGTGGAGTGAACCTCGTCGCGGGTCGCCATGTAGGACGGACACATCACGCCGGTACTGAGTTTCCGGCAGGCGCCGACTCCGGTACACTGTTCGGCCGCCCGCAGGAGGCCCTCGTCCGCCTGCCAGCGGTAGGCGGTGGTGATCGGTTCGGGACGGTAGTGCCCTCGGTCGAACCGCAAGTTTTCATCACGGGGGTAGGTATCGACGGTTTTTCCCGGATTCATTCTCCCGTCTGGATCGAAGAGCGCCTTGATCTCGCGGAATGCCTGGTACAGGCGCGGTCCGAAGAACCGCTCGTTGAATCCGCCGCGGATGATGCCATCGCCGTGTTCGCCGCTCCATGACCCGCCATAGTGGACGACCCGTTCAAACACCTCGTCCTGAATCTGCTTCATCCGCTCGATATCCGCAGGGTCATGCAGGTTGTGGAGGGGACGTATATGCAAAAGTCCCGCCCCGGCATGGGCGAAGAGCGATACCGGTTGGCCGTGCCGTTTGCAGATGGCCAGGACATCCTCGATGTAGGCGGGCAGAACCGCCGGGGGAACCGCTGCATCTTCAATGTACGGTGTGGGCTTGCGCTCGCCTTTCACCGTGGTCATGAGTCCCAGTGCACTCTCGCGCATCAGCCATACCGCCTGGATCGCCGTCGGTTCGGTCATGATGGGCGCATGGTAGCAGGCGCCGCTTTCGAGGAGCATGAGGCGTATCGCTTCCAGTTTGCCGCGGACGTCATCGCGATCATCGGATCTCGCTTCAATCACCAGCAACCCTTCCGGGTTCCCATCGATCACCGCACAGGTGGGGCGGGTCATCGGGTGTTCCCGGGCCTGGCGGACGATGACACCGTCCAGCAGCTCCACCGCTGAGGGTTTGTGCCGGACGATCGGTTCAACCGCGCGCAGACATGCGCCGATGGTCGTAAAATGGGCAAGACACAGGCCGGAATGTGCCGGAACCGGTTCGAGCCGGATGCGGGCTTCGAGGATAAGGCCGAGGGTTCCTTCGCTTCCCGCGATCAGCTTTGCCAGGTTCATCGGATCCTCGTTGGCGAGGGCATCGAGCGCGTATCCGCCGGACCGCCGTCCGACTCGGGGGTATCGGGCGGCGATCTCATCCCGTTCACGCTCGATGATGCGGTGAACCGCCTGCCGGATCATCGCCGGCCGATCGGACGCGGGCGAGGCAAGGTCTTTCGAATCGACCGGTCCGAGCGTCATGACCTCGCCGTCGGCGAGGACGATGTCGACACTCAGCACATGATCGATGGTCATTCCGTACTGAATCGACCTCATACCTGCTGCGTTGTTGGCGATCATGCCGCCGATATTTGCGCGACTGGTGGTCGCCGGGTCGGGGGCGAAATGGAGGCGGTGCCCGGCAAGGCGCCGGTTCAGCTCATCGCGAATCATACCCGGTTCGACCCGGGCCCAGCATTCATCGGCATGAACCTCGAGCAGGCGATGGCAATGGCGCGATACATCAATGACCACGCCCCGGCCGATGCATTGGCCCACAAGGCTTGTGCCGCCGCCGCGGGGCAGGATCGGCAGCCGGTGCTCCGCACATACCTTCACCGCCGCCACGATATCGTCTCGGTCCAGCGGTTCGATCACCGCAAGCGGCTCGAACTGGTACATGCTGGCATCCGTCGCATAGGCCCCGCGCGTGGCGATATCCGTGCGGATGGCGCCCCGCACCCGCCGGCCCAGCGATTCCACAGCCTCTCGGGAGAGCGATAGGGCATGGTTTGTAGCGGTCTGTGACATGGGTACAAAGATCATATTCGATCATATTGGATCGTTCAATCAACACAAAATTTCGGATTATTCTTGCAAATATTCGATATAGATGATCATAAGGTGATCATAGTGATCACTTTTGGGAGGCATCATGAACCGGTCCCGTCGTGAAGCGGTGTTACGGCACCTGCATTTGTTCGGAGAGTTATCGGTGGAGGAGGCGGCTTCGTTGTTGCGGGTCAGCGGTATTACGGTACGCAGGGATTTCCGAGCCCTTGCCGAGCAGGGGATTGTACAGCGGCATCGCGGCGGCATCCGGTTGCCCGAGGTCCGGAGTACGGTGCCGTTCTCGATGCGGGAGATTGAGAATCCATCGATCAAGGCCCGGTTGGCCCGCGAGGCGGTCAAACGGCTGCAGCCGAACGACGTCATCCTGATTGACGGCGGTACCACCACGTTTCATTTGCATGCGTTGCTGCCGCGGATCCCGCTAAAAGTGATCACCAATTCCCTACCGCTATCGGTGGCGCTGGCGGAGTCCCGGGGCAATGTTGCCTGGCCGGAGATTCATCTGACCGGGGGGGTGTTGTATCAGCAGGACGGGTTGCTGGTCGGGCCGGGTGCGCGGCGATCCCTGCGGGAGTATCATGCACGATGGGCATTTCTATCCGTCGGCGGGATTGAGGCGGATTCCGGGACATCCAACACCACGGAGTTGGTCGCGGATGTCGAAGCGGAAATGATCCGGCAGTCCGACACCGTGGTGGTGTTGGCCGACCACACCAAGATCGGCCGTAAAGCGCTCTGCCGTGTATGTGCCCTTGAAGACATCGACCTCCTGATCACCGATCGCCATCCCGATAGCGAACAAGCCGTCCAAGCCATCCGGGACAGCGGCACGATGGTCGAGTTGGTTTGATTCCGGCTAAGCCATCGCCGGCCAGCTGAAGATTTGTAGTACCGTTCCCTGCGCCGCGCCAGCAGCATGCTTTCCTGCTCCTCAGTGAACACGAGACGCCAGGGAATGCCCGGTCGGGTGGCTTTTACCGAACCGCTATTATGTTGGCAAAGTCGTTCCTCAAGATTCTCGGTGCAACCTGCATAGGTCTTCTGCTTGGACGGGCTATTTAAGACGTAGTTTATCGCCATGAGATTGGCGGAGAGGGAGGGATTCGAACCCTCGGTACGCTTGTGACGTACACACACTTTCCCCGTCCCGATTTCATCGGGACGAGGCCTCGTCCCGCTACGCGGGACGGGCAGGCGTCTTATCGGCCAGCGTGCCAAGCATCTTCTTCATCCATCTGCGACCTGCTGAACTCTTGAGGTATCGCTCACGGTGCCGGGCCGCCGCATAGGTTTCGTGTCCCTCAGTCAGTACAACCCGCCATGGTATTCCTGAACGTGTAGCCGCTACCCGTCCCGAGTTATGGGCCGCGAGCCGGGCCTCCCAATCGCCGCTGCTGCCAACCTATGTCCTGTCCCGCTGGGGACTGTAGAGAATATAGGTAAAATGCATGAATTGGCGGAGAGGGAGGGATTCGAACCCCCGGTACGCTTG
>JAUIHQ010000384.1 GCA_030432155.1 bacterium | reverse complement strand
TCCATTGGAACCGCTACTATGACTACGCTGATTCGAGCAAGATGCTCCAAGACATCGCCAAGGCGCATCCGCATCTCGCCAAACTTGAAAGCCTCGGCAAGTCGTACGGCAAGCGTGACCTGTGGGTGATGACCGTCACCAATCGCAAAGACGGCAAGCCGCTCGCGGACAAGCCAGCGATGTGGATCGACGGTGGATTGCACGCCAACGAAACGCAAGCCACGGAAGTGGTTCTCTACACCGCCTGGTACCTGACCGAAATGGCGGCCATCAATCCGCGGATCAAGAGTTTGAACTACCTCAACAATGTGCTGGCCAAGATCGAGGCCATCAACGCCGGGGTCATGGAGTGCCTGATGCTGAATCCGCAGGGCTATGTCGCCGAGGCGTCCGGGGACAACGTGTTCGCGGTCAAGGGCAAGACCCTGACCACCCCTCCGACATGGTCCGGCGCCCTCGAAGGCATTACCCGCAACTGTGTGATGGAACTTGCCCGTTCGGCCGGCATGGATGTTCGCGAGGATGTCATGACCCGGTACGATTTGTTCACCGCGGATGAAGTGTTTCTCACCGGCACCGCCGCGGAAATCATCAGCGTGGTGGAGATCGACCGCCGGACCATAGGAAATGGTCGTCCCGGTAAGACCACACGTAAACTGCTGGATGCCTATCGGGAACTGACCCGGAATGAGGGCACCGACATCCGCTGAGTTTCCGGATGCCTGAACATTTGATCCCCGGCGCGACCGGGTGTATCGTAAAGGCAGACAGGAAGATACGCCGTCATGCTATGTGAACTATGCAACGAACAGGATGCAACCGTCCACCTGACCCAGGTTGTCGAGGGGCAGATCAAGAAGCTTCACCTTTGCGAGGCCTGTGCGCAGAAGAGCGGCTTTGACGTTCAGGGTCCCATTTCCATCACCGATATTCTACTCGGGATGGGAGTGAAGAACATGCCTGCCTCCAAGCCGGTCGGCTCCGAGAAGTCATGTCCCCGTTGCCATATGAGTCGCACGGATTTCAAGAAAACCGGACGGTTCGGCTGCGCGGCCTGCTACGATGCTTTTGCCGAGGATCTACCCGTATTGCTTCGGGCCATGCATCGGAGTGACCGGCATATCGGAAAATTTCCCGCCAACGAGCAGAAGCGCCATCTTCTCGAGGAGGAGCTGGAGCGGCTTCAGGTCGAGCTGAAGCAGGCTATCGCCGAGGAAAAATATGAAGACGCGGCCACGCTTCGGGATCGGATTCACCGGTTCAGCGAGGAAATGGCGGCGAACGGGGAATCCCCGGCGTGAATATCGACGGCCTCATACAACAGTCCGGGGCTTGGCGGACGCCGGACAGCGAACAGAAGATCGTCATCAGCAGCCGCATCCGTCTTGCCCGAAATCTGCGGGACTACGCCTTTCCGGGGTGGGGTGGGGCTGAGGAATGTGACCGGATCTGGCGCGACCTGAGTCCCCGGTTGTGTGACGACGTGCCTTCCCTCAAGCCCGCACTTTGCATCGGCATGGACGAGCTGGATGAATTGGACCGTCAAATTCTGACCGAGCGGCACCTGATCAGCCGGGAACAGGCGGAAAAAGGGAAGGGAAGCGGGCTTATCCTGAAAAAGGATGAGACGGTTTCCATCATGGTGAACGAGGAGGACCACCTGCGGCTGCAGATGCTGGTGCCGGGCCTCGAGCTCAAAGACGTCTGGAAACGGATTGATGCCCTCGACAGCGAGATCGAGCAAATCGTGCCCTACGCATTTTCACCCCGGCTCGGATACCTGACCTCCTGTCCGACCAACGTAGGCACCGGTATGCGGGCCAGCGTGATGCTGCACCTTCCCGGACTGGTGTTGATGAACGAAATCAACCCCATCATCAAGGGCATGGGAAAAATCGGACTGGCGGTTCGCGGACTCTGGGGCGAGGGGACGGAATCCTCCGGCAACATGTTTCAGATTTCCAATCAAATGACGCTGGGCGAGAAGGAAATCGACCTCGTCGAAAATATTGAACAAATCGCCCAGGAAATCATCGAACATGAGAAGAATGCCCGGACACGGCTTATGGAAAGCCGGGAACGATTCCTGCGGGATCATGTGGGCCGGGCGGTCGGCATTCTTTCCAATGCCCACCTGCTTTCGTCCAACGAAGCCCTGGATCTCCTATCCGGTTTGCGTTTGGGCGTTGATCTGGGTATAGTGAAGGATGTGGGGCGGGCTGTGATCGACGACCTTATGGTGGTTGCGCAACCGGCTCATCTGCAGAAATTTGAAGGAAAAGTACTGAAACCCAAGGAGCGGGACTGGTACCGGGCCGAACGGATCCGAAAAGGCCTGACCAAGCGTCGAACAACCAGAACCCGCGGGAAAAAAGACCATGAATAATTTTACGCCACGTGCACAGCAGGTCCTGCAGCTTGCCCGCAAGGAAGCGGACCGGTTCAATCACAGCTACGTCGGGACCGAGCACCTTCTCCTCGGCATCATCGCCCTGGGCCAGGGCGTGGCCGTGAATGTGCTCCAGCGGATGAGCGTGAATCTTGAAGCGGTGCGGATGGAAGTGGAAAAAGCGGTCGGGGTGGGGCCCGAAACCAAGCAGGTTGGGAACCTGCCGTTTACGCCGCGGGTCAAGAAGGTTCTGGCGCTGGCCGGCAGCGAAGCCCGCGCACTCAACCACGCGTATGTCGGAACCGAACACATCCTTCTCGGATTGTTGCGGGAAGGGGAAGGGGTGGCGGCCCGGGTTCTGCGTAATCTGAATGTCGACCTGGAAAAAACCCGGGTTGAGATCATGAAGGAACTCGATCCGAACTATGAACCGGAGAATGACGGCGATCCCGCCGCCCAGGGCGGTGGCGGAGAGGGGCCGGCGCCTTCGTCATCAACCCGCGACAGCAAAACCCCTGCTCTCAGCACATTCGGCCGAGACCTCACCGACCTCGCCTCCAAGCAGGAGCTCGATCCGGTGATCGGGCGGGCCAACGAGATTGAACGGGTCATTCAGATCCTGTGCCGCCGAAGCAAAAACAATCCTGTCCTGCTGGGGGAAGCCGGCGTCGGCAAGACCGCCATTGTGGAAGGTCTGGCCCAGGCAATCTCCAAGGGCGACGTTCCCGAGTTG
>JAUIHQ010000383.1 GCA_030432155.1 bacterium | reverse complement strand
CGCTCAGCAACCTGCCCAAGGATCTGATGGACGCGGCCCAGGTAGACGGGGCGAACCGGTGGCAGCGGCTCCGGCACGTCATCCTGCCCCAGCTCGCGCCGACGACGTTTTTCATCTCGATCATGTCGGTGATCGGCGGCATCCAGGGCGGATTTGAACAGGCCCGGGTGATGACCGGGGGCGGTCCCGACGGCGCCACGACCACGCTGAGCTATTACATCTACAATATCGCCTTTCAGGATCTCGATCTCGGGTATGCGGCGGCGGTGTCGTGGATCATGTTTGCGATCATCGCCATCGCCACGATGGTGAACTGGCGCTTCGGCCGCGAGCTGGCGGTGAACTGATGCCGAGGTTCCCCCTGGTCCGTTTCCTTTCTCTCTGCTTTCTCGGCATCCTCATGGGCATGCCCTTCATCTGGATGGTCGGCGCGTCATTCAAGCCACGCAACGAGGTGGAACAGATCAACATTGTGCCCGAGCAACCCACGTTGCGGAATTACCCGGTGGTCCTCGACCTTGAGCCGGATCCCGGCACCGGCCAGTACCTGGGCATGCGATTCGGGCGCTGGTACTTCAACAGCATCTTCATGGCGGTCTGTATCACGTTTCTCCAGGTCCTGACGTCGGCGATGGCGGCGTATGCATTTTCTCGAATGAACTGGCCGGGCCGGGACCAGGTCTTTCTGTTGTACCTGGCCACGATGATGATTCCCGGGGTGGTGACCATGATCCCGAATTTCCAGGTCATGGTCTATCTCGACTTCCTCAACACCTACCGGGGACTGATCATTCCCGCGGCGTTTACCGCATTCGGAACGTTCCTGTTGCGGCAGTTCATGCTGTCGATCCCCAAGGATCTCGACGAGGCGGCGCAGATCGACGGAGCGAATCACTGGATGATCTTCTGGGATGTCATCATGCCCCTGGCCCGGCCGGGTATGATCGCCCTTGCCATCATCACCTTCCTCGGTTCCTATCAGTCGTTCTTCTGGCCCCTGATCATGCTGACCGACGAGCAGCTCTACCCGATGTCGGTGGGCATGCTGTTTCTCGACAGCACTTACGGACGGCAGACGGAATACATCATGGCGGCCACGGTGATGAATGTGGTGCCGCTGATCATCATTTTCTGTGTGTTCCAGAAGTTCATGGTCAAAGGCCTCCAGCTCGGAGGCGTCAAGGGATAGGCCATGAAGTGGGTGTTCACCATCATCGGCGCCGCGGCCTTCCTGCTGTATCTCCTCGCGGTCGGTACGCTTCAGCACGGCGACCCGGACAAGGCGCACCTTCGGTGGGCGACCGATCCCAATCCCGCGCGCATCATCCAGACCGGGCTCTTCACCGGGGGCCGCGATGACGTCGAAATGTCGGTGGAGGCGGGCGCAATGGAGAAGCTGCTCGTCCAGTGTGCGACCGGTACCGGCCCCGACATCATCGACATCTACAGCGTCCAGCAGATGGCCGGCTACGTGCAGGCCGGGCTGCTGATGGACCTCACCCCGTACGCCGGGGCCATGGGCTTCGGTCCTTCCAGTACCTATCCATCTCTTCGCGACGGCCTGTTTGTCGAGAACAAGCAGTACCGGTTTCCCTGCAATGTGGCGGTGAACGCGGTGATCTACAACCGGGACATCTTCGACGACCATGGCATTCCGTATCCCGAGCCCGATTGGACGTACGAGGATTTCATCGAAATCGGCAAGCGGTTCAAGGAGCCGGGGAAGAGCGGCATATCCCATTTGCCGGTCGCCCATTATGCAGCGAGCGTGATGTTCAACGATCTGTTTGCCGGGATCGGCGGGCGGTACTACCGCGATGGCGGTCTGCAGTCCGATCTCGACAGCCCCGAAGCCATCCGGACCATGGAATTGTACCGGGATATGATTCATGTACACGGGGTCATTCCGACCCCGGAAATTGCAACCTCCATGTCCGCCCAGGGAGGGTGGGGATCCGGCGGTATTACCTGGTTTTCCAATGAACGTGCGGCGATGATCCTGATCGGGCGCTGGTATCTCGTGATGCTCCACAATTATCCCGGTATTGCGGATAAAATCGGCGCCGTGCCCCTTCCTCGCTACCAGGATCAACCCTCCCGCGGGTACATCGATTGCCGAGGCGCCGGGATCAATGCCCAGACGGAGCACAAGGATGAAGCCCTGGCGTTCCTGCAATATCTTGCCCGGCCCGCCTACAATGAACAGATCATCAAGGACGGCGACTCCCTGCCGCCCAACCCGGCCTACGCACAATCCGGCGACATGTTGTCCAACAAGATCAAGCCGGATGCGGACTTTCACCAGGTGTTCCTCGATGCGGCGGCCCGGGCCCGGCCGATGGACATCAGTCCGTTTATCGACGCCATGCAGGCTCAGCGCTGGCTGGAAGAGCGGATCTCCAGGGTGGAAAACAACCCCGACATCGATGTCCCGGAGTTGATGCGAGACCTCGCCCGCGAAATCAATCTCCGCATCCGCCGCAACCTCGAGCGTAACCGGTATCTCCAACGGATGTTCGAAGATGTGACCGGCACGCCCTATACCGCGGACGGGTCACTTATTGATTCTGCTGCAGGATCTGCATCGCCCGCGGATCCCTGAACCGGGTGGCGAGCTCGTTGAGAAACTTTCCGACAAGGTCGCCGCGGCGAAGCGCATTGGCCGACTCGACCCCAATCCACAGGGCGCGGTGGTACTGCTGGGGCGGGTACTGGATTTGCCGGCCGAACATCGTCTCCAACGCACGCTGGTGGCGGCCGATCGCCTTGCAGAGATCGGCGATATCGAGGCGGATGCCATGCTCGTTCGGGCGCATCGCAAGGCACTTTTCGTACAGTTCGATGACTTCGCTGTAATCCTCAAAGTTCGACTGGGCGATGCGGGCCTGGTCGTACAGGTCATAAAACGCCTTCTCGGCTTCGATCTTTTCCATCAACCGGGCCGTGTCATCCGAGGCGGGTAGGCCCTCCGCCTTTGCGTCCTGCAGCAGCCGTTCCGCATCGGAAAATTGAAACTGCCGGACCAGAGTCACGCTGTTCGTCCAGAAATACGGGGCGCTGTCAATGTACGCCCGGACGGCGGCGCCATCGGCATCGGTCGTCAGGTTCGTCGCAAGGGTGCGGGCAACCT
>JAUIHQ010000042.1 GCA_030432155.1 bacterium | reverse complement strand
GTCTCTGACCAAGGCAGCGCATCCGCTGATGGTGGAGCTGGCGGCCAAGCTGGATGAGTCGGTGATGTTGTCGATGCTGGACCGGGGCCGGGCCATCAACATCGATTACATTCCGTCCTCGCAGGCGCTTCGCGTGCAGGAACCGGAGGTGTTGGGATCGCTGGCCTACTGCACCGCGGTCGGCAAGATCAGCCTTGCCTCGATGACCGGGGACGAGCTGGAACATTACGTCACGGAATTTCCTCCCAAGCAGCACACCGGGAACAGCATAACCGGGCTTCAGCAGATTCGGGAGATGGTATTCAAGGTGAGAGCCAACGGGTACGCGGAGACTCGCGATGAGCTGGTGATGGGCGGAAGTGCGCTGGCGGTACCGATTCTCGACGCCGCGGGTCGCAAGATTGCCGCGCTCGGAGCGAGCGCCCCCTCCATCCGCCTCCAGGGGGATGAACGAAAGAAGACGCTTTCGATGTTGAAGATCTACGCGGAAAAAATCGCCGCCGTCTGGTTCTGAAGCATGACACGCAGGCGGTGCGGCCACACCCGGGTCACTGCCACGACTCGGCCAGCAGGGTGACCGGATGCACCACCCTCACCGGCAGGTTGTGTTCGCGGGACAATGCCCGCAACTGAACCATGCAGCCTGGATTCGCAACCGCAATCACATCGGCCCCGGTGGTCCGGATGTCACCAATTTTCCTGTTTCCGAGAGCGCGGGCTTGTTCGGGGCGCGTCACGTTGTAGATGCCGGCGCTTCCGCAGCAGCGGGTGCTGTCGGGCAGCTCGATCCATTCGTATTCCTTGAGGGCCTTGAGGAGGGTGCGGGGTGCTGCATGGATTTTCTGTCCGTGTACGAGGTGGCATGCATCCTGGTAGGTGAGGCGCTGCCGTGCACCCCGGGGAGCACGGCTTTCGGGTAGCCGGGGAAAGGTCGAAGCGAACGCGAGCAGATCCTGAACCCGTTTGTCCCACGCTTCCGCCCGTTCGCGGTAGTCCGGATCGTCGCGAAGCAGGCGTGCATAATGCCGCAGGTGTGAACCGCACCCGGCCGCATTGGTGATGATGGCGTCGAACGCCAGGGGGTCGATGGCGTCCAGGTTGATCCGGGCCAACCGGCGTGCGGTCTCGAGTTCCCCGTTGTGGGCATGGAGCGAGCCGCAACATTGCTGGCCGCGGGGAATGGAGACCCGGCAACCGAGCTTTTCGAGGACCGTGACCGAGTCACGATTGACATCGGCAAAGGCGATGTCCTGAACACAGCCGGCGAGCAGGGCCACGTTCGGGCCGTTTGGATTGCCGGGTGTCCGGTAGCCCATCGCGGTAAAGGGCCGGGTGATCGGCGGGGCCAGGGGGGCGAGGGCGTCCAGTCGGCGCGAGAACAGGCGGACCAGGCCGGTGCGAAGGGCCAGGCTTTGCAGGCCGGTTCTCCGGGCCAGCCATAGCATCGTCCCGAGCCCTCTCAGCAGGACGCGGGACGGGAAAACGTGGGAAAGCAGCATGCGGCGGGTGAATGATCGGGCCGGGGTGGCCAGTACCCGGCTCGCTTCCACATCGGCCCGGGCTTCCTCCAGCATGAATCCGTACGGCACATCGGCAGGACATGCGGTCTGACAGGCGAGACAGCCGAGGCAGTGATACATCTCATCGGCGAAATGACCGCCGGGCGAGAGTTCTCCCGATGCCACGGCTTTCATCATCGCGATGCGCCCGCGGGGGCTCGCGTTCTCGTTCTTGGTGGCCATGTAGGTCGGACAGGTCGGCAGGCACATGCCACAGTGAATGCACGTCTCGAGAATGCGGTAATCGAGGCGCTTCAACCGGATGGCCTGCGGCTGGTTCATCCGAAGATTTTGCCCGGATTCAGAATACCCCGGGGATCGAGCGAAGCCTTGATCACGCGATGAAGGTCCGAGCCGGTATCATCCACAACCAGCGGGAGGAAATCCTTTTTGGAAAGGCCGACACCATGTTCGCCGGTGATCGTACCGCCGAGGGAAACCGCCTTTTCGAAAATGTCGCGGAACGCATCATGTACCCGCGCCATCTCATCACGGTCCCGCTCGTCGGTGAGAAAGGTGGGGTGCAGATTGCCGTCGCCCATGTGTCCGAAGGTACCGACCTGTAACCGGTACCGGTCGGCGGTTTCCTGGATGAAGGCGACCATCTCGGCAAGACGGTTGCGGGGAACCGTTGCATCTTCGAGAATCACCGTGGGGGCGCGCCGGGCCAGTGCACTGAATGCGCTGCGGCGGGCGGTACGAAGCTGCTCGGCTTCCGCAGGTGATCCTGCTGCCTTGACGTCGGTCGCACCATGTTCCCGCGCAATCGCCATCATGACGTCCGCTTCTTCCTCGACTACCGCGGGATGGCCGTCGGTTTCCATGAGCAGCAGGGCCTCGGCGTCCACCGGCAGTCCGATACCCGCGAAGGCTTCCACGCACTGAAGGGTCGTACGGTCGAGAAACTCGAGGGTGCAGGGAATGACCGGATGGGCGATGATGGCCGACACGGTGGCGGCTGCGTCACGTATCGATGTATAGGAAGCCAGCATGGTTTTCACCGCCCGGGGTATCGGAGAAAGTTTGAGCAGGATCTCCGTCACGACCCCGAGGGTGCCTTCGGCCCCGATGAAAAGGTCCTTCAGCCGGTACCCGGCGGAATCTTTGACGCAGGCGGTGCCGGTTTTCAGGATTCGGCCGTCGGCCAGAACCACGTGGAGTCCGAGGACGTAATCACGGGTAACCCCGTACTTGAGTCCCCGCAAACCGCCCGAGTTGTGGCTGACATTGCCCCCGATGGTGGAGATGTTCATCGACCCGGGATCCGGGGGATAAAAAAGGCCGTGAACCCGGGCCGCTTCATTCAGCGCAGCCGTCCGGACTCCCGGCTCTACCCGTGCCTGAAGATTATCAGCATCCACTTCCAGAATCCGCTCCATGCGGGCCGTGCATAACACGATGCAACCGGGAACCGGAACCGCGCTCCCGCTCAGGCTCGTTCCGGATCCCCGCGGAACCACCGGCATGCCCTCGGCATGGGCATGCCGGAGAATCGCCGAAACCTCCGCGGTGGTCTCGGGAAATACCACGCACCCCGGCGTTTCCCTGAGGGTGGCGGTACCGTCGAACCCATAGGCAATCAATTGTTCGTCCGCGTCGAGAACGCGGTCCCGTCCGAGGAGGGAGATGAGGTGCTGTATGGTGCCGGGGCGGATCATGGCGTGTGACTCACTGCCGCCGGGGCCGTCCCGAAGCATCGCATTTGTGCCAGCGCTGTTGAACGTCGTGGGCGGCCAGCTTGGGTTGACGCTGCCGGGTGAAAACGCCCTTCTTGTTGCCGCCGATCCGCTTCAATCCCTGTTTGGTGGCGAAGTCGGCAAAGTTCCAGATGTGTTCACCGCACAGGAATGGAAGCTTGTCGAATGTTCGGTGATGCGCGGCGAGGTAATCGCGCTGAAACTCCTCGCTGAACATGACCGGCGGCTCGCTGTGGAAACCGGCCACCGTGTCGGCGCCGTATTCCGTCATCACGATTGGTTTCCGGTACCGCCGGTACCAGGCGCGAAGTTCGGCGGTGAGGTTGGGCTCAATCGATGCGATATCACCGACATCATGGTACCATCCGTAGTATCGGTTGATACCCAGGATATCAAACAGGTCGCCGACCGTATCGGCTTTTGCGAATGCCGACATGACCAGCATGAGCGGCCGGGACGCATCAAGCTTCCGCGCCTGCTTGACGATGGGCGTGAAATAGCGGCGGCTGGGCTTTTCCTGGGTCGCCGCCTCGTTGGCCAGGCTCCAGATGACAACCGAAGGATGGTGCATGTCCCGGGCAATCATCTCCCGAAGCGTTTCCTGATGGTGCTTGCGGGTTGCGGCATCGATTTGTCCCGGTTGGAATACCGGGAAATGGCCGGGCATGAAATTGAAGCCGACCGCCGGCAGCTCGCCGATCACCACCACGCCGGTACGGTCGGCATGATCAAGAATCTCTTCGGCATACGGATAGTGTGAGGTCCGGAAAGAATTGGCCCCGATCCATTCTAGCAGGGCAAAGTCCTTCAGCATGACCGCATCACTGTGACCCTTGCCGAGGAAGTCGCTGTCTTCGTGCTTGCCGAATCCGCGGAAATAGAACGGCTTGCCGTTGATCTTCAATGTTCCCTTGCCGGTGGTGACCGTGCGGATGCCGGATTGCAGCCGGTACAGATCGGGCTCAGCGCCGGGGAGGGATACTTCGAGCGTATAAAGATAGGGTTTCCCGGGCTGCCAGAGCCGGGGGCGATGTACGGCCAGCCGACCTTTCGATCCGGTTGCCTCGGCTACGCACCGGCCCGACGCATCCAGCAGGCGCACCTCGGCCCGGGCCTTTACGGTTCCGTCTACCTCATAGAGAAAACCGCCTTTTGTGCCGGTCACCCACGGCGTGACCCGGATGGCGGTGAGATGGCGCCGGGGCAAAAGGGTCAGGTATACCGAACGATGAATGCCGGCATAGTTATAAAAATCGTGAAAATAGTCCTGCCGCTTCCGTTTCCCGGATAAGGGAAAGTCACCGTGGTCGACAACCATGCCCGGCGGCAGCGAGTCCCAGGCCAGCCGGTTGTCCACCCTGACGATCAGGCGGCCGGTGGTCGCGTCCGGACCGACCTCTCCCAGCTCGATATCGAAGGGAAGAAACCCGCCCTTGTGCTCGCCGACCGGCCGGCCGTTCCACCAGACCTTGGCGTGGTGTGATACCGCCCCGAACCGGATCGTTGCCGTACGGCCCTGCCATGCCGGATGAAGGACGATGTCGGTTTCATACCACACCGGCCCGATGTAATCCCGGAGCGCCGCGTCCTGTGTCAATTCGTTGTAACTCGAGGGCACAGCCATGTACCCGTGTTGTTTCGGCAGCCCTTTCGGCCATCCCCGCGTCTCCCCCCGATCATCGGGGTCGGCAAGAAAACGCCATAGGCCGTCCAGCTTGTGGGCAAAACGGCATTCGTTGTTCTGCGGTTTCAGCATGGCGGTCTTCCGTGTTTTCGGGTGAGGCGGTCGGCGATCTCCCCGCGTCCTGTGTCGGCCAGCCGTTGAAGGTACGCCCGGCCCGCTTCCCGGGCATGCAGCGAACCCCCTTCGGAAAGGACGGTGTCCAGCGGATCAGGGTGGGGGGATGATGCCAGCATGGATTCCCTCCACGCCTCCAGCGTCTGGCGGGCGGAATCGACGAGGCCGGGTTCCCGGTCGGCAAGGTTCCGGGTTTCATGCGGATCGGTGGAAAGGTTGAACAGCATATCGTCGGGGTAATCATGCCAGGCATCGTGGTAGGTGCGAATGTAAAGATGATCGTCCCACCGCACCGCGCGTTGTACGCACCAGGCGGCCTGGGAAAGCACCAGGTGGTCCCGTCCGCCGTCCTCCCCGTTTGCGAGCGCATCGGCAAAGCTTCGGCCGTCCCATGCCTCCGGGGATGTACCGCCGGCAAGCTCGATGGCCGTCGCGGCGAAATCGACATGGTAATGAAGCCCGTTGTTTTCGCTCCCTGCATGGGCGCCGGTTACGCCGGGCCACCGGATGATGCAGGGAATGCGGCACGTGCAGGCATCGGCGGTCTGGTGGTCGCCATACACATTCAGTTCGCCGAGGTTCTCTCCGTGGTCGGCGGATATGATGACGGCGGTGTCGTCAAGGATGTTCAAGTCGGCCAGGGTGTTCAGCACGCGCCCGATATGATCGTCCGCATACCGGACCCCGGTGTCGTATCCATCGAAAACCATGCGCACCTTGTCCATGGAGTCAATGGCCCAGGGCTGGCGCGGGAGGTCCCGTCCCCGCAGATAGGCCGGGATGTCACTGGAATAACCCATCGCCTCGCGTGCGCTGTGCGGCCCGCTTCCCTGCCAGTGCTGTTGCCGGATGTCTTCGGTCAGCCAGTTCGGGCAGGGATCATCCTTGAAGGGGTTGCCATACTCCATGGGGACACGGTATGCGGTATGAGGATCCCAGAGGTTCAGGTGCATAAACCAGTTGTCGCGTTCCCCCCGGCGAGAAAGCCAGTCCAGGGCTTCGCCGGAAATCACATCCGCATTTTCGTTGCCGCCGCCGCCGGTGTTGTGAATTTCGCGAAAGCCCGCGTTCCAGTGCCATGCGCTGTGCCGTTCCCCGAACGGGCTGATCGCAACCGTGTGATAGCCCAGCCGGCGGAATTGCACCGGCCACGCATGTGTTCCGAACCAGTCGCGGAAACCCCGCCCCGCTCCTTCCACAAACGGCTGTGCAGCCACCCCTCCATGATTCACCACGCCGGTGTGAATGCCGAACCGGCCGGAAAAAAGCGCGGATCGGCTGGGCAGGCAGGGTGCATCCGAGCAGTAGCACTGGTTCAGCCGCATCCCCTCGTTGGCCAGACGGTCCATGTTCGGGCTTGTATCGCGGTGATAGCCGTAACAGCCCAGATGATCCGGGCGGAGTGAATCGACATCAATATACAGAACTCTCATCCGATTCTCCCCTGCTGACCTGTCGGGACCCGCCCGTCTTCATCATGACGTTGATCGGCGCCTGTTCGCGCAACTCCCATCAAAACGGAGGGTGTTTCTAATATGTGAACGCAAATGGCCATATCATGGGTCATAATGCTTGTTTATAGGTCATATCGACATGTATATGTTGAATTATTGTAAACGGCAATGTTTTTTGTGGAGAAATGTCATGAAGACAAATGAGCTGGAGGCGCCGGCGGCTAAGGACACATCGACCCCGGTTGTGGAGCGGATCAAACCCTTGACGGCACGGGTAGGGTTGCTGGGGGTAGGGCATCATACGTATTGGCCGCAATTTGACGGTCTGCTTGACGAAATGCACCGCAAAATGAAGGTGCTGGAGGATCGCATTTGCGCCCACGGGGTTGATGTATGCAGTTTTGGACTGGTGGACGATGCCGAGTCAGCCTGGGCCGCGCTCCCCAGGGTCAAGAGTGAGGACATCGATCTCCTGTTCGTGGATATGGTGACGTATGCCACATCGTCGACGTTCGCGGTTTTCTGCCGTGAAATCCGTGTTCCGATCGTCTTGGTGGCGCTGCAGCCTTTAAAGGCCATGGATTATCCCAACGGCACTACGTTCATGCAGCTTTGCAACGATGACTTCTGCTCGTTTTCCGAATTTGCCGGGGTCGCCCTTCGCCTGGGCCGTCCCGCGCCGTTTTGCATTCTCGGGCATGAGCACGGCGACCCGGTCGCCGAGGCGGAGCTGGCTTCGTGGTGTTCGGTGGCGAAAGTCCTGCATTCACTCCGCAAGGGCCGCATCGGACTGATGGGGCATGTGCTGGAATCGATGTACGACATGCATGCGGATCCGACGGCGGTCATGTCGGCATTCGGGTGTCATGTTCCTTTGCTCGAGCCGCATGACCTGATGCGCCATTACCGGCAGGCGGATCCGGGGGCGGTGGAGGAGAAGAAACAACGCATTCTGGACTTCTTCGATACACCGGAACCGTTCAGCGATCCGATTACCGACAAGCTCACGGAGACGGATCTGGACACCGCGGCGCGGGCTGCGGTTGCGCTCGACGGGCTGATCGAGGAGAAAAACCTGACCGGCCTCGCGTATTATTACGAAGCGGATCCGGGCAGCGACATGCGCACCCTGATGACCAACCTGATTGTCGGCAATTCGCTGCTGACCGGGGGCGGATTCCCGATGTGCGGCGAATTCGACATCAAGAACTGCATCGCGATGCTGATCTTCGACCGGTTGGATATCGGCGGCAGCTTCGCCGAATTTCACCCTGTGGACTTCGAGCAGGATACGGTGTTGGTGGGTCACGATGGGCCTCACCATATCAATATCGCCGAGGGCCGGCCGGTGCTGCGCAGCCTGAAGAAGTATCACGGAAAGCCGGGAAGCGGGGCCAGTGTGGAGTTTCAGATCAAGGAGGGCCCGATCACCATGATGAGCATCGGCCAGAAAGCCGATGGCTCGTTCAAGTTCATCATTGCCGAGGGAGAGTCGGAGCGACGTCCCATACCGCCGACCGGTAACACGAACACCCATGGGCGCTTCGGCAAGAATATCCGCAAGTTCCTTTGCGACTGGGTGGCCGAAGGGCCGACCCATCACTTCGCCCTCGGGATCGGTCACCATGCCGAGGACCTGGTGCGGGTGGCAAAATGCCTGGGCATCGAGGCCGTTGTCGTGCGCCGCGCCGAAGGGTGACCGCGGGCCGGTATGGGCGCCCCGCATACATCCCCCGCTGAGCGGCCGAATGTCCTGCTGATCATGACCGACCAGCACCGGGCGGCATCGACCGGATGCTATGGCCCAACCGATGCCCGCACCCCCAACATCGATGCGCTGGCCGGACAGTCGGTTCTGTTCGAGCATGCGTATTGTCAGTATCCGATCTGCGCCGCGTCACGCCAGTCGCTCCTGACCGGCCGTTATCCCGGCCGCCACGGGCTTTATCAGAATAACCTTCACGCCATCGACCCGTATCAATGGACGCTGCCGGGCGCCCTGGCCAGGGCCGGATATGAAACGGCCCTGATCGGGAAAGCGCATTGCAATGAGAACGGCTTCCTGTATGTGCTGGAATCGGAGCGATACGCCGCCCGTTACTGGCCCCGGGAAACCTTTGCCGCGATCCAGCCTCCCCTTTTCGGCCTCGACTACCGCCGGAATGCGGAGACGGCCGGGCCCTGGCCTCATGATGAGCGGTATCTGCAAAGCCGTTTTGTTACCGAACAGACAATCTCTTACCTGAAGCGGACGAAAGACCGTCCGTTCTTCCTGATGGCATCGTATGATTTCCCTCATCCCCCGTTTCGTCCGCCCCACCGCTGGTGGGACGCGTTTGATCCGGATGCGTTGACCCTGCCTCCGATGGATCCGGTCCAACCGGTCAGCCCGCACTGGGGGGAGGAGCTCCTCAACGAAACGATGCTCCGGCAATATTTGCGCGGCTATTACGCCTGTCTCGCCGCGGTGGACGAAGAAATCGGACGGGTTCTGAGTGCCGTTGATGCGGAAGGTCTCGCTGCGAACACGATTGTCATCTACCTGTCGGATCACGGTGAGGCCGGAGGTTGCCACGGCAAGTACGAGAAGCATTCGTTCTTTGACCCCGAGGTGCATGTCCCGTTGCTGATCCGGATACCCGGCCGGGTGCCGCGGCGGGTGTCGGAATATGCCGAGTTGATTGATGTTGCCCCGTCGATCCTGGCCTGGGCGGGGGTTGACGGATGCGGCGCCGGCCTGGACGGTGCGCCGCTGCATCCGCTCATGGAAGGAAAGCCCGATGGCTGGAAGAACCGGGCGATCTGTGAAAATTACTGGCCGGAGCGGGTTGAACGGGACGGAACCACATCCCCTGAGGATTATGGGCGGATGATGGTTCGCGATGGGTTTAAATGCTGCATTGGCGGAAATATGCCGTATGCGCATTGTCTTTTCGATCTTCGCAAGGATCCCGGGGAGCTGCGGAATGTGTGGGATGATCCGGCACACATCATGCGACGGAATGCGATGGTGCGGGATTTGGAAGCGGACTGGGTCAGATTACCGTCCTCGAGCCAGGTTCGGGGACATCCATAGTATGGGAGACGATTACATGATGAAAAGCATTCGAATCAATCAGCGGGTCGGGTTGGCCATGGTGTGCGCTTCTGGCGTCATCATGGTCGCCGGTTGCGCTACGTCGCCTTTCGAGCACAGCCCGGCGTTCCAGGATGACTTCGATGCCGGATGGGAAAATGTACAAACGGACTGGCAGGTCGCGACCTGGAAACAGAATGGCGCCCTCATGGCGAAAGACCGGTGCCGAACTGACGGGGAGGGGTTGATGGTCCAGACCGTACTCGCCGGAGAACCGTACCGGGGCGGATCCATGCAAACCGGGCGTGAGTTCGGTTTCGGCCGCTGGGTTGCCCGGGTGAAGCCTTCCTCGGTGCCCGGGGTTCTCAACAGCATCTTCACCAAGGACTGGGACAACCTGGCCACGGATACCCCTCATGACGGGAACAAAGCCGAAGTGGATATCGAATTTCTGACCTATACCTTCGGCGCCAATACCGGCAAGGTGCATCTGGCGATTCATCTCAAGGGCAGGTCCAACCACTTCGTCGAAGATCTCCCCATCGACTTCAATCCCTCCGACCGCTTCCGTGAATGGGGCTTTGACATCCTGCCCGACCGCGTGGTCTGGCATGTTGACGGCCGCGAGCTGATGACCTGGATGTATACTGAGGACGCCTACATCGATGAGGGCTACGAATTCTTTTTCAATTCCTGGACGCGCGATACCTGGATTCACGGCCCGCCGGACGAGGATGCGCACTACGAAATCGATTGGGTGAAGTTCTATCCGCTTGCAATGTAACATTGAATGATATGAAGGGGAACGCCATGCCGCATTCCATGACATCGCGCGAACGCGTCAACGCCATGTTTGAACGCAGGGACCACGACCGTGCGCCCCGCTACGAGAGCTTCTGGCCGGAAACGCTGGAACGCTGGCGGGAGGAAGGCGTGCCGGGAAAGGATCGATTTGAGGCGGCAGACTATGTCCGAGACCGGCTTGGTTCCGATATGCAGATCGGCGGCGTACTGTACTGGCCCCATCCATTTCCGAGCCGTGCCGAAGTTCTGGACGAAACCGAGGAGACGGAAACGGTTTTGGGACAAAGCGGTCAGATTCTCCGTCGATGGAAGAACAAATCGGGCACGCCCGAGCATATCGGTTTTGAGTGCAATTCCCGGGATGTCTGGGAAACAAAATACAAGCCTGCGCTCGAGTCCTTGCCGGTGAATATTGATGTCGACGAACAGCGAAAAAATCACGCCCGCGGACGAAAGGCCAACCGCTGGGTATTCACCGCCGGCGTGGAACCGTTCGAGGCGCTTCGCCTGCTGATCGGCGATGAGGAGTTCATGATCAACATCCTCGAGGATCCCGAATGGATCGCCGACATGGCGAAGGTCACGACAGACAATTCGCTGATGAACTACCGGGCCCTGGTCGATGCCGGACTTGAATTCGATGGACTGTGGATTTACGGCGACATGGCGTTCAAGAACATGATGTTCTGCTCCCCGGAATCCTATCGTGAACTGATCTGGCCCCAGCACAGGCGGCTGGTTGACTTTGCGCACGCCCATGGCATGAAGTTCATCTACCATTCCGATGGCGACCTGCGGAAAGCGATGGATCTCTATGTCGAGGCCGGGTTCGACTGTCTGCAACCGCTCGAAGCCAAGGCCAACATGAACATCTGCGAACTGGTGCCGCAATACGGCGACAAGCTGGCATTCTTCGGCAATGTGGATGTCATGGAAATGATTGCCAACGACCGGGACCCGATCGAGGCGGAAGTAAAGATGAAGGTGACAGCGGGAAAGGAAAAGCGCGGCTACATCTACCACTCCGATCATTCCATCCCGCCGCAGGTTTCCTGGGAAACCTACCAGTTCGTGATTTCGCTCGTGGAGCAGTATGGCCGCTATACCTGAAACGCGGCTTTTTGTCCTGACCGATATTTCCGAGGAGGAACCGGACGACCTGCAGTCACTCATCCGGCTCCTCCTCTACAGCAACGATATTCCCATCGAAGGCCTGGTTGCTACCGTATCCGAATGGAAAGAGATCAACCGCACCACGTTTCGTCCCGACCTGATTGTGACGGCGATCAATGCCTACGCACGGGCACACGCCAACCTTTTGCTGCATGATCCCTGCCGAATTGATGAAGGAGGGTGGGGCGGCCGGTTTGAGGCTGTGCGGCGTGAGAACGTCTGGTCGGGCGGCTGTCCGGTGCGCGACGAGTCGCGGTTCGGTACGTTCCGCATGTTCACCGATGCCGCCGATGCGCTGACGGTCAAAGCAACCACATCGCGGGTAACCATCACGGTGCCGGACGCCCCGCCCGGGACTCAATGGCACGTCATCCTCACCGTCACCAACCGCGGTGATCCGCCGCTGGCCGCCTACCGTCGTTTCATTCTTGCTACGACACAGACCCGGTAGGGTCCGGCCTCCTGACGGGCCCTGCCGGTGCTCAGAATTCGATCATCAGCTCGCCGTCCACGTGCTCGATCGTGATCGCGTCTCCGTGCGGCGTCGACTGCACAACCGGATCAACAAACTCCCCCGCATAATAGGGAAAATGAGGGTCGCGCAGGATGCGAATCTTATCCGTGTGTCCGGTCTCCACCAGAAAGACCAGCGTCGCATCTTCACACCCGCTGATGAGCATTCTGCGATGCACATCATGCATGACAACGGCGAGGTCCTGGCACCGGATCACGGCATCACCGCCGGTGGCAGCGAAAACGCGTACTTCGTTCTGCCAGGCGGTGCGGCCGGAGATCTCCGTCTTGCCTTTCGTGATGCGATTGATGCGGCCGTTAAGCAGCGGGGCTCCCAGCGGATGCCGAACGCGGAGCACGGCATGCTCATCCCGATGATATCCGCTCAGGATCAACCCGTTGCGGTAGCGGTGAGCGACAAGGTACGGCTGACGTCTTTCCATGGGGGTGACGGTTGCCTCAATGTTCCATCCGAAATGGCTGAGCGCGTCTCGCAGAAGACGCCCCGGAGGATAAAAGGTTTCCGTATCAAGGGCCCGCAAGATCGGCCCGCGAATCGGTTGAGGATCCTCCGGGTCAAACTCATCGGTGGTCAGTGATGCGCGGGTCCAGGCGAGTCGGCCCGTGCCCTCGGATGCCTCTCGAGCGGCTATTGCCGTTCGCGCGCTTCCTTCCTGCTGTGCCGTTGCGCGTATATACCCGGCATGGCTGGAAACTTCCATAAAGGCACCGCCTGAAAGAAACGAAGTGTGGCGCAGTGTATTCCCCACGTCGTCGGTGCTGCCCGCCGTTTCAGAATGGAATTCAAAATCACCATCCAGCGCTTCCAGCAGCTCAATGCCCAGTGTTCGTTGTAGAAATGAACCTTCGCTCACCGGCCCGTAGCAGAGGACATCCGCACCGTCTTGCCATGCTCCGGCGAGGGCCTTCTCGTGTGCGGAACCGGGAACCGGTGCAGGCGTGACAAGGATGCTGCCCTGCAATGCCTGACGGTTCGTTTCCCAGGCTCGGGCAAAATCACCGGCATCCATCACCGTGTTTAGAGGAACGCCTTCGTTGATGACGGCGCCGATAAATGCGTCGGCATGAAGCGGAAGATCAGGACGTCCGCCGTTCAGTGTGAGTTCGTGAAAGTCATCGAATGGATAAACCCAGATCAGGGGCCCGGCCGCATCCGGGGCTTTTTCACGGGCAGCCAGGATGTGCGCAATCACTTCGTTGGGTACGGTATGCGGCATCATGCCGTGCGAGTCATCGACCGATAGGAAGGCGATGTCGCGAGGCGTTTCAACTTCACCATCTTCCTGAACCCGACTGACGGAGAGGGGCAGGTAGATGTCGTGCGGCTGTCGGCCATAGCGATCCAGCCACGGACTGTTCATCCACCATGCATCGTGGATATAAAAGCGAAACCTGAAGGTGTCGCCGGGGTGCTGAGCAACGTGCGACATCCAGCCCGACAGCTCGAGGCCGAAGTCGCCGTCCAGCGCGGCCCATGGCGAGTTTACGGGGGCATCAACATGGAATCCGCCTTCGTAGATATATTTCAGCGGCGATGCGTCGGACCCGAGATCGATGCCGGTCGCGAGATTGGTGCCGCGTGAACGTATGCCGTACTTGACCGGAAATTCCGCCCGCAGGTCTTGCCAGAAACGGAGGATTCTGTCCTGAATCCCCGCGCTGCGTTCCGGATGGTAGGCTTCTCCGTCGAACACTTCACCAACCATGGCCCAGGGTTCGAGCGAAAATCCGAACCCGTTGGAGAACCACAGGAAATCGAAACCGATATCGTGGAACAGTGCATGGAGCTGTTTGCCGAGAAACGTCCCGAAACGTGTCCCGTCGGGTATACCGTTCGGGTACGCCGCATACGCTCGGTCATCGCCTTTCAGCACGGCTTCACAGGATATGAACTGCTCTTTGAAGAGGGGACCGTCGCCGAGGATTTCGCGATGCCATTCAAACTTAAACCGCGACTTGGCGAATTCCGGGCCGATGTCAAATGTCTCACCGACAAAGATCTTTCGCCCGGTTATGTCGCCGCCGATACGCTTGATGTCGGAAACAAGATCGCGCAGCCAGTTGAACGTGAAACGGGCGGGCTGATCCCGATACAGGTAACAGCGGCTGTGCAGGCCTATGCCTTCCGGATCGTTTTCATCGATGTTTGATCCGATGCCAACATGGTCCGCCTGTTTTTTGCCGCCCTTCTTCCTGGCGGGAATGTTCCAGCGGTGATGGTTGGCGGCGCCGTGATATCGAGCCCATTCAAATTCACGATCCGCGATACCTTCGTATTCAAGTATCTCCGATCCTTCGCCGATCCAGAGCATGACCGACACCGACTCCGCATGGCGCCACAACGCCTGCCACTGGTGGAAAATTTCCGCGACCACCGCCTCGCGTGTTTCCGATGTATTGTCATAGAAAGGCTTGAGGCTCATCTCAAGCTGGATGTCGCGCAAGTCCCACCCGGGGTGCGCGGGTACCTGGTCGATGTTTCGTGGAACATAATCTGTCATGGTCATAGATCCTTGAGGCAGTCTAAATCTTCGTAGTATTCTCGTCAGTAAATCATCCCGCGACCATGGCATCAAACCTTTGATACAGTATCTTATAGCTTTTTGTTTATAAGTCGCAAACAGTAACGGGATAGGGAACTTGTGTGAGTATAGAAGGGACAACATCAACGGCCAGGACAGGAGAAGATGCCGGCTTCTCATCGTTTAAGGCCGCCCGCCGGGAAGCCAGGCGCAATTATTTGCTTCATGGCATGGAGGGCGGGCTCTACATTGGCGGATTAACCCTCTTGGCGGCCGAGTCGGTGGCCCCGGCCATGATTGCGTTGCTGGGCGGCCCCAATTTCATCATCGCGCTCATGCCGATGTTGACAATGATCGGCATGAGCTGGCCGTCGTTCATCACCGCCCATCATATCGAGCGGCTTCCCCGCGTTCTTCCCCTGGTTCGCATGACCGGTATTCTTCAGCGTCTGCCTTACCTTGCCGGTGGCCTCGCATTGTTATTTGCCGCGGATCGTTATTCCGCCTTCGTCCTTGTCGTGGTCGTCCTGACGCCATTCCTTTCCGGCACATTTTGCGGCATCAGTTTTCCCGCCTGGATCGAACTCGTCAGCAAAACAGTCGCGCAGCGGCGCCGTTCCTCGCTGTGGGCCTTCCGCAATATCATCGGCGGTCTGCTCGGGCTCGCCGCCGGTGTCGTCATTCAGTACGTGCTGACGCATTTTCCCGGAGCGACCGGATTCGGGATTCTTCACCTTTGCCTGTTCGGACTACTCATGCTGTCCTACGTCCTGTTTCTGCGGATCCGCGAGCCTTTTCATGCCCACCGCCTGCGGGCAACGCGGCGAACCTTTTCCGAAAACCTGCGAAACCTTCCGGAGCTTCTTCGCGGGGATGCCAACCTGAGGAATTATACGTTCATGCGCATCTGCGCCACCGGTATTTTCGTCATGGTCCCGTTCATGGCCATTCATGCGTTGGAGGTCACCGGCGAACCCAAAGCCTTTCTGGGAAAACTGGTGATGGCCCAGATGGTCGGCTTCATCGGCGGGAATGTGGTTGCCGGGTACCTGGGTGACCGGTACGGCGCCAGGTTGCCGACCCTGATCGCCCGCGTTTTCATCATGGCGACCTGTCTGTTGTCGGCGATGACGGCAACGTCCGTCGGATTCCTGACCGCGTTTCTGTGCTTCGGAGCCGGTACGGGAATGATGGCGGTGGGTGCAACGTCGCTTTCCATCGATATATGCCCGCCGGAGCGGCGGCCGACGTATGTGGCGTTTCTGACGTCGCTGATGATGCCGTCCATGCTTCTCATGGCCGGGGTCAGCGCCGGGTTGCGAAGTCTGTCGTCCTCGTTTGGTCTGCTGGCCGGCGCGGCGTTTGTCCTGGTTTCCGCAGCGACGGTGTTTACGTACCGCATCCGGTTGAACGCCATGGAGCCGTAGGGGCGCCGGCGGGACGGGTCAGGGGGTAAAATCCTCCCATGCCTCCACGGCCTGGGCCGGTTCGGCTACATAGCGGTAGGCATCGGGATTGTCTGTGAACTGCCGGTAGAGCGGGATGCCGGGCCGGATGCTAAGGGCGGAATAATCGCCCGGGGCTTTGATGTCCAGGCTGCGCTCTTTGTAGGCCGGGTTCGGCCGCCAGTCGAGTTCCCCCCGCTGATCCAGCAAAGGAAACCAGGCGAGACCGCCGTGGGCGCGGACACCGTCATAAAGAAAGCCGTAGTCCCGGTCACAGAGCGCGCCGAAGGTCAGCGGTTGTTCCGGGTCGGCACTGATGGTCGCATGGGCCCAGTTCGGGGGTACGATCACGATTTCGCCCGGACCGGCTTCGACGGCATAGCATCGGCCGGGATCATCCCGATCGAATTCCTGCATCAGGATGACCGCGCGGCCGGACCAGATCTCGTAGACTTCGGGTGTGGACCACCCGTTGCGGGGCGAGGGGGCGTGTACATGCCCTTGGGAACGTACCGGTTCATCCCCGAGCCGCCCTGCTGCATAAGTAACCACCCCGATCAGGAGATTGCGGTCGGTGAACGTCTCGCGATCCTTTTCCCGGCCCACGTCCATGGCGATGGCGTACACGGGATCGGGTCCGTCGCATTCAGGATTGCGGAGGCTTTTACGGATGCTGTCGAGGGCGCGCAGTTCGACCTCAGGGCCGAAGCAGTCGGGACCGTATTCGAAACCGAGCGGGTTGGTGGTGGGTTTGATGTCAATGCCGGGATGGAATGTCATGGCCATTTTCTGGAGGCCCGGTGCCCTCACCGGGCTTGTAATATGAATTGCATGCTTAACCTCTCCGCGACGAGGGCGTCGCGGCCCCATCATTGTCACGTCCTCACAAATGCTTTCATCGTCGCGCATTCTTTGCCTTCCGCCGGCCCGTGAGGCCGAATGGTGTATGGGCCGACTGAAGCGGGTACAATGAATGTCTCAGCGTAATGCACGACATAGGGTTCGAACGCGCCGTCCGGACTTTCGACCACGGCCTCCTCGCCCTCGACCAGGTTCAGCACATTCACGCCGCCCCCGGTGTTGTGGAGAACGGTTCCGGTAAACCAGTGGCGGCGGGTTTCGATAAACTCCCGCTCGTGCAGG
>JAUIHQ010000041.1 GCA_030432155.1 bacterium | reverse complement strand
AGCTTTCAGGAGGGGTCGGTAGGAAGGCGGCATCGATCAGCCCGCCGACTCTCCGGCCGTCCGAGACGATCCACTCGTAGCCGTCAACCCCGCTCGGTTCGAACGTCCAGCCCAGCCATTCTCCATAGAATGTTCGCGATGCGTCCACATCGGTGGAAACCAGGTCATACCAGTTGAAGTGTCCGGGGCCGGAGCGCTCGGATTTGGCCGCATTCAGCACGGTTGGGCTGGAGCAGCCGGCGGCCAGCGTGACGACGGCAAGCAACGGAAGAATCAGGCGGATGATCAACGATTTCATACAGACCCTATACCCTTTCCCATCATGAAGGTCCACCCCTATGTCCGGGACCGGGCCTTGGCGACCTTGAAATCTTTTCACCATTGAGTTGATCGCCTCAACGGCGGCGGCGAAGGGACTCGCCGCCCTACCGGGTAGGGCGCTCAGTCCCGTGAGCGCCGAGATGTCTCTAAGGATCAGGGTGTCCGGGAACCGGGCCGGGGCTGATGATCGGTTGCGATGATCAATCCACGCGCAGCCGGTACCCGCGGTTCGCAACGGCCTCGTTGGTGTCGGTGAGGGAGCGGAAGGTGCCGTCGCCTTCCACGCTGCCCATGTCCGCCCATCCGGAGCCGTCGAGAAGGTTGGTGCTGGTCTCCATCCTCGCCATGGACCCGGTACCGGTCAGGAACCAGAGGGTGGCGGGATGGGTCCCGGCGATTTCGTCGATATAAGGGAATGACTCCTCGTCGGTCGGGTCGTATCCGAGGGCAAATTCATCGTCATTGGCAATGCCGTCTCCATCGAAATCACCATCCGCGGTTACATCGGTGAGATTGGTAACGGCGTCATCGGTGGAGGCATCGATAAGGATCAGCTCCAGCAGGTCGTTGAACCCGTCGCCATCACGGTCGTTGAGGCTTGCTCCTGTGAGGAGATCCACACGGAACTCTCGCACTCCGGTTGTCCCATCGGTATAGCGGGCGAGAATCTGTACCGTTGTCCCGGTTTCCGGCAGGGTTTGCAGATCACGGTAGCGGCCGGTCCGGTTGGCCGTGAGGTCGGCCGGTGCACGCAACACGCCGCCGGTTTTGTCCAGCCATGCATAATGAATGCCGGTCACCTCGCCGCCTTCGGTCCAGGCAACCAGTCCGGCGGGACCGTTGGTGGTCTCGACAACCTCGAGCGCCAGGGCCGAGGGTTGGGTGTTGGAGAGGACGATGCCCGGGCTGTTCCACACGCTGCCGGCCGGTGCAAGCAGGCTCAAGCCAATACCGTCGCTTGCATCCGCCCAAATCACGCAGGCAGTTCCCCCGGTGTCGGTTGCCAGCGCAAGGGCGGGCCGGATGCCGTTGGTGATCCAGACCCGGTTGCTGAAGGCGCCGCCATACCACGGTACAGCATGGAGATCACCGCCGGGTTCCGCGTGAACAAAGGTAAAACGCGGAGATACCGGCGCATCATGTCCCACGGCGGCACATGCGGAGATCACGAGGTCCGTGACCGCCCCCGCCGGCTGGATCCATCCCGCGCCGTTCCACATGCGGCCTCGGAGCGTCTGTTCATCGTCCATCGGCCCGCCGGTACTTTCCAGTGTCAGGAGGCCGAGGTCGGCCCCGGAACACAGCAGTTTGATCGTCGGAACAACACCGTCAAGATTCGTGATCACCATCGGGTCGGACCATGCGGATCCTGCGACATCGGACGTCACATAGAGAAGACTGCTGGCGGGATAGGGGTCGCCGATGCTGCCCTGATCCAATGCGTTGTAGACCATCATCCACCCCCCGCCGGGGATGGTTTTGATATCGAGGCTGATGATGCCGCCGGTGACGGTAACCGATGACGGTGTGCTCCAGTTGGTGCCGGTGCCAAAGGCGACCTCGGCGATCATGGACGTTGTACCGGGATCGGTCTGGGTATACACGAACGCATCCGTTCCGCCGGATGCCGCGCGGTAGGCTCCCGCGGGATACAGGCCGTCGACGACGGTGGGACTCTCCCCATCAAACACCGCCGGAGTCGATGTCTCGGGGGCAATGCGGCTTTGGCTGACCGTCATCGGGATCCACTGGAAGACCGGCTCGGTGCCGAACTGAATATCGAACGTCAACAGCTCCCATTCCCATGATTTGCCGACTTCGATCACCCACGCTTTAAGGAAGGCTTCGACACTCGCGGCGGCATTGCCGCTGACCCGGGCGACCGGGGGCCAGTCCCCGAAACTGTTGAAAGCGACCGAAGCTGCGGGAGCGGGTTGCCGCCCGCATTCATTGCCCTGCAGTCGAATCCGGCCTGATGCGCCGGCCCGTTCGTTGGCGGCAAGGATGTCGAGTCCGGCGCCGAAGCTGAAGCACAGGCGCTGGGTCAGTTGAACCTCTTCATCACCGCCGAGAAAATGGCGGCGCAGCACATGGTTGAGATTTGTCGTACCGGTCAACCCGTCATTTGGAGGAGGATAATATGTACGCCAGGCCACTTCGGATTCCTGGCCGACCCCGCCTTCCAGAACGCCGAAGAACTGGAGACCCTTGACTTTGTCGAGGGCGATCATGACCGGTCCGACATACGGCAGTTTCCCCAGAACCGGTCGCAGGTTGGCCCGGGCCACGCTGGCCATGCCTCCGCCGACTTCGTGCCGGAGCTCGAACTCGATGGGTTCCGTGGCGGTGAAGTTGTTGGAGAACACGGTTTCCGCCCCGATTTGGTATTTCGTGGAGAAGGTGGCATCGGAACCGAATATCTTGGGAAGCATGTCGTCCAGCTCAATGTCGCCGGTTTTGATATCCGCGGTAACGCCGAAGTCCGCGCTGCCGGACTGGCCGTTGACGGTCAGACCGGCATTGCCCTCGAATGACAGCCCGAGCGTGCCCGGTGCGATGGAAAGAAAACCCGACGCGAGGTTGTCCATGCCCTCGGTCCACTCCACATCCAAGTTGTAGGTGTAGAGGACGAAGCCGTCGTCGTCGATTTCGCTGATCTCGACCGTGAAGCGGGGGAGTGCTTCGAAGCGCCCGGTGGGCAGGACATCCTTCAACTCTTCGGCCGTGAGCTGGGTTGCGGATATCACGCCGATGGTGTCGAGGACGGTGGCCAGCCAGGGAGGCGTTCGAAGTCCGCGCAGGGCGTACTGGTTTGTCGGGGATGGGTAGACATGATCAAGAATGGCGACACCCCCGTCCTCGGTAAACACCAGGACCGACGGGTCGAACGTACCTGCGGGCAATTCGTACAGTTTGATCGCGGACCCGGTATCCGCACCGCCCGGCAAGCCGTTATCCATACCGCCGGGCGCACGCGATGTGTACCGCTGGTTGGTCGGATTCAACATGGCCTGTGCGACCCATTGCCGGAGCGCCCGGTATCCGTTGGTTGCATCGGGGAGGGGGGCGGATACCGCCTCATCGCTGTAGGGATTGGTGGGGAAGGTCCGCTTGTCCACCAGCCAGGCGCCGATGACCCGGTCGGTGACGACAAGCGAATCGACGATCCCGGTTGTGCCGTCGGGCCGGTCAAACCTCTGCAGGTGGTTTGTATACACCGCCTGGGTTACCCGTGCGGTCCAGATCATGGTCAGGGCTTCATCTGCATCGAGGTTGTTGAACAGCGTTTCATCACCCGACTTGCGCACACCGGGCAGAAACAATCCATACCGGTTCATCGTGAGTTCCTCGACCACCGGTCCCGGTATAGCCTCCAGTGCAGCCGATACAACCAGGTCGGTGCTCGCCGCATCGACCAATGGCACGAGCCGTTCCCGCCACGGTTGATACCCGTGCTGCCGAACATCGACAAAGACCGTCTGGAACGTGGCCAGCGCGCTCGCGGCCTGGAACATGCCGTTGGAGTCGGTGCGCTCGGTGCGAAGGATGGCGCCGAAGCGGTCGCGGATCAGCACCTGCGCCCCCGGAATGCCCATCGAGGGTACACCGGCCCGGGTCACCGCACCGCTGATGCCCATGCCCCGCATCATGGCTAGGGTGAGGGTGAAGACCGGCGGTTCCAGCGAATCGATGCTGATCTCCGACGATCCGGTCCAGCTCCATTTCGGATCGATCACCGAGGATACCGTGATGGGGTTGGTGTAGCCGGTTTTGTTGCCGGGGGTGGTGAACATGAATCCGCCGGTCATGGTTACGCTCACCCCGTCAACCGTCAGGTCCGGATCATCCGCGCTGCGGGCAGCCACATTCAATTCATAGCCGGGAATGTCCGGCCCGGCGTTCGATGAAACATTTTTCATCGGGCCATTGATGTAGACCTCGTTCGAGACCGCTCCGCTTGTGGTGTCGTTGAACCAGCCATGCGGCGGGAAGTGTTGCCAGTATTCGAAGGTTCCGTCCGGCATGCGGCCGGCTGCGGAAAAGAAGCGGCCAGTGGCATAGGTCTTAGGTTGAACGACCTGCAAGGTGTCGATGGTTTCGATCAGGTCGTATCCCCCGATCGCGTTTGTGGCATAGACCAGAAGTTGCGCCATGCCGGTGGGGGTGTAGAAGGGGGTGTAGGGCGGCTCGAAGCTGATGGTGGTGAACGCCTCGCGATAGGAGGGGTCGGTCGGATCGATGGGGGGTATTCCGCCCGGTGCGGTCCATCCGGCCACGGTCAGGGTTCCGGTGGGGGAGGTGTGGCGCGGGTGTTCAAGCCAGATATCATAGGTGCCGGCGGTTAGGTTGGTGAATTGGAACTCGGCGAGAGCGCCGATGGAAAAAGCGGTGAGGTCGTTGATGCTGTTGGTGCGCTCAATCCCATTGTCGCCGGACAGGCGCATGACGCCGCCATCGTGGGCGAGCTCGCTGTAGGCGATGTCCACCTCGCTCGCCTGGGCGGGATTGGCGAGAATGCGCACGGTGGTGGGGTTGGCAGGGTCGCCGTCGATATCGCCCCGCAGGTCGACCATCTGTTTCCGTACAAACAGGTCGATCCGGTACTCCCCTCCGGAATCAAACACAAGACCGCAACTGTGCCGGTCGAGATCCCGCCCGTATCCGCCGGGCCAATCGGGATAGGGCCAGCCGATATCGACATACGTCCCGGCATGTTCATCATAGTATAAAGCCTCGGCGCCGGTGTAGTTGGTCATGGTCGGGATGGATACGCCGTAAATGCCGGGTAGAATGGTAAACACGGTTTCACCATCCTCCCCGGTGGCGACGATATTGGTTCGTAACGGCGGTTCGAGAAGGTTGCCCGGCATTTCCTCGATGAACCGGATATCGTCCTGCTCCACCAGGCGGTAGATCGGACGCTCCGATCCGTCATCCTCCAGCTCGGTCGCGGTCCGGCCTTTTTCATCCGCCGCAAACAACCGGACCCGGACGGTAGCCGGGATCGGATCGAGGGCGAGCGAGATCGCGGTCAGGGCGGTTCCTTCGACTTCCACATACGTTTCCGCCCGGTATTGAATGAAAAACGCCGAAGAGGACAGACAGTCGAGCGGGACGCGGGTCGGTGACGGCAGGCCACCGCGAGCGATCACCCGGTACCGGCCGGGCGGGATGTTGCTGAAAATTGCCGTGACCTCGCTGCCTGTGTCATAGGACATCTTTTCGCGAAAGATGCCTTCGGTGGCGGTGCCGGCAAGGCCCTGAACCCGCACGAAGACGCCGGTCATCATCGCCGGGTCGAAATACGGGGTGAGCAGGTCGATCTTCAGCACCGAGGGGCGATTGGTGATGTTCACCATCAGGGGATTGGGAAGCAGGTCGGCGGTTGCGTTGGTCGGCTGAAGAATCGTCCGGGTCGGTTCATACCCCATCTTTTTGGTGGTCACGCGATAGCTGAGCGCGGGCAGATCACGGAAGAGGACGAGGCCGTTGGTGTCGGTCAAGCCGGTGCGTGCGGGCAGGACAACCGATTGAGGATTCGCGGGATCGAGACCTTCCAGTTCGACGTACACATTCGCCAGGGGCTCATCGTCGGCATCCGCGATCGGATCGTATCCGAACACCGCGACATCGAGATCCTGCAGAGGTCCCGGTTTCAGCATCATGTTCGCCATGTGGCTTTTGATGATGTAGCGCTTATCATTGGTGGTGCTGCTGGTGGTGTAGGACAGCCAACGCGGCCGCACCGACCCGGCGGCATTCGCGTCGAACCGGTAGTAGCCGGTACGGCTTCCGCGGATGACGGTGAAGCCGTTGGAGTCGGTGACGGCGGTCCGGATTTCCGCCGGTACCGTGTCGCCGACCAGGTCGAACCGGTGGAGCCGCACCGGTACATCGGAAAGCGAAATTCCGCTATCGGCGTCGGTCACTTGAACGAATATATCGAAGCCCGCCCCTTCGCCACCGAGGGCGGGCACGAGCTCGTAAACCTTCGCTACGTCACCGGTTGCCGAAAGGACATTGGTATCGACAGCGGGAACATAGCCGGGGTGGGTTACAAGGGTTGTGTAGACGCCGTCGGCGACTCCGCTGTGCGCAAAGAATCCGAATACATCCGAATCGGCGGTGTGGGCGGCGGTTCCATTGGTCAGAACGATGACCGCACCTTCGATGGGCAGCCGGGTGTCGGCGTCCAGAACCTGTCCCCGCAGATCTGCTGCCTGTACCGCCGGCAGAGCCCATACAAATAGACACGCCGCAGCCAGGCGATGGATGGTGTGCATCAGCACCTCCTTGTGGTGCGTGGTTATCCCTCAAGAGAAGTCTACCAGAGGAGGCCCGACATCCAAGGGAAAACCCCCGGAAAATTGAAGGTTACCCTTACGATCTTGAAATCTTTTCACCATCGAGGTGATCGCCGCAACGGCGGCGGCGAAGGGACTCGACGCCCTACCGGGTAGGGCGCTCAGTCCCTTGAGCGCCGAGACGTCGCCAAGAATCAGGGCAGGGTGTTATCGCATGAAGAAAACCTGTTCCATGCTGCTCCACTGCGACCCGGGATGCCGGGAGGGAAGAGGGATTTGACATGGCTCGGTCTCGTGCCACCAGCGCCTGGATTCCGGATCTTCGGCGATAGCCCTCATATCGGCCTCGAGGTTATCGCCGACATATTCCATGTAGCTGAACAGGTACTTCTTCCCTTCGATCTCCGTAATGAAGATCGAGTAATTCTGAATCCGGGAGGAGCGAAGCCGGTTGATAATCGACGGCCATGCGTCGGCGTGAAGTTGCCTGTAGTAGGTTTCCTTCTCCGGTACAAGACCGATGACCGAAGCAAACCGTAAAATGTTTCCGTCATATTGATCACCCGGTGCCGGATTGGTCGGGCCATGGATGGGTTCGAAGGACGATATATTCATGACCAGATTGATGGTCAGGTGTCAGGGAAAATGCAAGCTCTCCGCGTACCGACCTGCCCGCGAAGACGCTTACACATCGTTGTCCGGCTTTGTTACGGGATTTTCACCCCGGTCCGCAGGAAGCGGATGGAGCCGCTGTTGGTAAGGACCAGGGTGACCGGCCCGCCGTCATTCTTTCCGAGGATATTCATATTCATCGGGATCCAGCCGGATCCGGACAGATCGGGCGTATACCAGACATCATACAGCCGGCTGTTGGTGGTGGGGCCGTTGATCATCAGGTTCAATACATCCGACCCATGGGCGTCGTGAATGAGGTTGGTGAAACAGGAAGCATCATCCGTGGGATCGGTGTCGGCCACGAATTCGGTCCAGTTGTCGGCGATGTCGTTGTCCACGTTCCCGTCGGCGCGGTTGGTCGGGCCGAGTCCGTATTTCTGCCACCACCAAACGGGGATGCCGTCCTGCATGGTCGGTTCGCGGATGATGGTGACGACATCGCCGGTGATCGAAGAGGATGAACTCTGGGTTTCAATCCTCAGGTCATTGGCATACACGTTGAAGTCGTCGCCGCTGCCCGCGAAGGCGTTGAAGACCCGGACCTGCCGGACGGTCTGATCGGTTGCGCTGATCAGGAGGCCCGTCACCGTGGTGGCGCCATACGAAAAGGCATACCCTTCCGCACCGCGCGGGGTGAAGGTTAACTGGAGGCCATCGCCGGTCCAGCCCTGGGCGGTATCCCGTTCGCCGTTGCCATCCTGAATCTTGTAGAAGCTTGATCCTCCCACGAAGTAAAACTCCATAAGGTTGTCACCTGTGCTGTTCTGCATCCCGATGCCGACAACCCCGCCGTTCTCGACAAAGTTGTTGTCCAGCTTCATGCGGAAGGTCCGGCCTTCCTCCAGGCCGGCGGCAAAGGGCCGCACGGCATCGGCGACACCACCGTTATTGGCCCACAGGCCCCATGCCGGGCTTCCGATGCTGATGTTGGCGTTACCGGGCAGAGACGCGCGGAAATGACCGGCGTTGCTGGAGGCATTCAGGATCCAGCCGCCGCCCCAGCCCGAACCGCCGTCATCCCCGGTGTCCCATGCCGGATCGTAGACCGCGTCCGATGCATCGTCTTCGGCCAGCACGCTGGTCGAGACAACAACATTGGATCCGTACACGGCAATGATGTTCGTGCCGTCGGAAAGCCCGGCCGACCCGATGGACCAGTAGGTGGAAACCGGGAGAAATCCTTTCTGGCCGTTCAGCTCGTTGGTCCATTGCAGGTGCCCGGTCAGGTTCGTGCCCGCGGTGCCCTGGACATTGTAGGACGGAAGGTTGGTCACGGTGACCGTATCCGCCGCGGGGTTGGTGATCACGATCCCGGCGGGTACGGGGTCCGCCGCGCAGTTGGTGACGTTCACGTGGTAATCCGCGGACTGATTGTTGTCCCAGTTGCCTTCGCCGTCCGTGAAGGCCGCATTGATGATCGTGGAGCCTTCGGGAACGGTGTAGACATAGGTCCAGGTTCCGGTGGCGGACCCGGTCATCACCGGATCCGGCTGGATGACATCCTGCCAGCCGTTGCGTCCGATATGGATCAGGATGTTGGTGGCGTTCTTCAACGGCCCGTAGTTTTTGCTGTAACTCACGGTTACGTTTCCGCAGCCGTCCGGGACCGGAGGGTCGAAGGAAACGACCGCAGCCGGACCTGTCGAGCAGGCGGAAATGGGAACCGACCAGTTGGCCCCACCGTTGTCGTCGACCGTGCCGCCGCCGTTGTGGAAATAAAGCACGAGGTTGGTTTCGCCATCGGGAATTTCCGCGGTATAGACCCAGGTGCCGTTGGTCTGGATCATGTCGGGTGCGACCGGCGGCGAGACACTCGGCTGCCAGTCAAGCTGCACCTTGACCGGAGAGATGCCGTCGAGCGGCCGGCCGGCCGGATCATAGGTCAGGGTCACCGTTCCGCAATCTTCGGGAACCGATGGAGCGTAGGTGAAGACCGGGTTGCCGCCGGCGGTTCCGACCACTACGTGCTTGATGTTGGATTTGCGGATGTTGCCGTTGTTGTCGACAGCCTCGACATAATAATCAATCAGCACGTCGGATTGACCGGTGATCATCGCCTTGTAGGTCTGGGCCCGGTGGGTGGGGGAGGGCACGACGTTGTTCGGGCCGCTGCTGGAGGGATCGAACGAGCCGGTCATGGCGATGCTGTTCCATGCTCCGACCTCGGGGCCGCCGGCGTAAATCTCGTTCTGGATCGACGAGATCGGATTGAAACCGTCGTTGTCGATACGCCATTTCAAGGTCACCGACTGCAGGCCGCTGACATCGTAAATGTAGGTGAACACTTCGAAGTCCGACGGCTGGGGCGTGGTTTCGTTCCATTCAAACCCGCCGGGATTGTACGGCTCGCGTTGCGGTTCGAAGATGCTCGGGCCGACGGTATCCGAGCCGGGGTGACGGGCGATGACCTTGTCGGCTTCGGCTACGGCGAGATTGCAGCCCCGGGTAACATGACCGTTCCATCCATTCTGCCAGTCGCTGTCCCAGTACCAGTAGTCCGACGCCTCGGCGTTCAGGTAGTAGTGCCATGCTTTTGCGGTGTCGCTGCCGATGCCCCACTGAACATCGTTCATGGAGTAGCTGTTCTCGAGGCTGTCGGCGGTGATCACCCGGTTGTGGGCGGCCATCAGCACCGACCAGGAAAACCGGTCGGGGTTGACGGTGGGATCGTTCACGTTGGGATCGGCCATCCATTTCTTGAATTCCGGGTCGCCGTTATCCGCGCCGGACCAGGACCCGGGTTCGATGTGGATGATGTCGTTCTGATCCACCGGGTAGAGTTGGAGATAATCGGAAACCGTGGTGTTGTCGAAGTCGCTGTTATTCTGACACATATCGAGAAAGAAGCCGTGCTGGGCGTGATATACGTCGGAATTCAGCATGCCGTAGTTGTCGCCGTCGCTGTGGGCGACGATGATCATCGGGTGGTCCGGGTCATCGTTCAGACCGACCTTGGAACTCCACACATTCTCGGGCTTGTAAGCACCGTAGCCGCCGCGTGCATTCTCGTTCCCGTCATACCGGGCCGCGGGTACCGCGACGATCTTCGTGACGTCAGGATTGGCGAGGGTGCTCTCGGGGTTGATGTACTGGACGTAGTGGGGCTGGTATCCCCACGGTACGGATACCGGGGTCGGGGCCCAGACGTTCTGTAGCTGCTCCCATGAGCTGCCGATGGTGGCGGGATCGGGATTCACCTGGTCGGCCGGATTCGGCCGGTACAGGTTGCCGCCGGAGTTCCATGGATAATTCTGACAGGCCCGGTCGAAGTGGACGTTGTCGACCAGCACCCACTCGATCCCTTCCGCGACAAGGTCGGGGATGATCCAGTTCGCGAAGGCGCATTCCGCCGGGAACATGCCCTTGGAATAGGAGCTTGTATCGAACACCTCGGGAAAGATTTCCTTGAAGAGCCGGATCTGCATCCGGCGGGACTCCGGGGTGGTCAACGGCATCAGGCTGTGGTGATAGGGGAACATGACCACATCGAGCCGGGGATTGTTCAGCGAGGTACGAAGGCCGTTGATGCCCCAGTCGTAGGAGTCGTCCCACCCGTTCGATCCGGGATCTCCCCAGAGGTTGCTCAGGTTCTCGGCGAGGGCGCCGGAGAAGCTGACCTGCACGCCTGAGTGCTCGAGGCCGGAACGGTTGTGGCCCTGTTCCACCGCGTCCTTCGGCCAGGTTGTGTAAGGGCCGGTTCGGGAGCCGAACACGCCGCCGAGATCAAAGGTGTACCGCCCGTTGTTGATGGTGTCGTTGACCGTTTCGTAGGGCCAGTAAATCGGCTGATGCATGTGCCAGAGATACGTGACATGAATCGGCGCTGCCGTTGCCGAAAGCCCCCCGAACATTCCCATTGCCGCAACCAGCATCAACGACCATAAACGCTTCATATCGTGTACTCCCGTATCCGCCGTTCACAGCGGGTAAACCGCATGAACGGTACTGTTTCAATCGCTTTAACGATACAGAAGCTGTGGGTTTTTGTAAAACGTTTTTATGGGGGTCGGGCCGTTCAGTCTTTTGCGTACATGCGCCGGTGTTGAAGGGGCGTGCGGTCGAAACGACGCCGGAAAACCTGGGCAAAGTGGGCCTGGTGGGTAAAACCGCACTGGTCGGCGATTCCTGCCATCGACATCCTTGTCTCCTCGAGGAGCCGTCGTGCCTCCTGGAGCCGGACGCTCAGGATATCGCCGTGCAGGGTGCGTCCGAGCTGGTCCCGGTAGCGGCGCTGCAGCAGGGTGCGGGAAATGCCCACGGACCGAACGATGTCGTCGACGGAGATGTCGCCGAGGGCGTATTTTCGTATGTAGGCGGCCGCCCGGGATACCTCATCATCGCTGACCGATGTGACGTCGGTGGAGGTGCGTGCGGCCACACCCCGGGGCGGGACCGCGAGGGGCGTACCGTTCCAGGGTTTGCCGTCCATGATCCGGTCGAGCAGGCCGGCCGCGCAGTACCCCAGGTTTTCGTCATCAGTCTGGATGCTGGTGAGAGGAGGGTCGGTGATGCGGTAATAGGTGGGGTCGTCATCCACACCGATCACGGCGAATTCATCGGGTATTGCCATACCGTGCCGATTGCAGGTTTCCATGACAAGCCGGCTGTGATGATCGTTGCATAACATGATCCCGCAGGGCCGCGGCAGCTCGACCAGGAAACGCAGCATGGCCCCAACCTCTTCGTCCCAGTCGTATTCGTCGGTGGCGGTCCACTCGTGGACCCGGCAGTCCCGGCCGCGCGCGCGAAGGCAGGCGCGGAACGCCTCGCCGCGGCGGATGGACCATGGAACATCCTTGAGGCCGCAGTAGGCAAAATGGCGGAAGCCGAGGCCCAGAAGGTGGTCGGCGGCCATCGCGGCGATCGCTTCGTGATCCACCTGGGCTGAAGGTATGCCGGGCAGGTTGAGGTTGCCGAGGACATCGATGACCGGGACGTGCCGGCGGAGAACAAGATCGGCGATTTCCTGGGTTTCCAGCCGGGCGATCATGCCGTCGCCGTGCCAGAAACGCAGCCACTGGGGCGTAAAGACATCGGTATTGCGCCATTCATGATGGATAAACCAATCAGGCTTCTGCCGGGCATACCGCATCACGCCATGAAGCAGGTTGCGGCCGGACTCGGTCGAGGTTTCGATGATCAGGGAGATTCGTTTCGATTGTGGCGTAGGTCTGTTCATCGACTGTGTGAACGTCCAGCATAACCCGATGGTTCAAGCCTGGCAATACGACGGACGGCTGGAATCTCGCTGACTACGGCAGTCTGTGCCACCAGTTGCCGGACGCCGGATGGTACACGCCGAGGCGGGCGCGGCTGCCCTGGTAGATGCCGGGTACACCGAGCGCTTCCCGCCACCCGAAACTCTCAATGAGGGTGGCCCGGCCGGGCAGGGCGATGAACCAGTTGCCTTCGCTGTATCGGCCGCCAATCTGAAGTCCGTCCGCGTAATAGAGTCCCAGGTTGGCGGCGCCGTCGCCGTCGTAGTCGCCGGGCACGGGAAACGGCCCGCCGGGTCCGGCGTCCCAGCCGAACTGACGAACGGCAAAACCACCGGTGGATTGGAGCAGATACCACAGGCCCTGGGCGGGTTGGTTGATCATCGGACCATAATAGAGTGCGATGTCATCCCGACCGTCACCATCGTAGTCCGCGGGAACCGGGGTGGGGCCGTTCCAACCGAACTGGACGGTGGTGAAGCCGAGCCGCGAGCGGAACAGGTACCACAGGCCGGTCGGCGGATCATACAAACCAAGATCGGTCTTGCCGTCACCGTCATAATCCGCGGGAACCGGGCGGGGACGGTTCCAGCCGAATTGCTCGTAGCGGAAACCGTCGCGCGACTGGTAGATGAACCAGTTGCCCTCGGTAGGCTGGCCGTTGGGATTGCTGATGACACCGGGGTAGAACACGGCGATATCATCGAGGCCATCTCCGTCGTAATCGCCGGGTACCGGCACACAGCCGGGAAAGCCGAACGGGATTTGACGCTGATCGCTGTTCAGGCTTCCCGCGATGGTCCACACGCCGGTATCGGGATCGAAGGTCGCGAAGTCGTCGAGGCCATCGCCGTCATAGTCCGCGGGAACCGGTACGGCATTGGGCGAGGGGGTGAGGCCCTGGCGGGTGAATCGCCGGAGAAAGGCCCACGCTTCCTCGATGCCTTCGATGTCATGATTCTGCCGGTTGCCGCCGTTCTGGTGGAGGATGCTGGGGATGCTGTGGTTGCCGCCGTTGACCCGGTAGAGCGCCACTTCGGCTCCTTCGCGGCCCCCGCCGTACCGGATCACGCTGACCGTACTGTTGTCGCCAATCACGGAATTGGGAATGTCCGTGACCGTCGGCTGGCCCTGTGTGCCGTTGACCCGTTGCCAGTAGGCGAATGTTTCATCGGTCGAGACCACGTCGCCGCGCACCCCCAGGGTGACCGAGGTAACGGCTCCGCCGGCATAGGGCATGAAGGCATCGCTGGTTCCGTTGCACAGGAACACCGGTATGGGATTCGCCGGCGTCCCGCAGCCGGGGTCCTCTTCCAGGTTGGCGATAAAGGTTGCGATGCCGGCGAGATCGGCGCTCATCTCCCGGGCTGCGCGGAAGGTCATCAGGCCGCCGTTGGATGCGCCGGTGATGTAGATGCGGTTGGTATCGATCGACTGCCCGCTCTCGTTCACCGCCCAGTCGATCAGTCGGCGGAGATAGGCGATGTCGTCCTCATCGGATGTGGGATAGCCCCGGTAGGCCCGGCAGTCGTTCCAGAAATATCCCTGAACCGCGGTCCACAGGGGGTCGTTGGCCGTACCCTCCCCGAACAGAACAACCGCCTTGTCCCGGTCGGCGATGGTCCGCCAGACCGACGCCGGCGATGAGGCTTCCATCGACTTGGCCGCGGTCGAGGCGCCCCCGTGGAGGTGGATGACGAGGGGCAGAGGCTGGGCCGGCGGTTGGTCGGGCAGGCTGAATCCGAACCGGCGCAGGGGTGTTTCATTGGTGAAGGTGATCATGCCGGACTGGTCGGCCGGAGCGGTCGACAGCATCGCCACGGCGGCCATGGCCGGTATACACATGCGCACGAGGCGCACCAACATTGAATGGTTCTGGGTCCTCACTCCGGTCTCCTGTCGTATTCCATACCCTGATTGGCGTCGGAGGAGAAGCCGTTTATCCCGGCATGTGTCGTGCCGGTTCAAACGAACAGGGATTGCACCGATTCGCGGAAAACGACATGCTGGCCCACATGTTTGATTTTGACCAGGTCATCGACCGTACCGGCACCGGAAGCCTCAAGTGGGACAAGTATGCCGGCCGGGATATTCTGCCGATGTGGGTGGCGGATATGGATTTCGCCTCGCCGCCGGAGGTTGCGGACGCGCTCCGGGCCCGGTCCGGTCACGGCGTTTTCGGGTATACGGTACCCTATGAAGAGGTCACGTCGGACGTGCTGGCCTACCTGCGGCGGCAGCATGGGCTCGATGTGGATGCGTCCTGGCTGGCGTGGTCGCACGGACTGGTACCCGCGCTGAACATCTGCTGCCGGATGGTCGGTGCATCCGGTTCCGGGATCATGACCTGCATACCGGTGTATCCCCCGTTTCTCAGCGCTCCGTATTTCTCCGACCGGAAGCGGATCACCGTTCCCCTTGCCAACGCAGGCGGGCGGTGGGGCTTTGACTGGGACGCAATGGAGGAGGCGGTGACGCCGGAAACGGAGCTCTTCATCCTCTGTCACCCCCACAACCCGGTGGGACGGACGTGGACCCGTGAAGACCTGGAAGGCATCCTCGACTTCTGCGAGCGGCACGACCTGGTCCTTGTATCCGACGAAATTCATTGCGACCTCGTGCTGGACGAGGGGGTGAAGCATATCCCGACCCTTGCACTCGGCGAGAGAGCTGCGGCCCGCACCGTGACCCTTCACGCCCCGAGCAAGACCTACAACCTTCCCGGCCTCGCCTGCGCCTATGCCGTGATCCCGGATGACGGGCTTCGCGCCCGCTTTCAGCGCCAGGCCCGCGGGGTGATCACCGAGATCAATGCATTCGGCTATGCCGGCTGCGCGGCCGCGTACCGACACGGCGAACCGTGGCGGCAGGAGCTGATCCCCTACCTCCGCGCGAACCGCGACCTTGTACATGCATTCGTTCGCGATGAGCTGCCCGGCGTGACCATGCACCCGATGTCCGCAACCTATCTCGCGTGGCTGGACGTGCGCGCGCTGCAGCTCGACAACCCGGTCGCGTTCTTCGAGGCCGCCGGAGTTGGACTCTCCAACGGGGCCGACTTCGGAACCCCGGGTTGGCTGCGCCTCAACTTCGGCTGCCCCCGCTCCGTGCTGCGGGAGGGACTGGAGCGGATGAAGCGGGCCGTGGCACAGCGGTAACCCCATCATCGAAGAATACTATCCCCGCGGCCACATCCCGCTCCAATCGCAGTTTCTTATCGAGGCGTTGTTTAAGTAGTTGGAAGATCGCTGGTCTCTATGACCCGGAAAAGATGCCCGACAACCTGCGCGCCGCTCACGAGCGCAACGACGAGACGCTGGAAAAGCTGTTCGAGCACTACATGAAGATGACCGTTAAACTGCCCGTCGTGCAGAAGGCGGCGGGAAAGGGGCGGGTGCGGCGTTCCTCCTGACATAAAGATTTACACAATGTCTTCTTCGTGCTACATTAAATCACCTTAAAGAAGTACGAAGAGAACACCATCATTCCAACACCTCACCATCCATCCGCCGCCTCTCGTAAGGCCCTGGCCAAGCTCGGGGGGGACATCCGCGATGCCCGCCGTCGCCGCCGGCTGCCGATGGCGGTGGTGGCGGACCGTGCCTTCACCTCCCGCTCGACGCTTCAACGGATCGAGCAAGGGGACCCCGCCGTGAGTGTGGGCATCTATGCCGCCGTGCTTCAGACGCTGGGCTTGCTGGAGGGTTTGGGGATGTTGGCGGATCCCTCGGTGGATGACGTCGGACAGGCCATGGCGGACGAGGCGTTGCCCCGGCGCGTCCGCCTCAAACGGAGGAAGGGCTGAGCGGCGATGACGGCCTTCGAGGTCCATATTTCGCTGGAGGGGGAAACCCGCCTGGTTGGTCATGTGCGGTGCAATCGGGCGCGGGGGAAAGAGACCGTGCTGTTCGAATATGACGAAGCTTGGCTGAAGGACCCAGACCGTTTCCCGCTTGAGCCCGCTTTGCTGCTGACACGTGGCGGCTATCAGCCACCCGCCGGGTTGGCGATTCATGGTTCGCTGGGCGATTCTGCGCCTGACACGTGGGGCCGCCGCCTTATGCAACGCGCCGAACGCCGTCGGGCGGAGCGCGAAGGGCGGGCCGTGCGCACCCTGATGGCGAGCGACTATCTGCTCGGCGTAGCCGATGAGACCCGACTCGGCGCCCTGCGGTTCCGTCCCGCGGGTGGTGAGGAATTCCTCGCCCGGCCCCGTTCGGGCGTGCCGGCGCTGGTGAAGCTGGGCGCCTTGCTGGAAAGCACCGAGCGTATCCTGCGCGGCGAGGAGACGGACGAGGATCTGCAACTGATCTTCGCGCCGGGGTCTTCGCTCGGCGGGGCGCGCCCCAAGGCTTCGGTGATCGACCAACATGGTCGCTTGTCGATCGCCAAATTTCCGAAGGAGACGGACACGTACAGCATCGAGACCTGGGAGGAAGTCGCCCTGCGACTGGCTGAACGGGCGGGCATTCAAACGGCGGAGCATGAGCTGTTGGAGGTCGCGGGGAAAGCCGTGCTGCTCTCCCGGCGCTTCGACCGGGAGGGCGATCAGCATCTTCCCTTTCTCTCGGCTATGGCCATGATGGGCGCCCGGGACGGTGAGGGCGGCAGTTATCCGGAGATGGTGGATGTCCTCACCTCCCATGGGGCGCAGGCGAAGCAGGACGCCCATGAACTGTATCGTCGGGTGGCGTTCAACGTGCTGGTTTCCAACGTGGACGACCACCTGCGCAACCACGGGTTCCTCCGGA
>JAUIHQ010000040.1 GCA_030432155.1 bacterium | reverse complement strand
TCCCAGACAACTGCCACGGACCAACCCATTCGATTCAACTGACGCCTCACTCTACCATCACGCTTGATGTTACGATCCAGCTTCTCATTCCAATAACGAGTGTGTGAACTCGGTCGGCGGCTGGCTTTGCAGCCCGGGTGCTGATGAAAGAAACAACTGTGGACAAAGATGATTTTATGGAGGGCGGGGATGCAGATGTCGGGAGTGCCGGGGAGAATTTTCACATTAAGGCGGGGGCGGTAACCAAGCTGGCGGACGATCTTCGCGACATCCTTTTCGGCCCTGGTTCCTTCCGACTTGACGCGGGACATGATCTCACTGCGCTTGCGGCGGGAGAAGACGTCGGCCATCATTCAACCTCTTGCTCGTCGTATTGTAGTCCACGCAGAGGCAGCTACCTCATTACCGCCGCGGAAAAAGGTCGTTTTGCGATCGATATCATTTCCCTGCGACGCGGCCTCGATACATACCGAGGTAACTTCCCCTTCCTTCCCGCCAAACGTCTCGTGCAGCGCATGCAACAACCGTACATCCGGCAATGTTCGGCATGGCGGTTTCGGGTTGTTCCGTGCATCAGGTATACTGCGCGGGAACAAGTAGATACAAGGGGGCGGAACGTTCATTTTTCGTATCGAAATCATCTTTCTTTTCCCGGTTATTTTCGGGCATGGGCGCGCCGCAGTTCCGCAGAGCATGTCCCAGATGATGAGGCCATCGACCTGCTGCTTCCTCGAGATAATCTCAGCACTCAAACGCGTATGAATGCCAGACCAGGCGTTATGACCCGGATCTGCGCCGGGGTTCTGGCACAACGACCAAATGATGAATTCGTCCGCGTTCTGGGGTCGCTCAAAGATATTTGTATTATTTCCGTCAAGGCAACCCTTGGTCTCAACGATACTCACCCAACCGTCCGGTAAGATTACTTTATAGTCATGTCGGTCAGCAGATCCCTCAAACACCCATTCCGAAATCTTACCGACGTCTTTTAACTTATCAAAAACCGCTTCTACGAAGATTCGCTTCTTCTTGGTAGTCGCAGCCTGTTGGCCCCGCAAGCGCTCGATGGCGGCCCCGAAAAGGCCGGACTGCACAAAATCTTTTTTTGTCAGCCCATGATCACCGATCGTGTGCGCCCTTTCCTTTAGTTGTTCGGCATAGTTCACGATCATTTCGCGAGTGATTCGCGAAACACATGGGATGACATCATCCGCCTCTTTGCGTGTGGCCATGTTTATGCTACCGCTGCAGATTGGTGGGCAAGCTGGGATTCGGCTGATCTCGCAAGGGGCCTCAGCACATGTTGCTCGATCCAGGAAACCGCAGGTACCGCGAGCCCGTCTCCCATCAGGTGATAGGCATCGTTATATCGCTCCGGAAGCTCATACCACTCGGGAACGCCCATAAGCCGAGCCGCTTCGCGAGGATCAAGCAGTCGCGTTCTAATTTTCCGTCCCTGAATAACGATGATGGTCTGTCGACTTGAGCCTCCGGCCGGCGTCCTCAGGCAACCGGCTATCCCGTCGAATCTGACTTCCGCTCTTTGAACCTTTCGACCGTCCTTGTCAGGGCGCGTCCTCCTATAAATGGTTCCTACGACAGTAGCACCACCACGGGATGCGTCCTCAATCTTCTTGCGATGTAAGGGAGACATCATGGAGAGCAGGCGGTCTGTCTCGGCCTTTCCATGCCACTTAATCGCTCCGGGCGAACTTAGAATCAGATCGTTCAATTGCATATTTCGTATGCTTGGCTTTGGCATTTTCCACCAAACCCAGCTTTCTCGTAGATCAGAATCTAAAGCATTCACGGCGCGGGCCATTCTGGTTGGATGCCAAGGCAAGCAGGGTGAATCCCCCGCGACACCTGAGTGGGCGACAATCTCCGGCATCGCAGCCACGATGAATAGCCGAGGCCTTGATTGCGGAACGAAATGAACGGCGTCTACGACCATTGCTCCGTAGGCGTAACCAAGCTCTTGGAGGCTTTTCAGAAGAACAGTGAAATCTTTACCGCTGTTGGAGTGCAGGAGACCGACGACATTTTCGAGGGTGATAATCGGAATTGGCTCATCGATATCGATCATGTCCTTCATGACACGCCAGAAAGGCCAGTACGATCCGCTTCGGCTGGCATAAAGTCCTTTCCCGTGCCCTGCGAGCGACAGATCCTGACACGGAAACGAGGCCCACGCCATGAGGCCGCCTTTGGGTAGATCCGCTGCTGACAAATGGTTGACATCACCGACGATGAGTTCGCCTCTGGGCTTGAAATTACGCGCGTAGGCGTTGGCCTTCTGCGGGTCAAAATCGTTCGCAAGCAGGGTCTTCCACCGATCGCCAAGACCGAGCCTCGCCATGCCGCCACCGGCAAAAAATTCGTAATAACCGTATCGCCTCATTAATCCTTACATTACCACTGAACTATGCGGTTTGTACACAAATCACCCGTGGAAGATTATATCCGCGACGTCCGGGCCGAATCACCAGCGCGATAGAGCTTTGCGCAGAATCGCGGCCAACACATCCTCCCCCAACGTCACCGGGTTGCCTTTCATGCTGCTGGCGTTGAGGGCTTTGGCGGTGATCGCGGGGATGTCGGCGGGGGTGATGCCGTAGGCGGCGAGGCCGGGGATGGCGAGGCTTTGGCGGAGGCGGTCGAGTTCGTCGGCGGCCTCGGCGGGGGATGCGCCGGGCCGTCCGGTGATCCACGACGCAAGTTCGCGGTATTTCCAATCGTTGGAAACGTGGTCCTCGGTCTTTTCCAATGCCTGGAAATTGGCCCGGAACACGCCGGGGAGCAGGATGGCGCAAACCGCGCCGTGAGGAGCGTCGAACATGCCGCCGACCGGTGCGGCGAACCCATGCACCGCGCCAAGACCGGCGTTGGCGAGGGCCATGCCTCCGGCGAGGGCGGCAAAGGACATGTCCCCGGCCGCCGCGGGCTCCGCCGGGTCCGCATACAACCGCTCCAGGGAGCGAATCGCCCGCGGAATGGCCTCCCGGCACAAGGCGTCGGTCATCGCATTCGCTTTCTTCGTCACAAAGGCTTCGATCAACTGGCTCAGGGCGTCCATGCCGGTCGCCGCAATCACCGCGGGCGGCAGGGTGGCGAGCAGGGAGGGATCAATCACGGCGACGCGGGGAATCATCCACGGCGACCGTAAACTCACCTTGACCCCATGGTCCGCCGATTTCAGCACCGCATTCTTCGTGGCCTCGGACCCCGCCCCGGCGGTGGTGGGGACGGCGATACACGGCACGCCCGGCTCGCGCACCGGCAGACCTTTCCCGATCACTTCGGCGTAGTCCAGAGGGTCACCGCGATTGACCAGCAGCATGGCCAGCGCCTTGGCGGTATCGATGACACTGCCGCCGCCGATGCCCACCACCGCAGCCGGGGGGGCGTCCACCCGGGCGAGCATGTCACGAAGGGCCTCGAACGTCGGCTCGCGGGACACGGTATAGACGTCGAACGCCACACCCTCGCGTTGTACCGCATCCAGCAAGGGCTGAATCCGTGCGGGTTGTGATCCGGTGACAACGACAGCGCGATGGCCGAACTCGAGGATGGCCGAACCCAGACCGGCGCTGACACCGGCGCCGAATCGAATCCTCGGCGGGGTGAGGAATTCAAACGGGAGGGTCATGGCGCGGGAGGAAAGAAGATATGACTGAACTCCATGGAGCCTTCGAGTACTTCGATCCGCACGTCAACTTTGGACGCGTGTTTGAATCGCGTCTCGAACATGTCCCAGATGAGAGGCGTGGTGGGAGCCATGGTCAGCTCGGCCAGGCGTTCGCCGGTTACGGAGTCGGTCATGGTCAGGACCGCCCGCGAATCCTCGGTCATTTCCCGTGCTTCCACCACCATGGCGTCGGCATCGGCCGGGGGCATCAAACCGACGAAGATTCCCTCGGCGTCCGACGCAGCGGCCAGCACATCGCCTCGCAGGTCCGAGAAAGCTCGATGCGCGCCGGATTTTTCGAAGTTCGCCATCCGCACCAGTCGTTCGGTGTGGAGGATCCGTGCGACCATGGCATCGTTCTGTTCCATGGATCCGTGATCCGACGCGACCACGTAGTCCCCGTCAAAGAAATCGACGGTCAGCGTCCCTTCCCGCACCCGCTGGAGAACCTCCCCGTTGCCGGCATGACGGAAGCCGGTCACGGTGTAGAAAAACAGGTCCGGCCGGACATCGTTCATCTCAAGATACAAAGAATCCGCGATCAGCCTGCGGTTGGCGGCAAACCCGGTGAGCCGGGGTTCGGTGAACAGAAAGCCCCGCTCGGGCAGAGACCGGGCGATGGTGAGAATGCGGTCCACATCGGGATTCGGATGGGCGTATTCATCCGTCCGGTTGCCGCCGCCGGGCAGGAATCCGTTCATGACATGCGAAACCGCAACCACCGCGCTGAGGGCGAGGGCGCGGTACGGAACCGAAAGGGGCAGCACGCCTTCCCGCCGCCGTTCGATCAGGGTCTGCATCATGCCGGCGGTCAGGGTCACCAGGGCGGGGGTGCCGTAATGGTGGGTCAGACCGAAGTAGGTCGGCAGGTACGCAAATGCCATGGTTACGGCGAAGGCCGACGGGAAAAACCACAGCGGGCACGGCAGGCGGGGAAGCCAGCGCTTGAATCGCAGAAACGGCAGCATGGGGAGCAGCAGCCATGCATACCCGGCGATTCTATGATCCAGCCATTTCCCCTGCCAGAAGGTCAGCAGCATCGGCACATCAAGCAGACCGGAGCGGGTCTCGGTGATCGGTTCCCGGTTGATCAACGGAAACAGCACGGTCAGTTCGAAGACCCCGAACAGGGTGGACGCCGCGAGCATCGACCACGCCGGCGCCCAGCGTTCGCGGACGGCGATATACAGCAGCATGGGGACGACCACGATGAACGCATCCTCCCGGACCCCGAGAAGAATCACCAGAGGAAGCCAGGCCCACAGGGACCGGCCGGACAACCGGTCGAACAGCCAGGGTACGAGCACGAGATACATCGCCAGGCCGTGGAACTCGTTGAGAACGACCGCCTGGGCGAAACCATACAGGCAGAAGAACAGGACAATCGCGGCAGCGGGGGCGAGGGGGAGGCAGCGGCGCTTGGCGGTATGGAGGGTGATCACCGCCCCGGCGACCAGCATGGCCCACTGCAGCGCCATCAGGGCAAAGGGATGATTCCAGATCCAGAACACCGGGGCCAGCAGCGCAATGCTGAAGGACAAATGCGATGACAGGTACGACTCACTCCCGAGAATTTCGAGAAAGTGAAACCGGCTGGTGTTCCAAATGGCGTTCGTATAGACGCCGTAATCCACGAATGCGAAGGTCCCGTTGGAGAACACGCACCACGCGGCGTGAAGCAGACCGGCCAGGCCGGCGGCGGTAACCGCCAGCAGCAGACCGCCGATCACGCGGTGAAGGACGGGGGCTTCCGGAAAGCACTTGGATTGCCCGCGCCGGTATTCAGGCGTCGCACCGTTGTCTACCATGCATCATCCGCGGGAAAGACATTGGTATACTTCTCACTCCGCCTCGGTTCGGCCATCATGTCGGCCACCGTGTCCCGCCACGCGAGGTAGTGAGCCGTTTCCTTGTGGCGGGCCGGCGCTTCGGTGTCCCGGTAGACTTCAACCAGCACGAACCTGCGGGGGTCATCGGCGTGCTGCACGACATCGAACCGGGCAATGCCCGGCTCACGGACGCTGTGCGCCGCATTCAGCAGGGTCGCGGCGCGAAATGCGTCCTCGCACCCCTCCTTGACGTATACATGCACATGAACGACCAGACAGGACATGCCGAAACGATACGGCATCAGGCCCGTGCGGGCCAGAAGGAAAACATCCGCACCGGTTTCCCGACATATCCTCTTTCCCTGACCCGCTTCCCTACCTATACTGCGGCTTTTTCAAGCAGAACCATGGCAACCAGGATCGAAATAGGCCCGAAAAACAATGTGCGCGACCCCCGGGGCCGGCATGCCGCCTCGGCGGCCCGTACGTTTCTACAGCTTCCGGTAACCGACTGCCGCACCCGCGATGTCTACAAGGTCGATATCCTGCTGACCCGGAAGGACGCGGAGATGATCCGCAAGGCCTTTACCGACCCGGTTACCTCCCGCTCCGCCCTCGGACGGCTGAAAGCGCCCGCGGATTTCGACTGGATCGTGGAGATCGGGTTCAAGCCCGGGGTGACCGACAACGTCGGCCGGACCGCCCAATCCATTGCCGCGGACCTTCTCGACCGCCGGCTCAATCCGGACGAGTGCGTCTACACCTGCATCCAGTATTTTTTCAAAGGCGAGAACCTGACCCGGGAGCAGGTCGAGACCATCACCTGGGACGTGCTGGCCAACCGGTTGATCCAGACCGCGCAAATCCATACCCGTGATGAGTGGGAGGATGCACCGGAGGACGACTCGGTACCGGTGTTTCGCGACAACGAGGACGTGGAGGTCCGGACCTATCACCTCGGCGGACGCGACGAAGATCTCATGCGGATCAGCCGGGAAGGGATCCTCTCCCTGTCGCTCGCGGAAATGCATGCGATACGGGATTATTTCCGGCGCCCCGACATCCTCGAACGCCGCGCATCGCTCAAGCTCCCCGAAGATCCCACCGATGTGGAGCTCGAATGTATCGCGCAGACCTGGTCGGAGCACTGCAAGCACAAGATCTTTGCGGCCGATGTCCGGTATCGCGACGGTGAAGGCAACGAGGAAACCATCCGCTCGCTCTACAAGACCTATATTCAGGCCGCCACCCGCAGCGTCGCGGAAAAGGTGGACTGGCTGGTTTCGGTCTTCACCGACAACGCCGGGGTGATCCGGTTCAACGACCGGTACAACCTCGTCTACAAGGTCGAAACCCACAACAGCCCGTCGGCCCTCGACCCGTACGGCGGGGCGATGACCGGCATCGTGGGGGTCAACCGCGATCCCATGGGCACCGGCATCGGCAGCGAGCTGCTTTTTAATTCATGGGGCTATTGCCTCGGTTCCCCGTTCTTCGACGGACATCTCCCCGAAGGGCTGATGCACCCCCGCCGCATCCGCGACGGCGTCCACCAGGGCGTGATCGACGGCGGCAACCAGAGCGGCATCCCGTGGGTCCGGGGCTTCGAAAAGTTCGACGACCGGTTCATCGGCAAGCCGCTGGTGTTCTGCGGAACCCTCGGCCGCATGCCCCGCGAGATCAACGGAAAGCCCTCGCATGAAAAGGAGATCCGTCCCGGCGATCTCATCATGATGGCGGGCGGCCGCATCGGCAAGGACGGGATCCATGGTGCAACCTTCTCCTCCGAGGAGCTGCGCCAGGAGTCCCCGGCCCAGGCAGTGCAGATCGGCGATCCCATCACCCAGCGCAAGCTCTATGAATTCCTGATGGAGGCGCGAGATCTCGGGCTGTATCGCACCCTGACCGACAACGGCGCGGGCGGGCTCAGCAGCTCGATCGGTGAAATGTGCCGGATGAGCGGGGGTGCGGTGCTGGACCTCGACAAGGCGCCGCTGAAGTATCCCGGCCTGCAACCGTGGGAAATTTTCCTTTCCGAAGCCCAGGAGCGGATGAGCATCGCGGTGGCGCCGGACAAACGGGAAGCCTTTCTCGCGCTCGCGGCCCGTCGGGATGTGGAAGCCTGCGACATCGGAACCTTCACCGATTCGGGCAACCTTGTCCTGCGCTACGGCGGAAAGGCCTGCGGCTGCATCGACCTTGAATTCCTCCATGACGGCTGTCCGCGCATGACCATCGAGGCCGAATGGACGCCTCCGTCCCCTCCCCCGCCCACGCCTCGCCCGTCCGGCGCATTGACCGGTGACGTCCTGAAGCTCCTGGCATCGCTCGACGTCTGTTCCCGCGAGGATAAGAGCCGTTGTTACGACGCCGAGGTCAAGGGTCTGAGCGTGGTCAAGCCGTTCGTGGGCAGGGAGAGCGACATCCCCTCCGACGCCACCGTCTGCCGGATTGACTACACATCCGATGAAGGTGTGGTCATTTCCGAGGGCATCAACCCCTACTACTCGGATCTCGACACCTACTGGATGACCGCATCGGTCCTCGATGAAGCGGTGCGCCGGATCATCAGCGCCGGCGGAAAGCCCGGTACGATTGCCGGTCTCGACAACTTCTGCTGGCCCGATCCCGTGGCGTCGGACAAAACGCCGGACGGGGCGTACAAGATGGCCCAGCTTGTTCGTTCGAACAAAGCGCTCTATGACTTCTGCACCGCCTACGGCGTTCCGCTGATCTCGGGCAAAGACAGCATGAAGAACGACTCGACCCGCGGCGGGCGGAAAATCTCCATCCCCCCCACCCTGTTGTTCTCGGCGATTGGAAAGATCGACGACGTGGCGAAGGCCGTCACGATGCCGTTCAAGCGTGCCGGCGACGATATTCTGGTCATCGGCGAAACGTCGGCCGAGCTCGGTGCATCCGCGTATGTCCGCATGAGGGCATTTGACCAGGGAACCCCGGAGGCCATCGGGGGCGACGTCCCCAGGGTCGATGCCGAAACCGCCCTTCGGATCTACACCGCCCTGTACGATGCAATACAGAACGGGCGGATCCGGTCCAGTCACACCCCGACCCTCGGCGGGCTGGCCGTCGGGTTTACCCTGGCGGCTCTCGGCGGCAATCTCGGCGCGGAGATCAACCTCGGCGCGATCCCGACCCGGGGGCGGATGAAAGCAGACGAGGTCCTGTTCGCTGAATCGAACAGCCGGTTCATCGTGACCTGCGACCCCGGCAATACCGCCGACGTGCTGGCCCGGTTTGACGGCCTGCCCATTGCCGTTGTCGGCCGGGTGGTGGAGGAACCGAAACTGACCGTCGGAAGCCAGGCGGTGCGATTGCGGCTGGACCGCGCCCGCAAGGCGTTCCGTGAAACCCTGCGGAGCGTATCATGACCCGGGTTCTGATCATCACCGGCTACGGACTGAACTGCGAGGCGGAAAGCGCTCACGCATGGCGGACCGCCGGGGCGAACCCTGCCCTCCTGCACCTCAACGATCTGATCGCCGACCCTTCGGCCATGAGCCGGCACCAGATCCTGATGTTCATCGGGGGCTTTTCCTTCGGCGATCACATGACCTCCGGCCACGTCTTTGCCCATCGGGTGGCCCATCATCTGCGAGATGAGCTGGCCTCGTTCATCGACGCAGGCAACCTGGTGCTCGGGATCTGCAACGGTTTCCAGATCATGACCAAACTTGGTCTGCTACCCGCGATGGACGGGCAGTCATTCAGCCAGGATATCGCCCTGATGCAGAATGACTGCGGAACCTTCCGCAACCAGTGGGTGCGGCTCCGGTTCGAACCGGACTCCCCCTGTGTGTTCACCCGCGGCCTTTCCTTCATGGATCTGCCGATCCGCCACGGCGAGGGCAAGGTTCACGTGAAGGACAAAGCGCTGCTCGACCGGATGGAAGAAGCGAACTGCATCCCCTGCCGGTATGCGGATCCCGCAACCGGGGATCCCGCACGGACCTTTCCCCAAAATCCCAACGGGTCGATCCACGCCATCGCCGGGGTGTGCGATCCCACCGGACGGGTGTTCGGCATGATGCCCCACCCCGAGGCCTACCTGTTCCGCGAACAGCACCCCCAGTGGGACTTCGGACCGGTGGACGGTCCGGATGGTTCCGCGATTTTCCGCAACGCGGTCGAACACTTCGCCTGATCAGACCGTGTCGGGAATCGGCCCGTACCGTTCGGTAAGCCAGGTGCGGTTCAACCTCACCCCGTCTTCCGATCGCTCGAGCCACGGATGCAGCGGCGTGTTCGAACCGGGCTTGATGATCACCGCGGCAAAATTATTACTCATCGGCGGATACAGCCATGACGCAAGCATGATCAAGGGGTATGCGAGGACCACCGCGTAGTAAAACACCTTGTTCTTCCGCCCCTTGAGCGGCACCCAGGGAATCCGCATGGCAAAGGTGTAGCGGATCTCGTGATCAGCCACCGGATCATGGGTTTGAATAGTCTTGTCGATTTCACGCTTGGTGAAGCGGTAGACATAATTGGGTATTTCGGTGTTGCGGACGCCGCCGTAGCGGCAGTCATTGAAATATACCGCGGCATGCTCGTGCTCCTGGCCAATCCCCAACCGTTGTCCGAGGCGGGTCACGACATTGTCATACGGCTCGAACAACACAACTCCGCGGGATGCCACGCGATACATCTCGAGCAGACCCCGGTGAGGCGACCGGCAATGATGAAGGCCGGAATGAACGACGACAAAATCAAAGGCGCCGTCCTCATAGGTCAGGTTCTCCGCATCCTGGTACGACCATTCGAACGGCGCGAATCCATCGGCCGTCTGGCGCTCATCCACATTGGAGATCACCACCCGGGTCAGCCCGCAGGCCTTGAGGGTATCCCGGTCCTCCTCCCCGCCGCAGACCACGAGAACACGATGATCCGAGTGCATGACGCCTTCGCGAAGAAGCTTTTGAATGGTCTGTTTGTAGAAGGATTCCATGGTCGAACCGGCGACAAATCGTATGGAGCGCTTTACCATCGGCAACCGCCGATGTAAAGATTCCGCTCAAACCGGCATGAAGTCATCCATTGGACATCTTGTGTATTCGATCGCCGACCAGGATTTCGAGCATACGAAATCCGTCGGCATTCTCAACGTGTCGGTCAACCTTCTCCGCCAAATCGCGGATGACCCGGCAGTGGAGCGGCTGACCGTGTTCAGCAATCCCGGTATCAGTCGGGCGATGCAGCTTGGCGACCGGGCGGTGGTTGTGGATCACCGGCAACCGGTTGCCTCCCGGGCCGGCCGGATCTACTGGGACCAGAGCCGGATCTACTCCCGGGCCCGCCATAAAAAAGCGGATGTACTCATGATCGCCAAGGGATACTCCCCGATCTTACGCAAGCCTCCGTGTCCGACCGCGGTGATCCTTTACGATGCCATGCACGATCACTACCGGAAGCATTATCCGGATGCGGTATCGACATTCGAAAACCGTTACTTCACCGCCGGCTGGAATGCGTCGCTGCGCCATGCTTCGGTCATCTTCACCATCAGCGACTTCACGACATCGGAGGTTCACCGCATCGCCGGCGAGCTGGGCATCACCCCGCCCCCGGTTTACACCATGGGGATCGGATTCGATGCGACCGACCCGCAGCTCACCCACCTCAACCCGGATGCAGAGAAAGACGGGTCGGTGATCCTGCTGGCCAGCCCCTGGCCGCACAAGCAGACGGTACGGGCGGTTGAATACATCCGGCGGATTCAGCGGGACATTCTCGGGGACCGTACCATCCATGTCGTGGGCCGCTTGCCTGAATCACTACGACTGCCCGATGATGGTTCATGGGTTGCACATCCCCGGCTCGACAACCCGTCCTATGCCCGGCTTCTGTCGTCGGCAAGCGCGGTGGTCTTCTTCAGCGAATACGAGGGATTCGGTATGCCGCCGGTTGAAACCCTGATGGCCGGCGCGGCGCCGGTGTATGCGGACATTCCGGTCACCCGCGAGGTCATGGTCGGGCGTGGCTTTCCGTTTTCCCTGCGAAGCCCCGAGGGATTCGCGACCGCGATGGAGGGCGCCTTATCGGCATCACCTGTGCAGCTTGGAGCGTGGAGGGATGCATTACTCGACCGTCACACCTGGGACCGGGCTTGCGGCGTGGTGCGGGATGGATTATGCAGGCACACATGAGCAAGGGTTCTTTGTTGATCGCGCTGGCCACGATCCTGCTCGCGGCAGCCGCGGGATTGCCGTCGCTGTTCAATGTACCGGGCGATGCCATGGTCCACCTCGCGGTGGCCGAACAATTCGCGGAAGGTCACCCGTTCCAATACAACGGGGCGGGCGACGAGGTCGTGGTGGCATCCACCAGCCCGTTCTGGACCCTGCTGCTGTGGGCGGCCTTCTCCGCCACCGGGGCGATGACGCCGCTGGTGATGAAAGCGGCGGTGGCCATCGCGTGGATCGGCGCCGGCATCCTCATCATCCGGCAGGGCATGCGGTACGGGTTCCTCAGCCGCTCCACCGCCTGGCTGGCCGGAGCGGTATGGTTCGGCGCGCCGTCCATCGCTGTCAACAGCCTCGGCGGGCTCGAGAACGTGGTGTGCGCGGCCCAGCTTCTCCTGCTCACCGCTCTGCTTGAAACCAGCCGGCAGAAGGGAGGATTCGGCCTCCGCATGCTGACCGGCCTGACCTTCGGCTGGATTCTATTGACCCGGATGGATGCGGCCCTGTTCGGGGCCGTGATCCTGACGGTGTATTACCTGCACCGGCTGTTGCCGGCGCTTTTCCGCAAGCAGTGGGCCGAGGTCGGACGGATCGCGATCGACAGCACAGTCATAATCATCGCAGCCATGGCGATCAACATTCCCTGGTATGTGTACCAGTACCGGCTTACCGGGTCGGTGGTGACCGATTCGTCACTCGCCCGGCTCTACGGCGGCCGTCGCTTTTCACTCATGCTGATCGCGGACAAGCTGTACCTGCACCCGAAAGCGGTCATCACCCTTGCCACCGCGTTCCTGCCGCTCGCCGCAGGCTTTCTCGTGACTATGTGGCAGAGGGCGGCCGGCCTCGTCCGGAAGCCATCCGGGGACCATGCCGCGAACCACGCGGCCGTCTGCGTAACCCTGGCCGCGCTGGTGTTCTATACCTTCATTGTCGGCGCCGATCACTTCGGCCGATATTTTCTTCCCGCGTTTCCTTTCTTCATTCTCGGGGGCATCGGCGGGCTGGCCGGACTGTACAGGCATCTTCCGTCGCGTGCCGTTCGTATCTTGTACGTCGCGGGGGCGGCGGGACTGCTCCTGCTGCCCAACCTGTACGACGGATATAAACGCTACGTGAAGCATGATAAATTCGGCTTCAACCTCGACTCCGTTCTCTCCGCACCAGGGCGGCGGGCGGAAAGCACCGACACATATCTCGCCCGCTTCGGCCTTGATACCGAGCCGGACCGCCCCTGGCGTTTCGCGGTCACCGAAGTGCAGCTCCGCTATTTCGTGGACGAACGAATCCAGGTGCAGAGCCTTGACGGCCGAACATCGGCCCGGGTGCTGGACTATATGAATCCGGTAAACGGCATTCCCGACTTTGAGGCATACATCACCGACCTTCAAAGCGACATCGTCCAGCTCGGGCAGTGGTGCCAGTGGACCGGGTACGGATGGGTGCACAGCATCGTCGGCCCGCGCCCGCTGCCGGAGAACCTTGTCTGTACGTGGACGAAGAAAGCCGCCGGGATGACGGTGGGCGACACCTTCACGTGGAACGATGTGCAGGTGGCCAAGGCAGGCAACCACGAGATGCGGATCTACTGGCCGGAGGTTTCCGCACCGCGCCCCAACGCGGACCGGTAGGCGGCAAGCAGGGCTTCCACCGACCGTTCCCACCGGAGATCGCCGTTGATCCGTTCAAGGCCGATCGATCCCATCCGGGCACGCAGCTCCGGGTCATCGAGCAGATCCGCCACGGCCTTTGCCAGGCCCTCCGGAGAATTTCCTTCGACGTACCGGGCGGCATCACCGGCCGAGGCCCGTCCCTCTTCAAGATCGAACATGACCTGGGCTTTCCCGAACGCCATGTATTCGAGAACCTTGTTCATCGTACAGTGGTCATTGTAGCCGTCGCTGGGATCGCAGGAGACCCCGAGGTCCATGGTCTTGAGCGCCGTGAACAGAAATTCATTGCTGACCCGGCCCGGCATATCGACAACCTCCGTCAACTTCATGTCATCCCGGGCCTTCATCAGCGCATCATGCTCGGGGCCGGTCCCCATCAACAGAAATTGCACATCCGAACGGCCATGGTCCATCACAAGGATCCGGATCGCTTCGAGGAGGAGGTGCACGCCGTCGGTATTGCCCATCACCCCGATAAAGCCGACAAGGAAGCGGCGGCCTTTTTTCATCAAGGGATCGGGTACGGCGTCGGTGCCCCGCACCTTGGGCGACGTTCGCACGACAAAGATGCGGTCCTCCGGTTTGCCGCCCCGCTCCCGGGCCACACGGCTGACCGACCGGTTGGTGGTCATGACCACGTCGGCGACGGCATAGGTCAATCGTTCGGCAAAAAGAACCATTCGATACACCAGCCCCCCGCGCCCGAACTTGGCCCGGAACATCTCTGGCCACAAGTCATGAACATCGTAAATGATACGGACGCCGAACAACTTGAACGGCCAGGCAACAAGAAAGAGAAGGTCCGGGGGGTTGCAGAGATGAACAACCCGGAACCGGTGGCGAAACCACGCCTTCCAGATCAACCGGAACTCACCCCACAGGGCGGAGAGGTATTCCCCGATGAATCCGACAAACCCTCCGGCCTCTTCGCTGATCCAGTGCCGGTAGATCCGTATGCCGTCGAGTTCCTCCTCGGCCTTGTTGTAACCGCGCATCTTCGGACAGATGACGGTGACGTCGTAGCCGGCATCACGTAACGCGCATGATTCCTGCCAGACCCGGCGATCCAGCGGCACGGGAAGATTCTCGACGATGATGAGAACCGGTGTCTTACCAGAGGAAGCCGTCATACCGCGAGGGCAGCTCCTTGAGGGCAGGCCAGCCGTTTACGTCGAGAACGATATGGCGGGAGGTGATGCAGGTCCGGAGTTCATCGATGCCGACACAGGGATGGGCCGCAACCACGAGCTCCGCGGGGCCGACCGCCTCGTCGAGGCGATTGCACAACAGGTCGGTAAATCCGGGAAGTTTTTCACGGATCTGCGCGCGATTGCTGCCGGTCAGCTTCTCCGGCTTGAGCGCGGGGTCGTAGATCCGCACCTTCCGCCCGCTGGGGATCAGGTCGCGCACGACATCCACCATCGGGCTTTCGCGCAGATCATCGGTGTTATGCTTGAATGCCAGGCCGATGATCGCGACATCGCCGGAGCCGGTCCGCCGGATCACCCGCTGCAAAGCGTCGGCATGATCCCGGTTGCTTTGCATCAGACTTCCGATGAGCGGCGTACTGAGGCCGGACTGCACGGCAAACCGGTTGAGGGCGCGGACATCTTTGGGCAGGCAGGACCCGCCGAACGGGTTGCCCGGCCGCAGATAATACGGGGAAAGATTCAAGACGGTATCGCGGCAAAACAACTCCATGACCGCAGCCGCATTCAGTCCGGCTTTTTTTCCCACCCGCCCGATTTCGTTGGCGAAGGCGACCTTGACCGCGTGAAACGAGTTGCAGGCATACTTAAGCAACTCGGCGGATTCCCATGTGACAATGGCAATATCGTCGCCGACCAGTTCTGCAAGTTCCTCGGGCACGGTGCATCCGTCCCGGGTGCCGAGCGCGGCAATCGACGGATGCTCAAAGTCCCGGACTGCGGTGCCTTCCCGGAGGAATTCGGGATAGAAGCAGACGGTGAGGCGGCCGGCCTCGACCAGGTCACGCAGAAGCCCCTCCGCGAGCCCTCGTGTACTGCCCGGCAGCATGGTGCTGCGGAAGATCAGCGTGTGGTGCTTATCGAGACCCCGGAGGGATTCGGCGATCTGTCCGGCCACGGTCTCGACATACTGAAGATCGAGATCCCCATTGTCCCGCGAGGGCGTTCCCACGCAAACAATCGAGACATCGCTGCGGCGGATGGCATCATCATGATCCGTGACGGCATCGAGTCGTCCGGCGGCCTGTCCCTCGGCAATGGCTTCGGCCAGACCCGGCTCCACGATCGGGGACGTTCCCTTCCGCAGCGCTGCGACCTTCTCTTCGTTTACATCGACCCCGATCACATGGTGCCCGTTGCGGGACAGGCAGCCCATGGTGACCGCACCGACATAACCAAGACCGAAAATGCTGATTTTCATACATCAAACTCCAGCCGGGTTTCGAGGTTCGCCGAACCCCTGACAAGAGCGGACAGTCTAACCCCCGTCGCGGCGGACACAACCCTGAATGACGGCGAAACCCGGAGATCCGGTTCAAGATTCACCTCACCCCACCCTCCGCCGAACGACATGCGGCAGCGGCCCTGTTCCGTGGTCAGCATCACGGACCGTCCATCAACCTTCTCGACCTGCACACCCGGCGCGGCCGTCCAGCATACGGAAACCGGAACCTCGCCGGATACATGAATCCGGTCGACCACGATCCACATTCGATCATCGGCCATGCTGATCGACCGGATGAATGTCCGCTCATCTTCGCGAAGCTCCGCTTCCACCGCGCGGTCTCCGAGGCTTCGCAGCCTGGGGACCGGATGGTGCGTTTTCCACAAAAAGGGGCCGGCCCTTGACGCTCGTTCACGGTCGGCACAAACCGGACCGTTGTGCCGGGCGGCGGATGCCAGATCACTTCTCAAACCCGGGTCGCCGTAATAGGCGCCGGTGCCGGGATCGATGATGAGGGGTTGACCATGGAACCAGAACGAAGCATGGAGAGCATCCACATGGCCGTGTGCGGCGATGGACAGAAATCCCAGCGGAGATGCATCGAACCGCACCCGGACACCCTTGTCCTCCATCACTGCATATCCGCTGTCGGAAAAGATCTGCAGATTGCCTGTTGGGACCTGATACGGGGAGGCGCCCAGCCACGCCCCATATCCTGCCGCGTCCTTCCCCGTCCGCACCCACTCCGCCCAGCCATGGGTCGACACCGGAATCGACAATCCGAACGGAACCAGAACCGCATCATCCGAATCTCCATAATCCCAGCGGCCGTCCGGCGACTGCATGATCGCCAGAAATGATGCAGCCCGCTTGATCTGTTCCCGGGTGGAGGCCGAGACGGACTCCCCCGCGCACGCCAGGGCTGAAACCGCGTGCATGAGAAATTCAAAACTGAACAGATGATAGTGAAACGCGTGTTCGCGATTTCCCCCGTCGGGGTGAAACTGCCGTTCCACTTCGACGTCCAACATCTCATGCAGCCGGGCCAGGGGCGGCAGGTGACGTACCGCGTCGGGCCACCGGGCCGATGTCACGATCAACGCGGTCAGTTCACCGAGCCAATGGTTGTTGGCGGATGAGCCGAATGACCGGTGGCGCCAGGTGTATGAGGCGTGGGCGGGTACGAGGTTGTCCCGCAGCGCCTGCCACCTGCAGGCATCGATCAACCCGACAAGGAGGGCGTCCAGCCAGCAGAACTGGATCAGGCGGATGCCGGTTTCCAGCGCACTCGTCCAGTTCCACCCTCGATACGGAGGATTGTGTTCGTGCCAGTCCTCCAGCCACGAGGCAACGGTCCCGGCGGCTTCACGATCCCCGTCCAACCAGGCCGCCTGGGCCATGCGGACGAGTTGTGTCCACCGGTTGAGATCCCAGATCAACTTGATGTCCGCGGC
>JAUIHQ010000382.1 GCA_030432155.1 bacterium | reverse complement strand
GCCGAATTGCTGGATGTACGCGTCGGGTACGAGGACGGAAACCGGACCCGCGAGTTGATCCTGACCGAGTTCGCGGACAAGGGATTCGTGCTGGCCCAGACCGAAAGTATCGGTCCGCAGGTTGGTGAGGAACTTACCCGCAGCGGTATCCTCGCCATCATCGCCGCGATGATCGGAATCGTGATTTACCTGTCGTTCCGGTTCGAGTTCGCGTTCGCCGTCGGCGCCATCGTGGCCGTTTTTCACGACGTCCTGATGACCATCGGTATTTTCTGCCTGTTGGGCAGCCAGATCAGCCTGCCGATCGTGGCCGCGCTTCTGACCATCGTCGGTTATTCGGTCAACGACACCATCATCATCTTCGACCGGATTCGCGAGGATCTGAAGCTGATGAAGGGCAAGTCCTACAAGGAAATCTGCAACATCAGTATCAACCAGACCCTGAGCCGGACGATCCTGACCTCGCTGACCACGTTGATCAGGGTTGTCACGCTGCTGGTTTACGGCGGCGGCGCCATCAACGATTTCGCGCTGGCCCTCGTCATCGGCATCATCACCGGTACCTACTCCACGGTCTTCATCGCCACCCCGGTCGCCATGCTCTGGCATCGTGAACCGGCTCCGGAAGCGGTTCCGGCAAAGGCCAAGTAACCGTTGCCGAATGCGGTCCAGACGGGAAAACGCTGGGTAGAAAAAGAGTCGGATCCATCGGCTGCCGGCATGCTGGCCCGTGCGGTCGGCCTCCCGTTGGCCCTGGCCCATCTCCTGGTCAGTCGAGGGATTTGCGATGCCGATGCCGCCGGGGCATTCCTGTCCCCCCGGCTCAGTGCCCTGGGTGATCCTTTTCTGCTTCCCGGCATGGCGGATGCCGTCAATCGCTGCCTGACCGCAGTTGACCGTCACGAAACAGTGGCGGTGTTCGGTGACTATGATGTGGACGGCGTGACCAGCACCGCGCTGCTGGCCGGGGTGCTCAAGCGGTTGGGCGTGGATGCCCGGCCGTTTCTTCCGCACCGGATGGAAGAGGGCTATGGATTGTCGGTGGATGCACTGGAACGATGCCTGTCCGATCTGTCTCCTTCTCTCATCATCACCGTGGATTGCGGGACCGGGTCGGTGGATGCCGTCCGCCTGGCCGCGGAACGGGGTGTGGATGTCATCGTGACCGATCATCACAGCCTGCCCGACGAATTGGCGCCGGCGGTTGCCGTGGTCAATCCAAGACGTGCAACGGACCCGGGGCTGCACGACCTGGCGGGGGTGGGGGTGACCTTCAAGTTCTGCCACGCCCTGCTGAAATCGCTGCGGGAGAAGACGGGTGAACCCCCGGATGGAATTGATCTCCGCGATGAGTTGGATCTCGTGGCCCTCGGGACCATCGCGGATGTTGTACCGTTGACCGGTGAAAACCGGATCCTCGTCACCCAGGGACTGGTGAAGTTGAATGAGAAACGCCGTGTCGGCCTGCGGTCCCTCGCCGAGGTTGCAGGCATCTCCAAACCCATCGACACGTATGAAGTCGGATTTCAACTCGGCCCCCGCCTCAATGCCGCAGGTCGGCTTGGTGATGCGCAACGTGCGCTTTCCCTGATCATGACGGAAGACGCGAAGGAGGCAGCCGACATCGCTCTGCATCTCGACCGGGAGAATGCCAACCGGCGGTCGATCGAGAAGGCAGCGGTGGAATCCATCACCGCAGCCATGGACGGCTCGTTTGCCGGAGATTCGCCGCCATTCTCCATCGTGGCCGCCGATACGGCCTGGCATCCCGGTGTGGTCGGAATCGTGGCGTCGAGGCTGGTCCAGCGCTACCATCGTCCCTCCGTGGTCATCGCCATCCAGGATGACGGACGGGGCAGGGGTTCCTGCCGGAGCCTGGAAGGGTTTCACATCGTAAAGGCGCTCGATGCCTGTGCCGATTACCTCGTGAAATACGGAGGGCACAGCGCGGCGGCGGGACTTGAGATCGAACCTTCCGCCATCGATGCGTTTCGGACGGCGTTTGAAGGCTACTGTCGAAGCTGTTTGAGCGGCGAAGATCTTCGCCCGGTGCAGAAGATCGACGGATGGCTCAACCTTCGGGAACTCGAAGTTGCATTCGTGGAACAGGTGGAGCGGATGAAGCCCTTCGGCATGGGCAATCCGACCCCGGTGTGGGGCCTTGCGGGTGTCCGGATTGTCGGTCGGCCCCGGGTGGTCGGCACCAACCACCTCAAGCTGTCCATCGGGATCGGCCCCGATTCCGTGGATGCCATCGGATTCGGCATGGGGGATCATGTCCTGCCCGACGGTCCTCTCGATGTCGCGGGCCAACTCAAGATCGATACCTACTTCGGTCCTCCGCGCGTGGTTCTCCAGCTTCAGGATATTCGGCCGGCGCAAACCCTGTAGCAACACCGCCTCCGCCGTCGTATCCTCTTGATCTGAACCGCTCCACGGCTTTATAAAGGCGGTTCCGTTTTCGCGATGATGCGGACGGAAAGGATGATGCCATGCCGGATTCGGTCGCGCTATCACCTTTCCCGCACCACGGTTCATCGTGCGGAAACTCCTGTTGGACAACAAGTAGTGGTGAATGATTATGGCAAAGACATTGTTTGAAAAAATCTGGGAAAAACATGTGGTCAAGGTGATGGAAGACGGGACGACGCTCCTGTATATCGACCGGCACCTCGTGCACGAAGTCACCAGCCCCCAAGCCTTTGAAGGTCTCCGCATGTCCGGCCGTACCATCCGGCGCCCGGAACTTACCTTTTCAACCATGGACCACAATGTACCCACCGACGACCGGGACAACATCGTCGATCCCATCTCCCGCGCCCAGGTCGAAGCCTTGCGCAAGAACTGCAAGGATTTCGGGGTGAAGCTGTATGACCTGGACAGCGATAATCAGGGTATTGTGCACATCATCGGTCCCGAGCTAGGCATCACCCTTCCCGGACTGACCATGGTATGCGGTGACTCCCACACGTCGACCCACGGCGCGTTCGGCACCCTCGCGTTCGGCATCGGTACCTCCGAGGTTGAACATGTGATGGCTACGCAGACGCTGCGCCAGACGAAACCCAAGACCTTCAAGGTTGAATTCACAGGCAAGCTGAAGCCCGGCTCCACCTCGAAGGACATGGTGATGAACCTGATCGGGCG
>JAUIHQ010000381.1 GCA_030432155.1 bacterium | reverse complement strand
GCGGAGCTCTCCGCCGCTCGTATCGCCCAGCGCCATCCGTGCAAGCCCCTGAAAGAAGATCAGTTCGGGAGGCCGGTCGTTGTAGTACATCGCAGATACCGGTTCGGAAGGACCTTCCGCGGCCTGGCGATACATCGCCTCCGCATCCGAAATACGACCCAGAGCGCCCAGCATGCTTCCGGCCAGATAAAGCACATGATTTTCCCATGCTCCGGACAGCTTGCCTTCAGCCAGGTTGGCGGGATAGCGTCGCGCCTCTTCTAGATGATGCAGGGCTTCTTCATACTCGCCCCTGGTAGAAGCCGCAAGGGCCGCCAGCATTCGAGCCCGAATATATTGGCCCGTTGTTTTTCCTTCTCCTCCCTCCCAGGGATGGAATGGACGCTTGCATAGAATCCCAAGCGCATCCTGATGGCGGTCAACATGATTGAGCAACGCGATGTACTCCACCGTGAGATCGTCACGCAGGAAAACCGTTTCCAGGTGTGCCTCCAGTGTCTCGAGTCGTTTCGCGGGTTCATCGCCGCGCTTCCTGCGCAACTGGTCCCACTCGAACAGTACCCGTGCATCACCCGACCCGAGCCTGAACGCGGTCGCCAACTCACCCTCCCCTCCATCCAGATCTCCCCGGGTATTCACCAGTGCAAGCGCGAGATTGCGGTGAGTTGTTGGAAAGGAGGGATCCGATTGAATGGATTGACTCCATGCCTCCATCGCTTTGTCATGTCGGCGATGCGCATACAGAAAATTGCCGAGTGCATAGGCAGCGGATGCATCACCGGGGTATCGCGCCAGTGCCATGGTCAGCGCCGGCACACACTCCAACCGGTTGGGGAAGGCCCAGGTGCGGTCCTGGATGGCCCCCTCTTCAAATCGCACGGAAGCAGCGTCCTCGTCCCCCTTCAGCATGCATAGCCATCCGCGGAAATAGGGAACCATAAAGTCGTGGCTGCCCGCCAGCACATCATCCGCCTCGTCCCACAGCCCGGCATGGAGATAATCAAGCCCGACTTCAACCTGGCAGGCGGACCGGTTTCCTGCTCCTTCTTCCGGTACACCCTCACGATTCCGTGGATGCCATAGGGTAAGCGCCAGTGGATCCGCCCCGGAATGAGCGTCTCGCCATTTCCCTGCTTCCTCGGCCCTGCCCAGTTTCTGCAAAAGCGCGGCCATTAACTCCACGGCCTTGAGGTGCCTTCCGTTGATGGAAAGGGATGCCTCGAGATGTTCAAGGGCCTCGGCATAACGTCCTATCATGGAATCAATGCGGGCGAGCTCAAGGTATCCGGATGCCTGCCAGGCATGGTTCCAAACCGATTTGTAGAGCGTGTCATACGCGGCATGCAGCAGCGCATCTCGCCTGTCACGATCGCCAAGATGCATCGCCTGCATTTTCAGGGTCAGGCCGAGATAATAGCAGGCATCACCGGATTCGGGATTCGGATTCCGGAGGGTCAGCCGATCGATTGCGGCTCGAAAGAAATCTTCGGCTTCGCGGAAGGCTCCGCGGCGGTAGCAAAGCAACCCCATGGCCGTATTGCACCGGGCATCCCCGGGGTCGCGACGCAATGCCTCAAGGTAATATGGCTCCGGTTCGTAGGTGGCATGACGGTATTGCTCGAGATGCAGTCCGTTCAGGTATAACTCCTCATTCGAGGCGATACGGCCGGGAGCCGGAGCCGGGGTCGCCGGTGCGGGCGGGTCTGCTTCTTCATCGGGAGGAATCCGACAGGAAACTACCGTTTTTTCGCCACAAACGACATCCAAGACCCAATCCCGTTCCGGCACTTCGACGGGAATCTCCACCACTCCCTTCCAGACGATCTCCGGCGATAATTCGATCTCCATTGACCAGTAAAGATCCGCCTCGTCACGACAGAGCGAGTCAGGCGCCCGGACCTTCATGTTCTTATGATTGAGGATGTGGAAACAATCGGAGCGCCGGCGGAACAAGGCCAGCGTATAGGTTCCAGGACGGGTGACATACACCCCGAGGCGGGCAGCCCCTTCGTCCATTGCCATCGAAACCACACCCTCTTTCGATGCATTGGATGCCGGACCGATTTCCTTGTAGGGCATGAACACCTGCGAGAATCTCTTTTCCTCCCCCGGCATCAGCCATGAGAAGTCAGGCTGGTTGTCGGTAAATGCACCGCACATAAGCTCGATATAAGGACCGTCTTCATCGGTTAGTTGCCGGTCCCAGGCATGTCCGAACTCCCCGTTTCCCCATGTCCACTGTTTCTTTCCCGGGACCACGTGATGATTCGCCACATGGAGCATGCCGGCTTGCCGGGCATGATCGTAACAGCCGACGAAATCGTAATCGGAATGATACGCCATGTAGGATGTCGGAACCGGGATGTTCTTGTACCGTGAGATGTCAGTTCCCGGGGCATAGTCGACCTTGTAGTACTCGCCGGTGGCAACCGGAAACGAAGAAACCGCCCGCTTGCCGTGATCCATCACCGCATGAACATCGGGCGGGAATACGGACTGGTAGTCGTCGTTGACATGAACAGCAGGATTCGCCCACCAGAGAAACGTCTGAGGGACGTCGGTCCGGTTATAGAGTCGAACATCAACTTCAAGATATGCACGATCGGGATACAACCGGAAACCATGAACCCCCTGGGTCCGGAACATCGCTTCAATTTCCCCGCACCAGACCACGGCACTCCCGTCATCTCCCTTCTCAATCCGCCAACATACCGGCTTATACGTACTGGGGCGGTGATGCTGCGGCCAATTGAACTCGATCCCCCCGCTGATCCATGGACCCGCCAGCCCTACCAGGGCAGGTTTGATGACCCGGTTATAATACACAAACGGATAATCATTCGTTTTATCAATCGCCATCTGGACCCGCCCGCCCAGTTCGGGCAGCACCATGATTTTCAGCCAGCGATTCTCAAGAAACACCGCCGTCCAGGTCCGCATGGCTTTTGTGTCGGATACCGATTCGATCACCGGATGGGGATACACCGCACCGCTGCTGCCCTGGTACACTCGCTTTTCCAGAAACATCGGGTTGGGATTGGGTTCGCCGATATCATAGGTGGGGATATCCAGCGCCTCGCGCCACACGCGTACCGGTTCTTTGTGGGTCATATCCGTCTCCTGGTGAAATGCATGATCTCAGGATCGGA
>JAUIHQ010000380.1 GCA_030432155.1 bacterium | reverse complement strand
AAAACGATCCAAAATGTAGTGGAGAAAATCGGGGGTCAGTAACCGAGTTCCTTAGCAAATCGGCAATTTCGGTCGCGTAACTGTCGAACTTGGGCTAGAGCGGCTTCAAAAATGTCGTACATGCCCCCCGATCAGTGTGTATAAGTATGTGTACGAGTAGGGTCGAAGTCGGCGATGAAAAGGATACGGTTTTATTTAGACGCTCCAGGCTTCCCACGACCGGCATGCAAGGCCGTAGTCGTCATCGTTAGCGCTGCCGGATTGGGTGGTTGTCGAACCCATTGAACGTTGAAAGTTCCGTCCCGCCACTGCGGGACGGCCCTCTTCATTCCCACGGAACGATAATGCTTGTTCCCGGTTCCGGAACCTCGGCCGGATCACGGACGCCGTTCTCTATCCGGACGGAATCCACCGGAATCAGGAAGGCGCGGGCGATGCTTTCGTATGTGTCGCCGGGACCAACGGTATATCGAAACGGTGCATCATCTTCGACAACCTTGGGGATGCGATAGTTGCCATCCCGGTCGGGAAAGTTCTCCGGTACCCAGTCATGCATGCTGGCCGGCGGGTAATAGGGCTGGGTGGATCGATAGCCCCGGTCCCAGGTCGAAAACATGCGGTTGATGTATTCCGTCTGCTGGGCATCGGCGTGTTCCAGGGTGGCGGCAAGAGCGGGCCGGGCAACGGTCCCGAGATGAATCAGCGCTTCATAGGCGATGGCTCCGTCGGACGAAAGGCTGTTGTCGGCAAGGTGCGGAGCAAGTACACGGACCAGGCGATCGGTGTAGTAGGACTTGCCCGCGGAGGCAAGAAGGGAGGCGGCGATGAGTCGCTGCTGCCCGTCATCGCTATCAAGGGCTCCGGCCAGCCGCCCCTCCATACGATTGACCGCATCGGGATGACGCCGGAAATACTCCAACCCGGTACGGGCGTTGCTGATATGGGTGTAGGGCAGCCGTTCACCGGTAGCGTGGTTATATCCGCCGGGGAAGTCGTCGTCTTTCAATCCTTCGATCAACACCTCGAGGAATCGATCCGAGGCCGGGTACCGGTCGCCCAGCCAGGACAGAATCTGGGCCGACATCTGCTGCGCCTGGTAGTCGCCGGTAGAGAGCGTCTGCTCCAGCACCGGGATCGCCTCGTCTCCGAGCTGGTAAAGGGCGTTCATGCTTTCGAGGGCGTTGAACGGAATTTCGTCGTCGTGCAGGTTGCGGATATGTTCGAGGATGCGTTGGAGCAGTGCACTGTTCATGCCTTCGCCGATCCCCTCAAACAGGCTTCCGCCCGCCAGCTTGTAATCGTCATTCCCCTCCGGCCGCTCGTAATACAGAACAAAATTCACCCCGAGCCGGGCCAGGAGTTCATCCACCGGCATCGGTCGATACGATGCGGAAATGGTGCGGTTGGAAATGCTTGCGGTATCGAGGCGGATGCCGGAGAGATCCTGGATCCTCGCGAGAATGTCATACAGGTCCGCATCCACCGCCTTCATCCGAAGCCCCTGGTCGGTCCGGGTGATCGACAGGGACGACGCCCGCGCCGACAACGCGAGACACAGCAGACAAACGATCAACCGCCAAACCTTCACGAACCCCTTCCCACCCTGTGCGCACATGCATCATGGGCTCGCGGGCCGCAGTCGTCAATCCGCGGATGTCACCAGATGCAACGAATGTGACGGTAAGACCGCATGCGGCGGTCCTTGGATACAAGCACAGCATTCTCCTGCCGTGCGGTAGCGGCGATCATATGGTCGGCGGGATCACCATGAAACGATCCGGGTAATGTGGTTGATGCGAGGGCAATCGCCGCACTCAGGGGAACCGTCCTGAGGCGTGGCATATCCATGGCCTTGTCCAGCCAGACCTGCGGAGAGCAACTGATTCCAAGGCGTTGTTTCTCCACGAGCTTGCAGAATTCCCACAGCGAAATCGCCGAAAGCAGCAACTCGCCCTCCGTTCCGGCCTGTTCAATGGTGCGCCGAGCCTTGGCTGACAACTGGTCTGGTATCATGTGCCACCAGATCCATGTGTGCGTGTCGAGAACGACCCTCACTCGGCGGCTTCCCAGTCCTTATCGGCAACGGGATCAACGAGGTTTTTTTCGTAAACAAGCGTATCGGCCAGTAAGCCTGGGGAAGGCCTCTTCCCCGAACAGGGAACCACCTCGGCGATGGGCTTGCCATGCCGGGTTACCCGTACTGGTTCTTTGGTTTTCGATACATCCTTCATGATTTGCAACGCTCGCGCTTTGAATGCGGTGACCGACATGGTTTTCATCTTACATACCCCAATGGAAGAATGACCATTTATTATGGTCAGAACAAGAAAAAGCCGCCGCGAGCCAAAGGGCTGGCGCCCCGGGGGACTGGCTCGCGGCGGCGGGGGTACTCACATTCGGGTTGTGTGGGGCAACCCATTTCCAGAGGTTGGAAAACGAAGGTTTCGTTTTTCCAAACCCTGGAAAACAGCCGGGTCCGAAGACGCCGGCGGAAATCCGTCGAGCACCCTGCGTGGTCCGATGGTGCGGTTCAGGGGGAGGCTTGATCCCGCACCGTTTTCAAAGATCACGAAATGCTGTATATGCATGACGACCAGAAATGTAAAGCGTTTTAGTAAAAATTTTTAATCCCGATGGTTGCACGGGCGACGCCCCGTCCGGAGAGTCCCGCGCCGTCCTCGGGAGGCTATACCCATCGACGGATTCATCATGGGTGCTGAAAAGTTCGTGAGTTCATGGCGTTTACATCATAAAGAGTGATAGGTGAGTGCCATCCCGACAGGCGATGTATTCTGTCCTTCGTGCCGGTCAAATCTGGTTCATGAAGAAGGCCGGGCAGGCATGTGTGTGTGCAACGCCTGCGGGCAGCGCTTTCCGCTTTCCGCCACGCATTCCGGCCTGCGGATCTTTTTAAGTTATGGCCATGACCAGAACGAGGTTCTGGTGCGACGCATCCAATCCGATCTTGCTGCACGCGGTCACGATGTGTGGTGTGACCGCTCAGCCATCAAGGCCGGGGATGACTGGAGGCAATCGATCACCGAGGGGATCATTCGAAGTCAGCGGGTTCTGTCCTTCTTATCAAAACACGCAACTCGTGAACCGGGCGTTTGCATCGATGAGGTAAGCATCGCGATTGGGGTCAAGGGGGGAAACAT
>JAUIHQ010000379.1 GCA_030432155.1 bacterium | reverse complement strand
CCGCGCCCCGCTCTATGGGCGGAATATGCATAACAACAACCTTACAAACGAATTACATCGGGCAAGCTTGGCAAGCGTACCCGCACTCATAATCTCTACTACATCAATCGGGATTGTAGATTATAACCAGCCTGAGCGCTTGTCAACAGCGTTTCAACGGTTTATGTACTCTCATACAGATGATTGCAGCGGTTATCAATCTCTCGCTGCCTCGGATATGATATGCAGGATACGCCCCTCCAGATCGTGATCCTCGGGCATCATCGCTCGGGATCATCCGCCCTTGCCGGCCTTGTCCGATTGATGGGAGCCTGGCTGGGCAGGGATGAGGAGCTGGCTCCACCCCATATCAATAATCCCAAGGGGTTCATGGAGCGCAATGACGTTATCGATGTGAACACCGAGCTTCTCCACGCCGCAGGGATGGATATCATCACACATTCGGGACTGAATGTGGAATGGGTGGACGAAGACCGGCTCGCGGCCTGTCGGGAGAAAGCTGCCTCCATCCTAACCGAGCTGGAACGTCACGGGCCGGTATGGGCCACCAAGGATCCCCGACTCTGCATTACGCTCCCTTTCTGGCTGCCGCTTTTGTCCAACGCGCACGTTCTGGTTCCGGTTCGCCATCCGATGGACATCGCGTCATCGATGCAGCGAAGGGGTGACTGTTCTATTCACACCGCCCTCGCCTTCTGGGAAGTGCAAACCGTGTGCATCATCCGATCCAGCCAGGATCTTCCGGTGCTGTTGATCGATCACCGCGAGCTTATGCGGTCTCCGGCGACAGCCGCCCGACGGATTGCTGATGCCTGGGGAAACTCGCTCAGCATACCGGACGAGGAGAAGCTTGCATCCTGGATCGATCCAACTCTTGCCCATTCGGAAGCGGATGAGGAGACGTGGCAACAGGCGTCGACAACCTACCAACAGGAACTGTACCGGGCCTTTTCAACCGGGGAAGCCTGGGGTTCGCCGGGACAGTGGACCATTCAGGAATCTTCGGCACGTGCCATCAGCGAACACAACCGGTACGTCATGCACATGCTGAAGGAGAAGGAATATCTCCGGCACCAGGCTCAAAACCTGGAGGAAGGAAAGCGCCTCGCCGAAGAAGCGGCTGCACACCGGTTGCATGAGATCCGCCGTATCGTGGGTGAAGTGGAAGGACAACTGGCGAGAACGGAGCGAGTCATATCGGACCTGCACAACATGCAACCCGCGTCGCCGCTGCATTGGCTGCTGCATTACCGGTCGCTGCGGAAACGCTGGCATCAATCGGTCATCCCGGACTTGACCAGCATTCTCGATACCCAGCAGCACCTTGCCCGCACCGGACGGGATTACCTGAAGGGGTGCGGAGACGGCAAACCCGACCAGAAGAGCGAAGATTGACCCGGATCAACCAGTTTCGTTTCGACTGTCGGACTCGTGCATGTTGGATCAATAAACGACTGCGTTGTCCGCGAGTCAGGGCTGCGCATGCGGGAGCATGCCGGGGAGGGATTCGCAGGATTTAAGCCACTGCTCATGATCGCGGTAGTCGGGGCATCGCCCTTCGAGGGCATGCCAGAATGCCGGGCTATGATCGAGATGGTCGAGATGAGTCAGTTCATGAAGGATGACATAATCCGCGGTGGCCTCGGGCGCTTGAATCAATCGCCAATTCAGCGAGATCGTGCCTGCGGAGGAACAGGAACCCCAGCGTGAACGCTGATTTCGCACCGTCACCGCTCCTGGTTTCAGTCCATGCCGGTCTGCGTGCTGCCGAAGCCGCCCCATTAACCACGATCGGGCGTACATTCGCAGAGCCGGTTCGAGCCGTGGTTTCAGATCGTCGTCCCTTCCATCCACCCGGCACATCACCGGTCCGATCCGGCCATAGACCGATGGACCGGCGGATATTCGCTCGATGCGGGTCAATTGTCCATGCACCAGCAGCTCCGCTCCTTCACGCCATATCGTCAGCCGTGCATGATTGGTTGCAACCCATTGCGAACAGATCCAATCGCGATGGCGATTCACGAATTCGTTGGCCGCCTTGATCGAGGAACGCCAGGGCATGGTCACCACGGCGCCCTGACCGGATTTCACCCGGACGATCAGGCGGCGGGCCCGGCGATGACGGCGCCCGACGACCGGGATGGTCAAACCATCGGAATAGGCCAGAGCTGTCAGAGCCGGCCGGCTGTCGGGTTCCCGCCTCCCGGTACGCTTCACGGTTCGGAGGGCTTGAAATCGAGAGCGGCGGAATTCAGACAATAGCGCAGGCCGGTCGGAGCCGGACCGTCGTCAAACACATGACCCAGATGGCCTTTGCACCGGATACAGTGCACCTCGGTCCGGGGCATGAAACGGCCAAGCAAATAGTCGGTGGAGGTCCCGATGTTCATCGCATTCACCGGTTGCCAGAAACTGGGCCAGCCGGTACCGGAATCGAATTTGGTTTCCGAGGAAAACAGTGCCAGACCGCAAGCCGCGCAGGTATACATACCCTGATCCTTGGTATCGGCATATTTACCCGAGAAGGCGCGTTCCGTTCCGTGCTTGCGCAGAATCCGGTACTGCTCAGGCGTCAATACTTCTTTCCACTCCTTATCGTTTTTGACGATGGTTTCGGTTTCCACAATTTTCTCCTTCGCCGGATCCCAGACCCGGATCGGTCCCTCCTGTTCTTCCGCCATCGCCTGCATACCTCCCGTTGTTACGGCAACCGTTGCCGCCAGTATCCAAATCCATGGTTTCATGATTCTACTATCCCCTCTCCAAGGTGAAATTTCAATGGCTACAGTGGGGATAGACAGGGGGTGAGGGTGAAATGTTCAGCCCGGACCGTGCGTTCGGAAATGCGATGGAGACCGATTGCTGCATGATCGGTGCTTCGGGCACGGTGCCGGCGCTTCGAATTCCCGTGACGGGATGTGCGGAGTTGAGCGGGAAAATGACCGACTCTGTCGGAAGCGTTGTCGCAAGCTTTGTCGAGATTATGATCAGGATGACGAGTACGATTACGAGCAGGAGCAGGTCGAAGGCGAAGGATGGCGGGGGTGAGGGGTTCGCCCGAATGTTGCATCTGCAGGGTGCAACATTCGCCCTTCGGGCTCCAGCGACTTGTGTCGCTTCCGCTCAGGGCTAACCCTGAGCGAGGTGCGTAAGCACCGCGTCGAAGCCTTTGAGCGAAAAACGTTTCGCTCAAAGGCGCTTATGAAGCGAGCAGTCCGCTGCTCG
>JAUIHQ010000378.1 GCA_030432155.1 bacterium | reverse complement strand
CGGGATGGAATACGGTCTCGGTCGGCCCCGCGGCCACCACCCGCATGTTGAGCAGGATGACATAGTCAAAATAGTCGCGCACGGTCTGCAAATCGTGATGAACCGAGATTACGGTCTTGCCCGCTTCGCGCAAGGTGCGCAGCAATTCGACAATCGCCTTCTCCGTGGAAGCATCCACGCCCGCAAACGGCTCATCCATAAAGTAGATATCAGCTTTTTGCGCGAGCGCCCGGGCGAGAAATACCCGCTGCTGCTGGCCGCCGGAAAGCTGACTGATCTGGCGGTGGGCGAGATCCTCCATCCCGACCTGGGCCAGGGCTTCCATCGCTTCCTCCCGCTGGGTGCGCATCACCGGGCGGAACCAGCCGAGACTCCGGTAGCGGCCCATCGTCACCACATCCAGGGCGCTGACCGGGAAATCCCAGTCCACGCTTTCCCGCTGGGGAACATAGGCAACGAGGTGTCGCTGGCGTTTATACGGGCGGCCGTAAATCCGGATGCGCCCCGAGGCCGCCGGCACCAGGTCGAGGATGGCCTTGATCAAGGTGCTCTTCCCCGCTCCATTCGGACCGATGATGCCGATCAACTTTCCTTCCGGAAGGTCGAGATCCACATCCCAGAGAACGGGTTTGCGGTAATAGGCCACGGTGACGTCATGCACCGAAACCGGGACATCCGCGGAGTGTTCATCCCCGGTCGCCGGGGTCGGCATGGTAACGGATTCAATCATCGTGCGTCTCCTTCCGGGGTCTTCAGCCGACCCTGCATGCCTCGCGGCGGCGCCTCGCCGCCCAGCGAGCGGGTGATCACAGTGGCGTTGTGGTCCAGCATCCCGATGTATGTGCCCTCGTACGTTCCGTATTCCCCCATGGCATCGGAGAACAGGGTACCGCCGACCGAGACCGAACCGCCGCGCGCCGCCGCGCCTTCGATCAGAGCCTTCACATTCTTGTCCGCCACGCTGGTTTCCACAAACACCGACCGCACATCATTCTCGACGATCAGGTCCACGAGCTGATTGATGTCATCGAGCCCCGCCTCCGATTCAGTGGAAAGGCCCTGGATGCCCAGTACGCGAAGACCGTAGGCCCGACCGAAGTAATTGAAGGCATCGTGAGCGGTGATGAGTATCCGCTGCTTCTCCGGAATGGTCGCGGTCACGCGGCGCGCATATTCATCAAGCTCACGAAGCCGCTCCCGGAAGGCGGCGGCCCGGCGGGCATAGTCCTCGCGGTTGGCGGGATCAAAATCCGTCAGCGCTCTTTCCACGATATCCACGGTATGGACCCAAGCTCCGACATCCATCCAGACGTGGGGATCGGCGTGTCCCTCCGAACCGTCGGGGTGCAGGAGATACGATGCATCAATTTCCTCGGTCACGGCATGAACCGGACGCCGCGCGGCGATTTTTTCGAGGACATCCCCCATCTTGCCTTCCAGCTTCAGGCCGGAATAGAAAACGATGTCGCTGCGGAGAAGCGTTGTTACGTCGCCCCGGGTCGGCTTGTACAGGTGAGGATCAATGCCTTCCCCGATCAAGGCGGTCACTTCGGCATGAGGTCCCGCGACTTCTCGCACCACATCCGCCACCATGCCCACGGTGGCGGTTACCGTGTAGGAGCGGTCTGCGGCCGGTGCGGAGATCACCATGCACGAAAAAACGGCCAGGGCGGCCTTCGTCTGAATCCATCTTGAAAACCAGCCAACCTTCATTTTGTACCTCCTTGTGTGTCCACGTCATTGGGGGGCGCTGCCACGGCGATCTTGGCCGCCACCGCAGTACTTACGGAAATCTCTTTCGCGTGGTGGTTCCGGAACGTAACCGCATCAGCGATCCGGTCACGGCTGCATACCTCAACCCGCCCCCCCGGCGTCAGCCCGATCCGTTCCACGAATTGAAGAAATTCCGGTTCCTGGTCATGGATCCGGACCACGACCCAGGGCGAAGACAGGCTGCAGTCGTTCAATGTCGGTTCGCGGGCTTCATCAATCCGTCCCCGGCCATCGGGAATGGGATCGCCATGGGGATCACGTCGCGGCCGATTGAGATACACATCGATCCGCTCCAGCACCTTATCCGAAATCACATGCTCAAGCTGCTCCGCTTCCTCATGCACCTCCGACCAGTCCAGCCCCAGCGTTTTCACCAGGAAGGCCTCGACGAGGCGGTGACGACGCAACACATGGAGAGCGAGACGGCGCCCGCCTTCGGTCAGGCGCACCCCCGACCTTGGCTCATAGTCCGCCAGGCCCGATTCGGCGAGAGCCTTCACCATCGTGGTGGCCGTGCCCGGGGTAATGCCCAGAGAAGCTGCCATCCTCCCCATGGGGACAAGATCCGGCTGCAGCTCCTGTTCGAGGAGATACATTTGCTTTACATAGTTCTCAACGGTACTCGACGGCACTTTGAATCCTCAAAGTATCATCCACTATCGACCAAAGTTGGTTTTGTCAATAAAAACCCATCTGAGAAGGTTTCGGGTGTCGGGCGGTATGCCATGTGGCGTAGGGTGCTCTTAAAGAATGGTTGAGGCACACACACCATGACTTGCTGAATGAAAAGGGCTTACACGTCCTGACACCTGAAACCCGAAACCTAAACCAGACAAGGTAAGTGATCACAAAACATTTGTTTTACATATCAACCATTTGCATATTGACTGTCCATTCTGTGTGGCGTATTTTCCTTCCGTAGATCAGGTATAAACACATGATTTTTGACGCACATTCGCAGGAATTGGGAACGCTGGATCGTCTGCCTGAAGGGTCGCACGGCCTGGTGCTCGGCATTGATGAGGATCATGAATCCGCCTGCACACTTCGCCGCCTTGGTTTCAATGAAGGTGCGAACATCGAGGTGATCCGCCATGCGAACATGTCGATGATTCGGTGCGACGGCGCCTGCATCGCTCTTCACCGTCAACTGCTTCGAGCCGTTTGTGTTCACTGCCCGGGCGGCAAAGCCTGCTGCATGAACCGCGCCCCAAACAGCACGAATTGATTCGTGACGGCCATGCACCTCGGCACCATTCCGGTCGGCAGGACCGCAACCATCCGTTCCCTTGAAGCCTCCTCCGTCATCAGCCAGCGGCTGATGGCCTTCGGACTGCTTCCCGGCGTCGAGGTGCGGGTGATCGCCGTGGCCCCGCTCGGGGATCCCATTACCGTGGAAGCCAACGGCAGCCGCATCAGCCTTCGGCGAGAAGACGCCTCGGTCATCCTTGTGAATGCA
>JAUIHQ010000377.1 GCA_030432155.1 bacterium | reverse complement strand
CGGTGACCGTCACGCTGACCGGCTCCCCTCTGGCGGCTGTTTCCGGTGATGCGTCCATCACGCTCAACGCCGATGTCGCTGACCCGGTCCTTGATCCCGGGGAAACCACAACCTTCACCATTTCGTTTGATCCAACATCAACCAGTGTACATACCTCACAGATCAGCCTCGCCCATGACGGCAGCGCCGACCAACCCTTTGTGTTTTCGGTGTCAGGCACCGGCGTGGATGTGCCTCTGGTCACGGTTGGTTCGGCTACCCTGGTAAGCAACCGCTCAGCACGGCTCCATGGAACCCTGACCGGGGGCACGGCGGCCGAGTTGATCTTCCAGTGGGGTCGAAGCACATCGTCGTGGGATGCCGTATCCGGTCCGATCCATGCCGTCGAAGGTCCGGTATACTTCGATGTTTCCGGCCTTCTTCCCGCGACCGGCTACGTATTCAGGGTTCAGGCGTCCAACGATGCCGGTACCGCATGGTCCGATATCGGTCATTTCACAACCCTGTCGGCAGGTCCGCTCGTCGCGATGACGTCCTTGCCGCCGGCCACGGCCTACGCACGGTACTCCGAATCGGTCGGCAACGGAGTCATCGTGACCGATGGTGATCTGCCCCATGACAATCTCGTGTTCTCGTCGGTCGATCTGCCTGGCTGGTTGTCCCTTCAGCCTGACGGTCGCTTGGAGGGGGAACCGGATGGGGCGGATATCGGGCTGTCCACCTGGACCCTTCAAGTGGACGATACATACGGAAATACCACGCAGGTTGTGGTGCAGATTGAGGTTCAAGCCAATACCGCTGCCTTCCTTCCCGTGGCTGATTCGTTTGAAGCCTATCCTGACGGGAGCTCGGTGGTCGGTTCAAACGGCTGGACCGGGTCACGCCTGAGTCAGGGGCTGGTACTGCCGTTAACCTATGCATTTGTCCCGGGAGTTCATCCTCCGCTGTTGTCGTCCCCGCACCTCAAAATTCTTCAGGCTGAACCGGCGTTGAGCCTCGAGGTTCAACAGACCGGAAATCAACGGGATGTCTGGTTCGACGGTATGGTCCGGCTGGAACCGGTCGGTGAAGACCTCAAATCGATGCTCGATCAGCAACCGACGATTCAGGCGGCATGGGCCCAGGGCGGAGACATGCAGTTTCTTGTGTATCACGGCATGGACGATGGCGGTTACTCCAATGTCGTATCCGGCCTCGGGGTGTTTCTGACCAACGGGCCGTGGGCGAGGGTGGAAGTCCGCATGGCCTATACCAATGAAACGCGGAGCCGTTCCATGTTCCAGATCCGTGTGAACGACCTCGGTCCTCTGACCTCGTCGCTGGCCTACAATCAGCCGGAGGACATGACGCCGTCACCCACCGGTACCTGGTTCCTCTGCGCGAATCAGAGCACGATTCGTCATCGTCTTCACGGTGTACGTTTCACCGGGCCGGCCATGGCGGATGACATCGTGCTCTCCGATACCGAACCGGTTGCACCGGTCACCGGGAACCTTCAGGTCTTCCTGGATCCCCAGGCGGCGCGGGATGCCGGCGCACAATGGCGTTCCCCAACCGGGACCGATATATCATGGCAGAATAGCGGTGCGGTGGTTTCCAATCTGCCGGTCGGAGTGCACACCCTGACCTTCGCTTCGGTCGCAGGCTGGCTGCCTCCGGATCATCTGGCCCATGTTGAGATCGTTTCCAATGCCACGACCGTCCTGACCGCTTCGTACCGTGAGTTCCCGGCCGACTACAGCCCCCGGGCGGATCTGCGCTATACCTTCGACGAAGCCTCATCCGGGACATCGCCGGCCCTCGACAGCGGCAGCGGCAATCCCGCCGACGGCACGTTTGCAAACGGCGCCACGCGGACCGGCGACACCCCGGGAAGCGCGACCGCCGGGGCCCTGCGGCTGTTCGGCGACAGCGTACAGGATTATGTTTCGGCCACGGTGCCGGCCAAACTTGCCGACCTCCAGTCCTTCACGCTTTCCATGTGGGTCAGGCTTCTGGCCGATCCGAATGAATTCGATCGATTTCTCGGTATGCACGACAACAGCAATCGCGGGATTGACTGGTACATCGTTGAGAGCACGCCCGAATTCAGCCGCAATGCCTTTGATGTGCTGCTGGAGGTCGATACCGCAAGTGTCCGCACCCCCGCGCCTCTGTCGGCAGGCGATGCATGGATCTTCCTCGCCGTCTCCTATGACGGCCAGGAAACCGCGGGCAACGTCCGCTTCTACATCGGTTCGGTCACCGGGGAGGTCGTTCAGGTTGGAGCCGACCAGACGCTCAACCAGGGCCCGGTGGAAACCTCAGGCTTCGAGATGCGGGTCGGCGGTACGGCGCGAACGGCTCTCGAACGCACACCGAGTGCAACCATGGACGACGTGCGGATCTACAGCCGTGTCCTCACCCTGGAAGAAGTCCGGTCCGTGCGGCGGGGCGGCATCGGTCTTGCCCCGCCATACCCGGTCGTTTACACCGTGTCCGAAGGCATGGACGGCGGAATGATGTTCGGAACCCCCGGGGATGATGGTGTGCCTTACATCCTTCAGTACGGCACCAACCTCAACGGCCAAGCCGACTGGGTGAATCTGCGGACCAATGTCGCCATCCAGCGCCACGTAGAATTCGACACAACCGGAAGCGATGACGGACCGAGCCGTTACTTCCGCATCATTCGTTCAGACGAGGAGTGACCCCATGATATCGACTATCCGGTCCCGGCTTGTGTGGGCCGGACTCTTACTGCCCAGCATCACCGCTACCATGGCTCAGACACCGGGGTTTGACCGGGCGTCAGAGGTCCGGTCGGTGATGGAACCCGTGCCTGCGATCGAGTCCCAGCCCGACGGCGTTTTCTACCTGAATGCCGAAGGGTCGGCCATCGTGTCCGATGCGCCGGACGGATTGCGGCTTGACCGCCCATTGGGGCATTTGAAGTTGAACACGCTCTACGGCAATCTGGCGTACTGGAGTGATGAACGCGATGCGCCGTTCTGGAAGATCAGGGTGAAGGAACCGGGACGGTACCGGGTGGTGGTGCATCATACCCAGCCCGGAACATCCCGGATGAAACTCCTGGTGGCCCCGGAGCAGGGAGCCGATTTTGACGGGATGGATATGGACATGCCGTTCAGCGGCGCGTGGGGTGTATTTATTTCCACGCCGTTTCCGGCCATCAATCTTCCGGCCGGGGAAATTCTTGTCGGGTTTGTTCCCCGTCCTCAGCTTCGCGGCGGCTATATCATGG
>JAUIHQ010000039.1 GCA_030432155.1 bacterium | reverse complement strand
CCCCCCAGTCACGCAGCTCCTGGGTGCGAATACCTTCCTTGTAATCGAGCGCGGTGACCGTGTGCCCGTCATCAAGCAAGCGTTTCACCAATGCCTTGCCGGTAAACCCGGTTCCACCTGTGACCAATATCTTCATGAACTCAAATCTCCCGCATCCTTCACCCCCGTAAACTCCATACATATTTAATAGGTCTTTATTGCCGGGAATTGCAAAGTATAAATTGGATATCCCTGAAGTTTCAGGATCGAAAATGAATTCCATACCCGCAGCGCAGCTCGGCGCGGGCTGATCTATTCGAGATGCCGGGCGGCAAGGTCGTCTTCATCGAGGCCGAGGTAATGCCCGATTTCATGCAGATAGGTTTTCCGCACTTCCTCAAGATAGCGGGTCCGGCTGTTGCCGGAGACATCTCGAATGTTCTCAAGGTAGAGAATGACCTGCGACGGGATGGGATGAAGGCTTTCCTCTTCATGCATGGCCGGGCCGAGGAACAGGCCAAGCAGGTCCGGCTCCAGGCCGTCCGCCACCATTTCCGGCGATGGATGCCGCTCGAACGTCACCGGAAGTCGGCGAACCACCTGCCGCACTTCCGCGGGCAGCCGGGCCAGCGTTCTCCGTACCTCAAGATCCGCCGTATGCAGCAGGTTTGGCCATTCGGCCTGGCGGCGGGCATATGGAGGCAGTCGAGACATGAAGAAAGCGTAGCGAATCCGCGAGGAACGGACCAAGAAAAATGGTGATCGGACCAAGCCATAACCGGTCGCGAATGCACTTTACTTACCCCCGCCTCTGTGGTCGCATTTTGGCTCATGTCCGGCGGTTTCTATCTTCGAAAGCGACACATGGCCGTCCTCGCCGTGTCTGCACTCGCGCTGTCGGCTTTCACCGGCCGGGCGGGGTGGATCGAGCACACGCCGGACAAGACCATCCTCCACCTCAAGGTCCATGACTGGATTTTTCCCGACCCGTTCAGAACCGATACCGCCTCGAGAGCCGATCTCGCCGCCATCCGTGCGTTCATGGAGGCCTTTCCGTCGATCTATGCCGAACGATACCGTGATGCCTATAAGTCCGACCCGGAAACCTATGGAGAGTACAACTGGGATAACGTCGAGGTGCGGCTCCACAAGTTTTCCGGACTCAAGGTGGAGGGCGTGGAATCGGACCTGCTCGCCATCGCCGGCCGCTCGGCCCCCGACATTCTGTATGTGAACTTCCGCAAGTCCGACACCTACATCCAGCAGGGATTCCTCTACCCTCTCGACCGGCCGGAGGACGGATACATGACGGCCATGGCGGATGAAGAGCTGGACCTTCGGGTCCACCCGAAAATCTGGCCGGTGATCCGCCGCACCGGGCCCGGGGGCGAGCGCCATACCTGGGCGCTGCCCTACGGCGGAGCGCTGGGACGGGTGCTGCTGTACCGCAAAGATCTGTTTGATGAAGCGGGTATTCCTTATCCCGATGCGGAGTGGACCTGGGATGACCTTCATGACGCATGCCGCAGGATTGCCGATCCCGGCAACGGCATTTACGCCATCCGTTTCGGCCGGGGAAAGCACGAGTCCTGGTACTGGATCAACTTCCTCTGGTCAGCGGGCGGCGAGGTCCAGACATATAACGAGGAAACCGACACCTGGAACGTCGTCTACGACACCCGTGAAGCCGCGGTGGCCCTCGACTTTTACACCCGCCTTTGCACCGAACCCTGGGTCGACCGAAACGGCACAAAGCGATACGGCTATGCCTACAAGGATCCCAGCGAAGCCTACGTGAAATGGAGCCGGGGCGAAATCGCCATGGCCACGGGCTACATCGATGAAAAACTGTTCGCGGACATCAATCCCGACATCACCGGCATGGCGCCGCTGCCCCTTGGACCCACCGGCATGCGGGCCGGTGAACTGAACAGCCGGATGATGGGCATCTATGCCGGGATGGAGGAGCCGGCGCTTCGCGATGCGGCATGGGAATTCATCCGATTTTACGATTCCAAAGAAGCACTGGCGATCAAGACCCGGATCATGGTTGAAGGAGGACTGGGCCGGTTTGTGAATCCCAGGTATCTCCGGATGTTCGGTTACGAGGAACTGATCCGCCTGGCCCCGCGGGGATGGGAGGAAACGTTTCACACCGTCATCGAATCCGCAAAGCCGGAACCTTACGGACGTCACAGCAATATCGCCTATGAGCTTCTGACCCAGCCGCTCCAGAAGGCGGAACAGATGGCCATGGCGGGCAAGCTGCCTGACGATCGTGAAGAGCGGCTTGCGGTCCTGCACGAGCTGCTCCTGGATAGTGCCGCCAAGGCGCGGCAGGAAATGCTGGGCGAGGTCCCGCCCGAGGAGATGAGCAAGCGGAGAATCGGCGCCGCGGTATTCCTTGTCACGGTGATGCTTGTTTTCACCCTGGTGTTGCGAAGCGTTGCCCGGGCATTCACCCCGCCCGATGTGCGCCGGGGAGACAAACCCCGGCTGGGCCTGCGAACATACGCCACCGCATACCTGCTTTTGCTGCCCGCACTTCTGACCATTGCCCTGTGGCAGTACTACCCTCTGCTGAGGGGTTCGGTGATGGCGTTTCAGGACTACCGGATTATGGGCGGATCCTCGTTCGTCTGGCTCGATAACTTCGCCCAGGTACTTTGGGATGCCTACTGGTGGCAGTCGGTCTGGAATTCCATACGATACAGCCTGCTGGTGGTCGCCCTGACCTTTCTCCCCCCGGTGGTGCTGGCGATTCTTCTGCAAGAAGTACCACGGGGCAAAATCCTGTTCCGCACGCTTTTCTACCTTCCTGCGGTCATCACCGGACTGGTGGTGATCCTGCTATGGAAGTCATTCTATGATCCCAATGAACAAGGGGCGCTGAATGCCGTCATCATGAAGATTCCTTCGGCCGGCTTTCTTGCCGCCGGAATCCTGCTTCTGCTGTTGTGTGCCGCATTCGGCCGGCGCCTGCTGTATCATGGCATCAGGATGCCCGCGGCGGCATTCTTCGCTGCCGGGGCCATGTTGTGCGGGACGCTCATCTCCATGGTCATGCCGGTGCTGACCCAGGCCGACATGCCGGTCTGGCAACGCCTGCTATCTCCGATCCAGGAACCGATTCGGTGGCTGGGCGACCCCGGAACCGCCATGATCGCCTGCGTGATTCCCATGGTATGGGCGGGCATGGGGCCGGGCTGCCTGATCTACCTCGCCGCACTGAAGGGAATTGCCGATGACTATTACGAGGCGGCCGATCTCGACGGCGCCACCTTCATCGATAAAATTCTCTTCATCGTTTTCCCCATCCTCAAGCCGCTCCTGATCATCAACTTCGTAGGCGTGTTTGTCGGTTCATGGTTCCATGCCACCGCCAATATTCTCGCGATGACCGGAGGAGGGGCCAATACCGAAGTCGCCGGCCTCCACATCTTCTACAAGGCGTTTATTTTTCTTAAATTCGGCCCGGCCACCGCCATGGCCTGGGTGCTGGCCCTATTGCTGATCGGCTTCACCGTCTATCAGCTCCGGATCCTCTCCCGGCTCGAATTCAAAACCACGGGCGATGAGCGATGAAGCATCAACGCTCAACCCTCAATTTCAGCACGCCGGGATGGATCGAGGCTGGATTCGGGAGGGGCGGCTGATATGCCGATTGTATCCAGGATCGGACGGAAGCATCCCAGGGTACGGATGCTGTATGCGGCCATCTACCTGGTGTTGATCGCCGGGGCAGCGACCATGGTCTACCCCTTTCTCATCATGGTATCCGGCAGCACCAAGAGCGCAGTCGATATCCGGCAGTTTGATCCGGTTCCACGATTCCTGTTCAGCGACGAGATGCTCTACCGGAAGCACATCGAGGGGCTATTCAATGAACGGCTCGGTGAATTGCAGGCCGCCTACCATGCCGACACCCCGTCCTTTGAGAACGCAACGGCTCCGGATGATTCGCCCGCCGCGTTCGTGGATGTTTGGGAAGCCTTCCTGACGTCGAGGGATTGGCCTCATTATGCCTACACCCTCGGCTACGTCGAAACACCCGTATCCAAAACCATCCCCCTTCATCACCGCCGCTTCAAAAACGAGTTGATCGCCCGCTACGACCGCGACATCAGCGCCATGAACCGGGACCTTGAGACGGACTACATCGGCTGGAACGCATTTTACATCCTGCCCGAGGTGTATTCACCCCGTCATGCCAAGGTCAGCGACCGGCCCATCGACCAGGCCTGGAGGAATTATAAAGAGCGACAACCGATGCGTGACCGGGTCTTTCTTTCCGTGGAGGGATTCTTCAAAACCTACTTCCTGAAAACCCAATATACTCGCGACATCAACTTCTATAACCGCGAACACGGTACGGACTATACCAGCTACGACGACATTCATCTCACCGAAACGATCCCCGACGGCACCGAGGCGGAGAGACGGGACTGGGAAACATTTGTCCGCTCTTCCCTGAACCTGCTGTGGGTCCGGGTTGACGATCAGGCGACCCCGACCTATCGAGGATTTCTCCGGGCAAAGTATGGCGATATCGAGAGACTCAACCGGCAATATGCCCGTGAATATGAATCGTTCAGCGAGATCCCGCTGATCAAGGAGCCGCCGGCCGGCGGTTTGCCGTTCAGCGACTGGGAGTCCTTCGTGGCGGGATGGAAGGATCCTGATACCGGGACCCTGTATACCCCCGCCCCCGGGCAACTCCGTATTCATGCCGTGGACTTCATGTTCCGTGATTATGTGGCGGACCGGTTCGGATCGCCGGCCGAAGCAAATGCCCGCCTGGGAACAGATTTCGCATCGTTTGATGAAATCCTCATGCCGCAAAAAGCCTTCCATTACCGAGCGTTTCTGCAGCACCGGTCCGAGCTCCGCACAGAATTCGTGACCCGGAACTATGCCGCGGTCATCGACTACATCATTCTTCATGGACGCGGCATTCTGAATACCGCCATCTATTGCGCCCTTGCCATCCTGTGCGCCCTGATTTTCAACCCGATGGCGGCCTATGCGATGAGCCGGTACCGGTTGCCCAACACCTACAAACTGCTCCTCTTCATGCTCATCTGCATGGCCTTTCCTCCGATGGTCACCCAGATCCCGGTCTTCCTGATGCTGCGGGACATGAACCTGCTGAACACCTTTGCCGCTCTCGTGCTGCCGGGACTGGCCCATGGTTATTCGATCTTTCTGCTCAAGGGCTTCTTCGACTCTCTGCCGCGCGAGCTGTACGAGTCCGCTCAGATTGACGGCGCCAACGAGTGGACCATGTTCTGGAACATCACCATGAGCCTGTCCAAGCCCATCCTCGCCGTGATCGCCCTTCAGGCCTTCACCATGGCCTATTCCAACTTCATGATGGCCCTGCTGATCTGCCAGGATGAGAAAATGTGGACCCTGATGGTGTGGCTGTTCCAGCTTCAGTCGAGAAGCGGTCAGGCCGTGATGTACGCATCGCTGCTCATCGCCGCCATTCCCACCTTCATCATCTTCCTGTTCTGCCAGAACATCATCATGCGCGGCATCGTCGTCCCGTCGGAGAAGTGACGCGTCCGAGGGCAATCCGGGGCCCGCCGTCCACGCATTGGACAACCGAATTTTCGGGTTTCTCAACCCTAACCCGGAGGGGCAGGCTCCCGCCTGCCCTCATCAGGCCATGCTTCGCCCATTGCGGTGATAACCTATCGGGCATTCACGATGTCCCGGCCCGCATCATTCCACGAGGGCAACCGGGAGGTTGCCCCTCCGGGGTCGGCAATCCGAGGCCCGCCGTCCACGCATCGGACAACCGAATTTCCGGGTTTCTCAACCCCAACCCGGAGGGGCAGGCTCCTGCCTGCCCGCATCATGGATTCACCTCCACATGATAATCGCCGCCGCCATGGTTATCCCACAGCGTAGTGCCATCGCCCCCGGTCACGGCAATCGCATAGCGTACCGCACTACCGGCGGGGAAGGAACCGAGGTTCAGGTGCCACCAGTCGTTATTCCCCTGCTGACCTCCGATCGCCATCGGCCGGCTCTGCCAGGTTGCGCCTTGGTCTGCGGAATACACCACCTGCGCGGAAACCGCCGTGCCCGCGGGCCATGACTCGATGTTGACCCAGAGATCGTCACCGGCATCCACCTCCCCGGCAAACGGCCAGTGATAGTGATTGCCGATCCACTGGACCGGCGGACCGGCTTCGTTGACCGAAACGTGATAGTTCTCGCCATCCCGGCTGTCCCACCGGTAATCGCCGTTGCCGTCAATCACCGCCACCGCGTATTGGATGTCGGTTCCCGCGGGGAAGGAACCGAGGTTGACATGCCACATATCGTTCTGTCCGCTCACCCCGTTTCTTTCAAGGTCGAGACTTTCCCAGGAAGCGCCGCCATCGGCCGACCACACAACCGCGGCGGAGATACCCGCGCCCGCAGGGTAGGATTCGGTGTTGATCCAAAGATCCTCCCCGGCATCCAGCTCGCCGGCGAAGGGCCAGTTGTAGGTGTTGCCGACCCATGAAACCGGAATCACACCGCCGCCCGACAGGTCCCGTGCAGTCTGCTCGCTGAAGGCAATCGCCACCTCGAATTCACTGGACGTGTTGAATGTCTCGAACTGCTCAATCAGCGGAAGCTCGCGATGCTCCCAGCCGGCATTGGCAAGCGGACCGTCCATGATCTCGACGTTCCGAACCGGCACCACATAGGCCTCGCCGCCGTTGCGGTTACGCAACCCCCGGTAACCATTTCCGTCCACCCATACGAGGTTCTTCTGTCCATTCAGCATCAGGTCGAACTGATTCGGGCCCAATCCATGGCGGGAATAGACCGTACCGACGGACCCGTCTGTCTCATAGGCGGCGTGCACGGCATCGAGTCCCGCAGGCAGTCTCACCGTCTTGCGAATCTTTCCGTCCTGCGAGACGAAGGTCCAGGCATCGCTTCCCGCAACCGGCGGCACAACGGCAAAATCCATATCCACATACCGGCTGTCATTGACCCCCGAGGCGTACCGGTCCTTGAACACCGAACAACGGTTGTTGTCGGCGTCTTCGTTCTCCGACTCCTGGGGCGGATTGCAGATGGGAACGCCGACAACCTCCCGGGCATCGCCGCCATTGAGGTCCGGATCATAGACGAACGCCTTGATCAATCTCGCGCCCCAGCGTTCAAAGCACAGGTACACCCGGTCATTCCGGAGGACGTATTCATCAAGACGATCGTCGTCGATATCCTTTGCATACACCACGGTCGCCGGCCCCTGGCTGCCGCTCTTGATGTCTGCGATCCAGTCCGAGGCATCCTTCATCACCCCCATGTCCCGCACATGGCCATGGAGACGTACCGCCCAGCCCGATGTCCAGTCCATCGGCCAATCATCGTCATAGGAGTTGGCGTCAGGACGATGGAACGTTGCCTGGTAATTCCGGGATTGATAGGCATCAGCCCACTGGAGCCACGGCTTGTCGAACGGCGGCCACCATCCCGGAGGGTTTTCATCGTGCCATGCCGTCTCGTAGACCATGGCACTGTAGGACCACTCGGAAAGGGTTTTCAGGCGCTGGGATGTGATCTGTTGAATGGTGTCCCATGAATCGCGGATCAATGTTCCCTGAGTATTCATGTCGCCATAGATCTTCATGCCGTCCGGCGCCCAGCCGTTGATGACGTGAGGCACCCGATTGTAGAAGGATTCCTCAAGGCCGCTCCCGTAGTACCAGGTATCATAGGAATGTTCCGAGGCATGCTTGAGCCACTCGTAGGTCTGGGTGGGTTTGTCGTATACGAATCCGTGATCAATCACCCACGTCGGATCGTTCATCGCCCATTCGGTGACATCCTTCAGATTGACCATCCGGATCCACGGGTGATTGGCCAGCCAGCGGAGCGTGGCATGAAACTGGTCGGCGTTGCCGTTCGGGGTGGAGGATGCGAAGGAGTTTCCAGCATAGGCCTCCCAGTCGTCGAACACGATCGTGATCTGCGATGCATCGGGACTGAGCGCTTTCTGCAACAGCGTGTACCGCGTATCCAGCATCAGGCCTCCGTCATGGTTGCCGAACTTCGCCTGGTCTTCCCGGTCGTTGATCATGAAGGTATAGACGCCGTTGATCTTGTGAACCTTGTGCTGGTAGGCTTCCTCATCGTTCCCCTGCCCCCCGGACCATCGGCCCCACGCCGCATCATCCCAACCGGGATTCCATGACTCATTCGGATAGAACCAGTGGTGGAGGTGCGTAACTTCATCGAGATAGGTCGCTACGAAACCGCTATCCACGATATCTTCGAAGGTCTTGCCGTCAAGCGGGCCCTCCGGCTTCACCGTCGGGTTGTTGACGTTGCTGCGGATGACCCGCTCGGGAACATGCATGACCTTGAGATCCTCGGTGCTGAGCCCGAACAGGTGATGAAGAAGGTAGGCATTCTGCTCGATGCTCTTGCGATTCACCTCGCCCTCGAAGTACGGCATGATGTGCTCGGCGAGCGTGCCGCCGATGATCGAGCCCGGTCCGTTCACGATGAAACGGCGCACCCGGTCGACAAATGTCGGGCCGTCGCGTTCGGGATATCCCGCTTCGACGGGATTCTGCTCCGCCCACAGGAATGACATCAACAGGGTACCGCTGATGTGGAGATTGAGAGGTATGTTGAACATCTCCGCCGAATCAAGGGCACGGACAAACCCGGGATACAAATTGATATCTCCGCGATTGGTAAAGATGTGGTTCTGGGTGCCGTTCTTCGTCGCCACGGACTGGTTGGCATGGGCGATCGCGGCATACTTGGCCTGGCCGGTTGTCGCATCACTTGCAATCGCACCGTCGAGGTAGCCATTGCCGTCGCTGCCGCTGCGGGTCAGCAACCCGAAGCTGTCGATGATATCACTTCCCGCCAGCTCCCCCGCTCCGCCGTCGGTACCGTCCTTGGTCACAAACACCTGGAACCGGACCGGGCTGGAACCGTCCCACCCCACATCGGTCAGGGCAAAACGGCTGATCCCGAATTCAACGCTGTCGAGGGTGGCATTCCAGTACGACCCGAGCCATGCCCAGTTCATCGGGGCAAAGTCACGGTTGATCACCGAGGCATGATTGCCATCGTAGACCGCCACACATACATCCCACGGATGCGAGGTGCGGGTCTCGAGAAAATCGGGGAACCAGGCTGAACCGCCGGGGGCGCAATCGATGGCTACATAGAGATTCACGCTGAGCGACTCAGCAAGATAGGCCAGGTCAAAAAGATCGACGCGGAGGAACAGGTTGTCCCCTTCAAACCGGGAATAAAACGCGATGATGTCCCGCGAGCTGTCCACGGTATCGAGGAGGTTGTAGGTATCGCCATTGGTATCCAGGGCCCGGGCATCCCCGGCATTCCAGTCCTGAAACTCCTCATACCAGGCGACTCCTCGCCGGTCGGTGGCCAGCCAGGGTCCGGGACCGATCGTGATGTCCCGGGCCAGGCCGGAGATGGCCCCGAAGACCGCCAGCAGCAGTCCGATCCAATGCAACGTGTTACGGCGTTTCATCATTCTACTTCCTCTCCATACAGGGTCCGCCCCGCTTCCGGGACCTGTGAAACGGCGGCAAACTGACATGCGGCGATGCCGGATGTAAAGCGTTTTAGTAAAATAATTTAGCAATCCGGCGCAAGGTTCCGCACAACCTGTTTGAATCAAACAGGATACATATCGATACTACCCGGATTGAACGACAGAAATGTCCATGCCGATGCCACCCGGGGCTGAAGGATCATGCATCCGAAGGTTGTTTCCATTTTCGCGGATTCGATGGAAGTGATAGGGTTCGGTTCCATGTTTATGGGGTGGAGATATGTTGTCCCGCTGGTCCTGCCGATGGCATGGATGGTTCCGGCATGCCTCGGTACCGGGGAAACGGCGGATGCACCCGCGGCAGCCCGCGAATTGACACTGGATGATGCCATCGATTTTGCCCTCGAAAACAACCGCGGGATCCTGACCGCAAACCTGGATGTCGAGGATGCGGAGGTGACGGTGCTGGAGCGGAATGCGGATTTCGATATCCGGATCCAGCCGGAAGCTGCGGCCGGGATCACCGCAGATAACGAAACCGCATCGTATGGTCTCCAGGCGCGGCGCAGGTTCGAGATCGGCGGAAGCGCAGGGGTCGCGGCGGGATACCGGTACGACGAAAACGACGCCGCGTATGTGCGAGTGGATATGGATCAACCGCTGTTCCGCGATGCCGGACGGCTGGTGACGCTCGAGCCGCTCGTGCAATCAAGATTCAACCTGCTGGACGCCCGGCGCTCGCTGCACCTGCGCAAGGAAGACCTGGTGGTGGATGTGGTATCCGGGTATGAGGCGGTCCTCCAAGCCCGGCGCCAGCTCCAGAATGAGCGGGAAACCGTGGAAAGGCTGGAACGGCTGATGGAGTTGACCCGGGCCGGGGAAGATGCCGGTTCCTCGACCCGTATCGATACCCTGCGGGTGGAGCTCCAGCTCGGAGAATCCCGCTCCCGCCTCGCCAATGCCCTCGAACTGCTGGCGCTGGAGGAAGAGGATTTCTGCAATCTCATCGGTGCGACCAACGATTGCTCTTTCATCTTCCGCCCCCCTCCCCTGATCGAAGTCGCCTACCCGGATTTCGACAGCTCGATCGACGTCGCCCTGTCCAACCGCATGGATTTCGCCCGGGCGGTTCAGGCAGTGCGTGATGCCGAACGGGGCGTGAAGATTGCCCGCAAGGGCCTGCAGCCGGATCTTACGGTTCGCGGGCGGTACGAGTGGGCGGGCGGGCAGGACGGGGCGGACGCCTTTGACCTGGAAGAGAACAACTGGTTTGCCGGGATTTCCCTCGACCCCGATCTCAACCGCTACCAGCGCCGTGCGGATTACCGCCGGAGCCTCAACCGCCTGAACCGCGAGGATATTCAGCGCACCGATCTCGAATACGCGATCAGCCGGGACGTGAAGCAGAACATCCGAGCATATCGCCGGGCCCGCACCGACTATGACATTGCGGTGAAGAATACCGACCTGGCGTGGAAACGCTTGGAACTTGCCGAGGCGATGTTCAGGATGGGCAAGGGAGACAACTTTACCGTGACCGATGCCGAACAAGCCTATACCGCCGCCCGCACCGCGGAGTTTGCCGCGCGGGCCGACGCCTCCGTCGCGTCGTACCGGTTGCTGCGGTCCATGGGAACTCTGATCGAGGTGCCGGATGACCTGCGGCCGTAGCGGACACGCCATCCTCAAGGCTCTCGCCGGCTTCGGCATCCTCGCCGTGCTGATCGCCGCGGGCCTGATGATCGCAGGCGGAAGGACCGGCCGTGAATCCGCGGACACCCACACCCTCGCCCGCGAACGGTTTGAACTGTGGCTTCCGTTCGACGGCGACGTCCAGGCGGTCCATGAGATGCCGGTATTTTCCCGCATCAGCCGGCCGGTACCGGTGATCGAACTGGCTCCCGAGGGAACGCTGGTGAACAAGGGCGACATCATCGCCTCGTTCGATGCCGGAGAAATTGAACAACTTTTTCTGACCGCCGAGCGCGACTACCGGCTGGCCGAGGCGGAACACCGAACGCTGGTGGAGGCGGAGTTGCCGATGGAACTGGAGACGGTCCGGGCCGAACGTGACAAACTCGCCTACGCGGCAACGAAGGAGCAGCAGATTCTCGAACGGACCCGGGACCTGCAGACCCGGGATCTCGTTTCCGACCAGGAAGTGGAAACCCAGCGCATGGCCGCGGATTCGGCGCAACGCCAGGTGGACCGGATCCGCAGCCGGCTCGAGAACCTGGAAAGCATCGTACACCCCGCGAAAATCGCCAAGGCGGAGGCGCAGCTCGAAGCGGCACGGCGGCAATACGAGCTGATGCAGGATCAGCTCAGCAATACCGTGCTCACCGCGGAGATCAGCGGCATGGTGGTGTATGTGCCTCTCCATATCGACGGCGAATACCGGACGGTGCGCGAGGGCGACTCGGTGTATCGGAACCAGAGATTCATGACCATCGCGGATATGAACAGCCTCGTGGTGGTTTGCCGGGTACCGGAGTCGCAGGTCTCCCGCATTGATGAAGGCGATGAGGCATGGGTCACACCCTCCGCCTTTCCGGGCTTGCGGTTGAGCGGGCGGGTCGAGGCCATCGGGAGCATGGCGATGTCGGTGCAGGGTCGGCCGGCGTGGCAGAAGTTTTTTACCGTGACGATCCGTCTCGACGAGGGCGATCCTCGACTGCGGTCCAGCATGTCGGCCTATGCCCAGGTCCTCGCCCATGTGGATGAAGACGCCCTGACCCTTCCCCGTCGGTTCGTGGCGTGGGACGGACAGCAAGCCCTGGCATGGGTCGGTGCCCGCGGATCACCGGAGCGCCGGGAGATCGAGACGGGTCCGGGCAACGACACATCGTTTGTTGTCACGTCCGGCGTGAAGGAAGGTGAAACCGTGGTCCTGCCCCCCTCGCCATGAGCGTCATCCGCCTTGACGATGTCGGCAAAGCATACCCGACCGCGGCCGGCCCGGTCCGGGTGCTGAAACATGTCCGGCTTGCCATCGAGCCCGGGGAGTTCTGTGCGATCACCGGACCGTCCGGTTGCGGCAAAACCACGCTGCTGAACCTCGCCGCCCTGCTGGATGTTCCGACCGAGGGCGCCATCACCTGCGGCGGACGTCCGGTTACCGGACTCGATCACGACGAGCTGGCGGCGCTGCGGGGCGGCATGATCGGCATGATCTTTCAGAAATTCTGCCTGCTGCCTCACCGGACAACCCTGGAGAACATCGTCTTCGGCGCCCGGTATACCGGGATGCCCCGGGCTGATGCGGAATCCCGGGCCCGGGAGCTCGCGGAGCGGCTCGGGCTTTCCGGCGTCGCCGCGCAACCGGCCCGCCTGCTCTCCGGCGGGGAGATGCAGCGAACAGCGATCGCGAGGGCGTTAATCAACGAACCGAAGATGCTCGTCGCGGATGAACCGACCGGGAACCTCGATGCCGCATCGGCGGCGGTGGTCATGGATCTTCTTCGGGCATGCAGCCGTGAAGGCTTGTCGGTTCTGCTGGTGACCCATAACCAGCACCTGCTGCATTACGCATCCACCCACTACGAATGCCGGGAAGGAGCGCTCCACCGGTGCGCCTGACCGATCCATGGCTGGGGCAGGATCTGCGCGACAGTCTCACCGGCCGGCCGGGCCGGACCGCATTGACAGTGTTCGCGGTGGGGATCGGCATCCTTTCCCTGGCCATCCTCATGGCAATCCTCGGAGGACTGCGGGAGCAGACCGCGCGCATCATCGACCGATTCGGTGCGGATGTCCTGATGATCCATGACGTGGGGGATGACCGGAACGCCGATCTCGACGGCGCATTCGTACGTCAACTGGAAGGCCTGATGCCGGGGGCGGTGGTATGCGGGGTGCGATCCCAGCCCGGCCACGACGCCCGGGGGTTCGGGCGACTGCGCATCATCTCCGCCGGCCCCGGTCTCGGTCGGATCCGGGGATGGATCCCGCGGGAGGGCCGGTTGCTGGATGCTGCCGACCGGCGGGAGGGCCAGTATCATTGTGTCATCAACGAAAGCCTGGCCGGCCGGGCCGGCGTTCAACCCGGCCAGATGATTCCCCTTGCATCGTCTCTGCTTCAGGTCGTCGGCATCATCGGAGATGACGAGGCGGCATCGATGACCGGCTCCGCCGATGGGGCCGAGAACATGGTCTGGGTTGCGGATACGGTTGTGCTCAGCGGGGACCGGAGTTCGCCCCGTCCCGACCGCTTTCATGCCGTCCTGGTCCGACATCCTCCCGGGTGGACGCCGCCGGCAGCCGCCTCGCGCATCCGGTCCGCGTTCCCCGATACCCGCATCACCATCACCACTCCCGACTCGCTGGTCGCCCGCACCCGGACCCTCCGGAACACGGTGCGGATCGTGTACGGGAGCGTGGCCATGCTCTGCCTGCTGCTCGGGGGAACGACCTTGATGAGCCTGATGACCGCCAATGTTCAGGAGAGGGTTCCCGAGATCGGGCTTCGCATGGCGATTGGGGCGAGGGTGAGGGATATCCGCAACCTCTTCCTCCTCGAAGGCGCGGTGCTGACCCTGGCCGCGGGGCTGGCCGGGATCCTTGGGGCGCTGCTCATCGTCGCCATCGCCGGCAACCGCCTCGACGTCCCCTTGCGGATCGACGCCGCGACCCTCATAATCCCCCTCACCGCCGCCGCCCTCCTCGGCCTCGTCTTCGCCTGGTTCCCCGCAAGAACCGCCGCCGCCATCACCCCCGCCGACTCGCTGCGGGTGGATGGGTGATGGTCCATCCCATGCGCGACGAGTAGCGAAGATCAACTATGCGATGACTACTTCTGGGCGTCCTTGCCCTCCAGACCATATCGAATCCCAAACAATGGTTCGCGTGATTCGATCGCCTGAAGAATTAATTGGCGGATATTATCTGCAAGAATACCAAGTTCGCCATCGTCTTCCCGGCTCACGATCTGCAACAATTCCAGAATTTGGGTGGCGTCTTGGATGCGCGCTTCTTTTCCCAGAATCGCACTTTCGATTTGCATGGAATGATCCCTGGAGATTCTACGTACGTAATCCCGAACCTGCTCGTTACGCTCGATCAGCTCCAACGCGCGTTCGGAATTCTGGTACAGAGTTGCGATCGCGTCGTTGCCAAGCCGATTCTTCCCCACAACGCCATCCCGATATCTCCTTAACCGCAAGACATCCTCACCGTTGTCGAATGTTTTCGAATACGCACATGTCCAGGAATCACACGGCGGGGGACCAGCGGGAATATTCGTTATTGTAACCGGTACGCCATCCGACCACTGAGACACAACCGGCGAGCCATCCGCCGCCCGGGCTTGCGACGTGACCCAGAATGTGCCCGCCCATTCGAATTCATGCCCGCGACAAGGTTCGACAGAGGCAACAAACCACTCGGAATACGATCCGTCTCCCCAACTGAACCTATACTGGTAGGGATAGTCATGCGTAGTAGAAAAGTCGGTGCAGAACGTGACTCCCTCACCAACCGCAGCGCTTGAAGATCCTGCAAGCGGCGCTTTCCTCGGCTTACCGATCGATGTAAACGCCTGTTTTTCGAGGACAATCACATCAAAGTTACCCACAACACCGAGGTTATTATTCGCCTCCATGTAGAGCCGAAGGGTATGAGTCCCGGCATTCATCCAGACATCCTGAATGGTTACCCAGGTCCAGCTATACCAGTTGCCCGTATTGGGAACGGACCGGGATCCGGAGATATCGGCGCCATCAAGTGACATCCGGAAGCGCCCCCCTGGATCCGAGCTGTTTTTATACTCCGAAGCCAACCGCACCTTCACGTCATAGTAGGCCGACGCCGGAATGGTAACATCATAGTTGAGCCACTCACTTGCAATCGTAAATCCTACACAGAAACCATTGCTGGCCGACGCAACGCTGATGAGGTCTACATCTTCACCAGGACGATATGATCCACCACCCAATTGCCGATCATTGGTTTCATAGTAGCCGACACCCTGACCGCCCTGATTATAGTCCTCACACTCAACAACATATGCCCCAACAGCGTTGCTATAATACAAAACCTGAATTTCATCGGAACCGGCGTTTCCATTAGCATCATAGGCCGTGATCGTAATTCTATTTGTCCCTTCGAAAAGTGGAAGACCGTTATACTGCCAATTCGTCGTACCTGTGCATGTGTTTTCGCCAACATCACGGAAGTTCCTGACCTTTACGTCCTGAACCCCAACGTTGTCGGTAGCCGTGCCGCCGATGTTCAGCCGATTGGTCGGGCTCGTGTATGTCGCAGCTGTTGTTGGGATCGTGATCTGAACGGTTGGATTATCAGTGTCTGGCTGAGGCCGTTGTACTTGGATGTTGACCGTAGTTGAGTCCGTGAGACCGCGGCCATCATCGACTTGCACAACGAAACTGTCGCTTCCCGTGTAGCCGGATTCCGGGCTATACGAGATGGACTTCGTGTTGCCACTTCCTGTTACGCTCGCGAAGCCATGAGAGGGATGCGAGTCAATGCTCCAGTAAATGCTAGCGCCATTTGCGTCCGACGCATGGAGAGTCAGCGAGAATGGGGTTGGGTTCCCATCCTGAGACATTGTGACGTTCACGGAAGTGCCTTCCGTGATCACTGGTGCAATGTTGGCTGGGGCTGTTGACCGGAAGGTAACTTGAACTGTGGACGGCTCCGCAATGTCATCAAGCGTGTAGCCCGAACCACCGTTCTGGACCACGATTCCGTTCACAAGCCACTTGTCCACCGCATACCCGCTGTCCGCTGTTGCGGTGAAATCAACATCCGCACCTTCGTCTTCCCATGAGCTTGTTGAAGGGCTGATCGATCCGTTACCTGTCGCCTGTGGCGTAACCTGATGTTGTGCAACCCAATTCCAGCGAAGGGTTGAGTCTTCCGTGATGACGAAGGATGAATAGCTGGTTCCGGATCCGCTGGGGGCGCTTCCCGTTCCCGTGTGGCCGGTACAGCGCCAACGTGTGCCGCCGGACTGGTCGGCAGGTGACGAAACGCTGCCCGCAGGCATTGTGTCTCCTGATGTCCATTCATACGAACCGGGCGCTGGGCTCGGACTGCCGTGGGAAGAATAGACCACGAAGTTGCCCGTCTCGACCGTGTAGAAATCCTGATGAGGATTTGGATTGTCTGCGCTCCATCCACTCCAGACACCAGTATTGTCCCGGTATCGGACATGCCAATGGTAATGCTTGTTGTATTCGAGTTTCCCCGCCGGAATGGTGTGGGAGGAACCCGACGTGCTTGCGACGTAGTTTGAATACACGATGGTGTCGCCGTCGGTATCGCACCGCACCCGCACTTCGAACCCGGCTTGCGTTCGCCCGACCGTGCTGCTGTTGAATGCCGACCATTGGAGCGTCGGTGTGAGGGACGTCAGAACTGCGTCGTCGGCTGGGGTTATGGGAGTTGGTGTATCGGGTGCGCCGGTCAGATCGAACACGACCAACACGACTTCTCCCGCCATAATCCGCGCGGGTGTTTGGAGTGGTTCGTAGCCCGGCAGATCGACCTCGACGACGTAATCCGAATAGCGTACGCCGCTTGTGACAGCATCGTCGGCGTCTTCGTTCATGATGTAAGCGACACTTTCGTCGTTGCCGTCGCTATCCCAGTCATCCGAGTTGATCGTGAATACGTTCTTGTACCAGAATCCAGACGACGACTTTCTGATACTCACTTGGGAAGACGTAAGTTCCAGATAGTCAGAGCCCGCTTGGGCAAGAACATAGATGCCGCCCTCGCCAAGTGCTGAGGAATGGGAGGAATTGCCCACATCATCAGCAAGCCCCAGATTGCCAGGCTGGCCCGCGAATGGAGCTGCTACGCCGGAGCCAGCGCCAACGCCGAGGAATCGCCATATTACTGGCCACGATGGATGTGTTGAGTCATCGACTGATTGGACGGCACGCCAGTCATCCCCATTCTCGGCGGTGCCGCCATGACGCAGAGGAACATAGTAGACAGGGGCGTCAAGGTCTTCCAGACTAGCACTCTCACACCGGACAACACCATCGTCGTCATCGTAGATCCCGAACTCATAGTTCGAGTCTGTGCCCACGAGTGCGAGATAACGCCCGGGCAGCGTCGCGTCACTTGAGCCTGTTTCAAGAAGGCTCCATATTTCGCCACTTCCGAAGCGTAGATCCACCCCCTGCGGCGTTGGCGCTATATCCGCACTCTGTGCTCCGTGATGCGGCGATGCGAGCGTCACAATTTTCCGGGCCTTGGAAGATGGCAACCTGTCATATGCACGGGTAACGAGTCCGCCATAGCTGTGGCATACGATGTCAACATCGGAGACTCCGTTGAGGTTGTTGACAGCAGCCCCGACGAACGTAGCCAAGTCAGCCGCAACCGCTTCAGTATCGGGATTCGGGTCTGGCCCGGGTTCAAGCGTCCATGTT
>JAUIHQ010000038.1 GCA_030432155.1 bacterium | reverse complement strand
AGAAAGCCACCAAGGGCGATCCCAAGAAGCTCAACGCCGCCGTGCAGAAGACCCTGCAGAAGGTGGTCAAGGAGAGCAAGCCGGTGATCTTCAACGGCGACAACTACTCCGAGGCCTGGCACAAGGAAGCCGAGAAGCGCGGTCTGCCGAACCTCGGCAATACCGTGGATGCCCATGCCGCGGTTACCGATGCCGAGTACGTGAAGATCTTCGCCAAGTACAAGGTGCTCTCCAAGCGCGAGCTGAAGAGCCGCCAGGAGATCTACCTCGAGCGTTACGTCAAGGAAATCGCGGTCGAAGGCAAGCTCGCCCTCAGCATCGGCCGGAAGACCATTCTTCCTGCCGCCTATCGCTACCAGAACGAGCTGGCCGTGACCGCATCCGCCGCCAAGAGCGCGGGCGTGGATGCCGACACCGACACCCTGACCAAGGTGTGCGGCCTGATCGGTGATCTCGAAGCGGCCCTCGACAAGCTCGAGGGGGCCCTCGACCACGAGCCCAGCGGCACCGTGCTGAGCCATGCGAAGTACTTCCGCGACAAAGTCTTCCCCGCCGCGAACGATGTTCGCGCCGTGGCCGACAAGCTCGAAGGCATCGTCTCCGACGACCTCTGGCCCTTGCCGAGCTACCAGGAGATGCTGTTCATCAAGTAAGCTGATACCAGACAAAAACGAAACGGCCCGCGGACACCCCGCGGGCCGCTTTTATTTTTCATGCCCCATCCCACAAAACCGGGAGGGCAAGCGGCCCGCGAGCCGCCAACATGTTCATCGACCGAACCCGATCACCGAGCCGGCGACCCTTCCGCTCAGCACCGAATCACTCGGTGCGCCATATTCGCCGACATGCATCAACCCAATCCCCGCTTGACCCGAAGTACGAAATACGCAATACGTACGAAACCCCAGCCCAAAGCGGGTGTAGCTTAGTGGTAAAGCTCCAGCCTTCCAAGCTGGCTATGCGGGTTCGATTCCCGCCACCCGCTCCATGTCCCTGAAACCTGAGACCTGAAAGCTGAAACCTGAGTTTGGGGGCGGGATCAATGTATACGGTCTATATCCTCTACTCACAGAGTATTTCACGTCATTACACTGGCATGACCAGGAATCTACGTGCGCAGTCGCCGGACCAGCCGTGCTTGCCCGCCAAAGTCGTGACGAAGGCGGGAGCTTGTCGAAGGGTCGCCGTCCACCCTTGAAGCTGCTCGGAAAAGCCGTCCCGCAAATCGTCGTTGTCGAGTTCGCGGAGCCGTGGAAATCCGTCGCGGAAATCGCCCCGTCAAAAGATTGGAGCCGGTTAGCGGTAGCTATCCGAACCTTCTATGATCCTGAGTATGCGGAACGCCTCCTGAAATGAAAGTCCGTTGTCCTCCGGCTGTAAATCGCGGCGCTGACGCGCCGCTCGGGACGTACCCCCCGCAAGCGGCCCGCCAACGTTCCCGCTGGTCACATTGTCATGCCGCTTGCAGCCACCGCGTCCCCGGCACGGCGCGACACGCGCCGTGCTTCTATTCCTCGCCGCTGGCCGCGTGCCTGCGCTTCCGCCGCCCGCATGGGCGCGGTCGTCGGTCGGCCCTCCTGAACGTCGGGCCGATGCTGGCTGCCCCATTCGCCGCTCACGCGACGACGCCCCGCTGTCGCGGGGCTGTTTCGTTCCGCCCGTCTTCTCTTCTTCGTTTTCGGGGGCGCGCGCGTCTTCTCTTCGCGCGACAGCGCCGCTCAATGCGATCTACTGAAACAACAGGCTTTCCTGCGGAGAGGCAAGTAGTCGGACACGTTTATTCTTGGCCTTGTATTCCTCAACCAATCCTTTTCGCTTAAGTGCTCCAAGATTGCGCATGACGCGTTTTTCAAACTCCAAACGCGGATTCCCGCGAGTCAGTACTCCAATTTCCTTCAGTACGCGGCCTGTAAGCGACTTGAGCGTGCAGGTGTGATTCGGACATTTCTGCAACACCTGCACAATCGCATTCTGGATGTCCAGCGGTGGCAATTCCTCCGGTCGCCGCCTGTTAGAACGAGCGAAATCCAGAGCACGATCAAGGCGTCCATCGGTCTGATCTGCCTGCGGCGTTTCCTCATGTCCTTCCGTGGATTCGTCTTCTCTGTCTTCCTCAGCGTCTTCGGCTTCGCTAGCCTGAGACTCGCGTTGCTCGGCAGCAGAATCGCTTGCGGACTCCTGCCGGTCGGATTCCCATGCTTGACGCGGTGAAATCCTTAATCGTTCCAAGGTCTGCCACAATTCGGCAAGGGCGGCAGTTGCGTCGCGGTAGAAGTCGCTGCCGCGTACGCGCCAGAAAACCCACCCACAACGCTCCAAATCTCTTTGCCGGGCCATGTCGGCCTCGTACCTGTCTGGCCCGTGCCATTCATCGCCATCGCATTCAACCGCCAATCGCCCTTTCAGCCCCTCAACCACTAAATCAATTCTGTAGCTAGCGACCTCGTATTGTGGAAGTACCCTGAAACCTTGGGCGTGAATCTGCAAAAAGACATCCACCTCAAACCAACTCTCGAACGGCTCTGGTGGTCGCACATCACGGCGCTGCTTGCGCAGGTCATCTGCATCAAACGGAATATCCTCCGTGCTAACTCCGGGATTCTGGCAATACTCCAGCAGACGATATTGGTAGCTTCCTGGACGCAGATCGTTCAACGACATGCTGTGAAACACCCACAATTGATCTCGGGCGCGACTTGCAGCAACGTTGTAGCGGCGTTGGACATCTGGATTGCTCATGTCGCTGCGTATAACGCCATCGGAAAGCGCATCAACCAGACCAAGAAACATCACGTCTCGCTCGTCGCCCTGAAAATCATAGGCCCGACCACACACGATTTTTCGGCGCTCCATTTCCTCAGCGCCGATCTCTTTCACGAGCAAATTTGCAATGAGGTCGGCCTGTCTATTGCCGCCTTTGAGGCAGATAACGCCGAATGTCTTGGCGGCATACAGAGGATTTTCACAACATTCGGCAATTTGCGCGACGATTGCTTCGGCCTCCGGCGGGTTCTCAATGTCATTAGATGACCCCTTACGGTAGCCGTCTTTGACGAAAACAGTACGGAGCGGCTCTATCCGATCCGCACCGTACTGCCGCAGAGGAATGAGGGGCTCGGTGGTGTACGAGAGATTATTGGAGAATTGAATAATCTCGGGCATGCACCGGAAGTGTTCACGTAGTCTGACGCGGTCCGGGAATCGCAACTCGGCTTGCGAGAATAGACTGCCCTCCAGATCAAGGGCCTCTTGATGTGGTATATCCTTGAGGTGTTTGCGTCGCAAGAACTCCACGGCGGACCGATCTACACCGACATGCATCGGCGTAATTTGTTTGTCATCGCCAACGACAATCAGCTTGTCGGCAATATAGTTCAATAGGAGGGCCTCGGGTCCTGACTGGCTCGCCTCGTCAATGATGACAACGTCAAACTGTTGCCTCCCTGGTCGCGTTGTCTGCACAACCTGATAGAGCGGCATTACCCAGGCAGGAATAGCTTTTCGGCACTCATCGAGCTTCTGGCGCGCAGTTTCTCGGTGCGATTCGGCATACTTGCCAGTTCCGCTTCTGATCCTTGCCACGGCCTGCGCCCAAGCAATTAAAGCCATCCGTTCTCTTTCGCGGAGGTGGTTCATACAGTGTTGCCAAGCCTTCGATGCGGCCAAATTCTTAAGGGCTTCGCGCTCCCGGACGGCTGAATTATCAAGCGCATGCTGAATGCGCTTCGGGCGGTCTTTATCGTTCATCTCGTCAAGCCAACGATCCGTCTTGGCCCAGACCCATGCGGCATCGAAAGCCGCAAAACGTTCGTCCCACACAGGCTCGTGGTATGACTTATCGTAGCTTTCACAGGTCTGAGGGGCACACGCGAAGAAATTCTGGTGGATACCTCGGGCAAGGTTGAAGTCGCTCGCCCTGACGTGCATCACCGACAAGGCATCAAAAGCTGTTTGGTAAAGCCCGCCATCTCTCGAAGCCACCGCCTGCAACAGATGTTCTGTTGTGCTGTGACTATGGCCCGTATTGATGTGATCCTTGAGCGATTCCGCCAGAGGTGAGAAATAGCGCTGAGCGGCGGCGTAGTCCTCTTCGAGGTTCAAGGCATCTATTGCCTTGTTAAATGCTCGCACTTCATCCTGGGAGTGCCATGCGGGAAGACGAATGCCCGGACAACTTCGGCATGAGTCCCTAATTTGCTGGATATGGTCATGCAAAGCAATCGCCTGTTCTATAGGCTCGCAGAGGTCCCGGTAGGCTGAACACTGTAAAATCGCGTCTCCAGTCGGCGGCGTTGTAATTCCTTTCCACAAGTCCGCCAGTGCACCGATCCTTGAACTCAATTCAATCCATGCGGCGAGTTGATCAAGCGCCTTGATTGAGGAACAAGGCCTGCCGTTGACCTTGACGGATTGAACGAGATAAAGAGCGTCCTTCACTGGCTGTGCGCGGAAGACCCAGAAGCCGAATTTTCCGCCTCCCTGGAGGTGTGCCCTTAACGCTTGGATATGCTCTGAAACCAGCCGATGGTCCTTGTCGCTGAGGCCGACAACATCGAGCTTGCCGTGCTCTGCAAGCAACGCCTCGACGCGTTCAACGTGCTCTACGGTCGAGGAATGCACGTGCCGCCAAACACGGTCATGGTCGCCCGCAATCTCGCGGGCCACACGATCAGCCCACGCTTGGTAGTGTTTGGAGAGCGCATCTTGTGTGGCCAGAATTCCTTCGATCTTGGCCTTGATCGCATCGCGATCCTCACGAGCAAGAGCACACAATTGCGAGTAGCCCGGATAGCTGCGTTTATCATGCGCCCCATCGTGTGCTTCGTGGGCTCTCTGCTCGGACTCGACGTAGCGACGAAATTCGGCGGGACTAGTCAACTGTTCAACGGGGAACAACCGCAGCTTGAGTTGCTCCATCAGATCAGGGGTGAGGCTCCTGTGAATATGGACCATTCTCAACAGTTCGTCGGGCTTTACGGTTGGTTCACTGCCCTCTCGAGGCCGGTCAGCAAACCATTGAAAGCGACTGCGTTCTTGGTCAATTTGGATTGCTATCTGCTGGAGTGTACCAGAATAGCGGCCACAAATACTCGCGTGGCGATAGACATCGACCTCCCTGCAAGCTCTCAGTTCGTGACGCAGTCGCGCCTGATCCTTCCGCTCTGAATCCAACTGGCGAGTATTCTTGTCGATGAGGGATTGCTCTCTTGAGGAATTCCAATTTGCCTTTCGCTGAGTAATGCCAAGAACCGACTTCTCAAGGGCCTTCTGAGATTCAGGCCCCGAACCAAGCCAGACTACACAGAGTTCCTCTATTTCGCGTGGGAGCTTACCGCGCAACACCTCCAGAGCGCGGGGTGTTTCGCTCGTTACCAGAATGCGCTTCCCATGTGCCAAGTAATGGGAAATCAGATTTGCAATGGTGTGTGACTTGCCGGTACCTGGCGGGCCTTGAACAAGAACCCCGCGGCGTCGTTCAATCTTGCTAATGATTCGCTTCTGTTCTTCGTTCGCTGGTAGTGGAAAATAGAGTTCCGTGTCGGCATGGGTCTGCGGGCTCTCACGCTCGACGGTTACTTCACTGCCGGGGTCAGCATCGCTCGGCGCATCATCAACGATGTCGATGATTCGGCGAACGTTTTCAGGTATGACCTCGCCGTTCTCTACCTGCTCAATGATCTGCCGGTAAAAGTCCTCAAAGGTGCGGCGGGTTCGCTTCCGCAGAATTAGTGCCGGGGCAAGTCGCACGGCGGGCTTGTCGGTCGATGGCCCAGAATAATCAAACGTGCCGGCATAGTTACCGGCGGTTGGAAGCGAATTGGCGAATCCTCGCAAGACGGATTCGAGGCCGACGCTTTCCCATGGATCGCCGTCGAGTGCGAGCGCGTCGATTTCAACTTCCGTCAAGTCTGTCGGGTTCGGTCTGTCGGCCGTCTCCAACATTGCGCATTCGAGCACGGGCTGCGGACCATCGAGGGCGGGACCTGCCGACATGATGCCTCGAATCCTGTCGAATTCGATTCGAGCCTGAATCGCCAAGACATGGCGTTTTATCTCGCCGCTATTCGGCGATCTCCAAACCAACAATCCCGCGCCAACAATGACTTCGTATTGCTCGCCGAGTTTTTCTTGGCGCTGGTAGATATTGAAAAGTTGGTTGTAGGCTCCCTGGACCTTTTGCAGTTCCCTATCTTCTTCTGCCCACGGCTTCCATTGTGCTTCAACATAGTCAACCCATTTGTCGAAGACTTGTGGGTATTCGCTGATCGATACAAGCGCGTTTGGATCTCCGTCGTCTCCGTCGTCTCCGTCGCCCAGCAGTGCAATGCGGGGAATCTGATCGTAGAAGCCGGGCTCGCTTAGAGATGAGTCATTAAGCTCCTGTTCCTTGATCCACGGTTCTAGGTCATCAGGAAGTTCCGGCGGACTCTTGAGGGATGGTTTGCGGATTTCGACCCATGGCTCCGCTAGATGCTCTGTACTCGTTGATGGCGGATCGACGAGACGCCACAGGGTGGAGCGGCATAGTTTGTTACGTGGGAGATCGTTTAGCCAGAAGACTTGATCGTAGGACGCAACATTGCGCACTTGGCTGGCCCGCAATGCACAGATCTCTTTCAGGTAGGTGAAAAGGCGGACTGCCTTTTCACGCTCCGGCGAGATTTTTGAACCCTCATTTGATTGTTCTGTGTCCATGACTGCCGACCAGACAAATTGAAAAGAAGCATAACCGTTACATGCGATAGAAACTAGTTGAAAATCATTCGTAATCGGTGGAGTCGTGACCGGAAAGGACCCGTCAAGGAGGATCGCATCCCGCGAAGCAGGAGCGAAGTATCCTTGACGGGAGGGAGGTCACGGTACGATTGCGGCTTCTGGTTTGCGGAGGAAGTTCTCTCCTCCGCAAACCGATATAAGCGTATTCCCGCGCGGGGAATTCTTCGGGGTGAGAATTCCCCGCGCAAGAGTGTGGTGGGTGGTTTTTCTTGCCGCCGAAATGGAAATGGCCGCGAGGTTTGCACCGTAAGCTCACGCTCGCAGCGAATTGCCCGGCGGCATCTTGGGGATGGCCAACGATTGTAAGAAACTGCAAGGGTTGTCCTCAATTGTTGGACATGGGGTAGCACCGCGAGAAGCCACGACGTTCAAGAGCGGCGAAACGGCGCACCGAGCAAGCTGTGCGGTCGTTCAGGCCGCACAGCTTGCGCTCTTGTCTTGGCTGGCTGCTGCCGCCGCAGGCGGCACAGGGCGGTTGGTGAGTAAAGCCCGTCAATCCGCAGCTTCTTCCTCTTCGCGCGCCCCCGAAACCGAAGAAGAGTAGACGGGCGGAACGAACCGGCCCCGCGAAAGCGGGGCGTCGTCGCGTGAGCGGCGACGAGGCAGCCATCCTCGGCCCGACGTTCAGGAGGGCCGACCGACGACCGCGCCCATGCGGGTGGCGGAAGCGGAGGCGGGCGGCGGAAGCACAGGCGCGCGGCCAGCGTGCCGAGCATCAACCGGCGCGGCCCAGCGCCGCCCTTGCTCCGAGCCGCGTCCAGCGGCGATGAGTAGAAGCACGGCGCGTGTCGCGCCGTGCCGGGGACGGGGTGGCTGCAAGCGGCATGACAACGTGACCAGCGGGAACGTTGGCGGGCCGCTTGCGGGGGGTACGTCCCGAGCGGCGCGTCAGCGCCGCGATTTACAGCCGGAGGACAACGGACTTTCATTTCAGGCGGCGTTCCGCATACTCAGGATCATAGAAGGTTCGGATAGCTACCGCTAACCGGCTCCATGTCCCTGAAACCTGAGACCTGAAAGCTGAAACCTGAGTTTGAGGGTGTGTGTCTCCGCTGCTTGATATTCGGAATCGACAACTCCCACCCCGTCTCCGCGTGCCGCGGAGCCGTCTATGTGATAGAGGGGATCTGTTTGTGGTGAATCAGCGTCATCCATGATTCCCTTATGCCCGCGAACCGTTTGCATTTTATGAATGGGTGCTCTTCGATGGGCATTCGGATTCGTGGCGATTCGTGTGATTCGTGGGCATCCCGGGAACACTCATTCAGAAAGCCTTACCCCTTCCGTGAAGATCCGTGACTTCCGTGGTTCTTCTTCAGAAGATACCTGTTTTCGGTTGCATCATTTTCCAATTCTCTCTAGGTTCGGGGTTCGCGACAGGGGTGCGTTTGTCCGGGTGGACATCCGCTGAGACCCGATTACGGGAACCCTTGGAACCTGATGCGGTTTGTACCGCCGCAGGAAGTCGGTCTGCTTGCTGAATTCGTATACCGGCCCGCTGTCGCAGCGGGCTTTTGTGTTTTCAGGGAATGGTCGGCTTCCTGCCCCATCGAAAGGAAGTTGTTGGCATGACCATGAACCTGCTCCCGGTGGGGGCTGTCGACTGGCAGTATCTGCTGGGGTCGACGCCGCTGGAGATCACGGCGACGCTCTGTGCAATCATCGGGGTGATCCTGATCGCCCGCCAGAACATCATTGGATGGCCGCTGGGCATCCTGTGGGCCGGAATCTCTGCTTATCTCGCGTTTACACAATGGAGCCTGGTATCGGACGGCATCCTCTATCTCACGTATATCCCTATCCAGGCCTATTGCTGGGCCGTCTGGGTCCGACGGGGCACGGAGGACAACACGCCATTCCACCCGACCTGGCTCCGTCGCCGAACCCAGGCCTGGCTGGTAACGGCGGCGGTTCTCGCCATCGGCCTGTGGGCAGTCGGAATCACGTATCTCGCCGACGCGGTGAGCTGGATCCCCGCCCCCGCCCTGTTGATTCGCGATTCAACCACCACGGTTCTGAATTACTTCGCCCAATTTCTCCAGGCGAAGAAGAGGATGGAAAACTGGGTGGGCTGGCTGATCGTGAACCTTCTCGGCATTCACATCTACTGGGTGAAAGATGCCCCGATCTATTCCATTCAGTACGCTTTCTTCCTCGCCCTGGGGATCTATGGATGGATGCAGTGGAGACGATGTTTGGAAACATCGAACATCCAACACCGAACAACCAACATCGAACAGCGAAGCGGCAAACCTGAGCCGACCGAAGGGAGACGGGCTGCCCAAAGGGCAGCAGCGAAGCGGCAAACCTGAAACCTGAAACCTGAAACAATATACATTATGAAACGAATCTTTTATCCCCTGTTTACACTTTCCCTCATTTTCGTCTTACCCCTGCCAAAGGTATCGGCGGAGACGGAGTCCTCATCTGTGTTGGCCGATCTTGATACAACTCTAACCTTGGGGTATGAGAGCCGGTATGTACTGTATGGATACCGGCTGAGCCGGCATCTCTATACGGCCGACCTGTCGTTTTATCTCCCGGTAAACGACCGGACAGCAGCCTGGGCGGGAGCGTGGTATGGATATCTTACCGATGGGACCTACCATGAATTGGACGGGTATGCCGGACTCGACTATTACCTGTCCGACCACTGGACGGCGGGCGCCGGGTATTCGATCTTCAACTACATCGAAGTGCCCTTCCCCACCAGCGGTCAGGCTCACGAGCTCACGGCGTACCTGACCGCATCCGCAGGACCATTCTCGCTGACGCTCCAGGATCATTATGACAGCGAGGCCGAGGGTCACCTGCTGCGGGGGATCCTGAATGCAACGGTTCCGGCCGGCGAGCGGCTGGCGATCCGTGCGAGTGTGGAGTATGGCTATGCTGTGGAATATTTCATTGAGGGGGATGCGTGGAACCATGCCCTGTACAAACTGGACGCCTCTTATGAAGTCAATCACCGGGTCGGACTGAATGCCTTCATTGCCCGGACCATTGCCCTTGAGGCGATCGATGATTTTGAAGAAGACGATACATACGGCGGCGTGTCGGTCTCCCTTCGGCTCTGATATGCCAAGGCTTGTTATTACCGGTCCGGAATCCACCGGCAAGAGCGACCTGACTCGCTGGCTGGCCGAAGCGCTTCGTCTGCCCATGGCGTTGGAATATGCCAGGATCTATCTCGAGGAACGCGAACCGGGATACCGGTATGCTTTCGAGGATCTCCTGACCATGAGCCGTGGTCACCTCCGGTATCAGCAGGAACGGGTACCGCTGGATGTAGTACGGGGGATTTTCGACACCGACCTCATCAATTACCGCATCTGGTGCGATGTGGTATACGGGCGGTGCCACGATGAAATCCATGCAGCGATGGAGCGTGAGACATCTCACGTATATCTTGTCTGCGCGCCTGACATCCCGTGGGAACCGGACCCCCTGCGCACGAACCCCCATGACCGGGAGATGCTGTTTGATCTCCATGTCCACTGGATCGACCGCCTGAATCGTCCCTGCCGGATTGTGACCGGACAGGATGATGCAAGGAGGCAGCATGCCCTGGAGCTCGCACAGGAACTTTTGGAGATGGAATAGCATTGTGGCTCGACGGGGGCAGGAATGCCCCCGCTCCGTTTGGTGGCCAGACGCTGATGGAGTTTGCCACGCCAACAGGAGCGGGGACTTTCCAGTCCCCGGGTGCGGGTGGGATGTTGGGGTTGATGTTGGATCGGAACGACGGGGGCAGGAATGCCCCCGCTCCGTTTGGCGGCCAGCCGCTGATGGAGTTCGCCATGCCAACAGGAACGGGGACTTTCCAGTCCCCGGGTGCGGGTGGAACGATGGGGGTTCGTGTTGCATCGGAACGACGGGGGCAGGAATGCCCCCGCTCCGTTTGGCGGCCAGACGTTGATGGAGTTCGCCACGCCAACAGGAACGGGGGCTTTCCAGCCCCCGTTTGGACATGCTATCACCCAGAAACACAATGACTCATCAGGACACAGATCGTTCGGCTCAATACTTTCATCCATACCGTGATGTGGACATTCATAAGAATCGTTTGCCGCATTGGTCGCAAGGTACGGTCTCTGTATTCATCACGTGGCGACTTTCTGATTCTCTTCCTGCGACCAAGCTCTCTCAGTGGGAGGCCGAGAGACGTGCATGGCTCCGCCAGTTTCCTTATCCCTGGGATGAGGCCACCGAACATGCTTATCATGAGCGATTTTCCAGGCAAATGGAGGACTGGCTGGACAAGGGATATGGATCCTGCATGTTGAGAGATCACGAGTGTTCGGCAATGGTTGGTTCCGCCCTTCGCCATTTCGACGGGCATCGGTATCAACTACAAGACTTTGTCGTCATGCCGAATCATGTACATGTGCTTGTGCGCCCCATGCAGGATTACAGACTTCAGGATGTGATTCGCTCATGGAAAGGATACTCGGCACGCTGCATCAACCAGCATGCCGGGCGAAAAGGTTCGTTATGGCAAAACGACTACTGGGACCGGTTGATTCGGAATCGACACCATGAATGGCATATTCGCAAGTATATTCAAAACAATCCGCAAAAAGCCGGATTGAAAACCGGAGATTACTTGCTCGGACCGTAGAATGTTCGCATTCGTGAGGGTGGTTTGGGAGACAACATGCAGGACGGGGGCAGGAATGCCCCCGCTCCGCTTGGTGGCCAGACGCTGATCGAGCTCACCACACCAACGGGAGCGGGGGCTTTCCAGTCCCCGGAGTTGTGTATGACCGGGTTATTCTCGTTCACGGAATCAGCCGGTTCGACGGCAACCGGCAACCCACCCCGCCCTCCGAGCACCCCTCCGGGGGAGGGGATCGATGCGTCTCCCTTCAACTTCATGCGAGGGCTGGAATGCCCCCGCGTTCACACCTCATCACGCTGCCGATACACAATGGCCCAGCTCAGGAGGGGGATGAGGAGGGCGAGGAAGGGGCGGCCTCCGGCGGTGAGGAAGGATTTAATCTGACCTAGCCCGGATATTGCATGAAAAGAAATAGCGATTTTATCCAGAGCCCCTTAAAATAAGGGTGAAGTTGCTCACAAAAGGATAAAACCGCTATGACAGAATGTACTCAATCTGAGTTTCCGTTTCCAGCCTGTAAACAGCGAAAAATCGAGACCGATTTTCAGGGTGGTGACATCACCAGTGATGCCGGCCTTCTCCTGCTTCGCCAAGCCGACCGGCAACTTGGTTTATCACGGTGTATGGCGAGAGCCCTGAAAGATGACCGCAGAAAGAAGTCTTGCGAACACAGCCTGGAGCAACTGCTTCGGCAACGCATCTACGGACTGGCTGCCGGGTACGAAGATCTGAACGACCACAATGAGCTTCGACATGATCCTCTGCTGCAAACGGCGGTGGACAAGATCGATCCTCTCGGCAGCGCCTCGACGCTTTGCCGGTGGGAAAACCGGATGGACCGGGAAGCGGCGGCTACGATTCATGAGCAGTTGGTCGAGACCTTCATTGGTTCGTTCAGGAAGCCCCCGGAGGAACTTGTGTTGGATTTTGATGCCACCGATGATCGGGTCCACGGTCGACAGGAGGGCCGGTTCTTTCACGGCTACTATGACCACTACTGCTTTCTTCCGCTGTACGTATTTTGCGGCGATCAGCTACTGGTCTCGTATCTGCGACCGGCCAACATGGACGGGGCGCGTCATGCCTGGGCGATCCTGGCGCTGCTGGTCAAGCGCCTTCGCCGGGAGTGGCCCGATGTCCGGATCATCTTTCGCGGCGACAGTGGGTTCTGCCGGTGGCGGATGCTTCGATGGATGGAGCACAATAACATCAAGTATATCGTAGGTCTCGCCAAGAACGAACGTCTCAACGATGCCGCCATGCATATCCACGAACGGGCCCGGGACGCCTACGAAGTAACAGCAGAAAAGACACAGGTGTTCGACGAGATCCGATATAGCGCCCGAACCTGGGACAAAGCTCGACGGATCCTGGTGCGGGCTGAGCACGGCCCCATGGGCGGCAACCCCCGGTATGTTGTAACCAACCTTCGGGGCGCACCGAAGCGACTTTACAAAGAGCTGTTCTGTGGCCGGGGGGACATGGAAAACAGAATCAAAGAGCAACAGCTTGCTCTGTTCGCGGATCGGACCAGTGCCCACAAGTGGTGGGCCAATCAGTTCCGACTTCTACTCAGTTCGCTGGCCTACGTCCTTCTCGAACATATCCGCCGGGTCGGACTCAAAGGCACCGATAAGGCCCACGCCCAGTGCCACACCCTGCGCCTGCTTCTGATCAAAATCGGCGCGGTCATAACTCGCAATACACGGCGCATCCGCGTCTGCATGAGTTCCAACCATCCCCATCAGGAACTCTTCTGGCTGGTCGCCCGCCGTATGAGCACCGCGTAAACCTTCGTGGTGCTGTCCCCGGCACACAATAAACAACGGGGGTAAGGGGGCGTGTGCCCTCACCTCAAAAATCAGACGATATTCGGCGCAATAGTACTGCCGGGTACTCGAAAAGGCAGATCTATAGTTCTGCCCAACCACTCATGCAATATCCGGGCTAGAGCACGGACAGATCAAATGAAACGTTGCCGGTTCCCTGGGGAACGGCAGCGGCCAGGGCGCGGCCGTTCTTCCATGCAACGTGAACGTCGGGGATCTCGGGAATGGCGGACAGCCATGTGCCGGACACGGTGAAACGCCCGTCCGCCTCATCGATGTGTATATCCGCCGATCCGATCTGAAGCTCGTAGCGTTCCCCCACGTACAGCCGCACCGCATCCTTGGCCGCGGTGCGGGTCAGGATCCATTTCGCCTTGTCGTCTTCCGTTCCCGACAATCCGCGGCGCGCGGCACGCTCCTCGGCATCGAGCATGATCATGGTCAGGACATGATCCCAGACCCGGTGACCGCTCTCGAAAAACTTCGGGGGAAGCTCGGGCGTCGCGCATACCGTTCCGGGAATCCCGGGCTGTTCCACCCGGTCGGAGAAGGTATACCGCATCGGTTCGTGGGTGATCCGGTGCAGGGACGGCGTGACGTAAAAATCCCGATCCTCCCAGCCCTGGATCCCCACCGCGACCTTCCCCGCCTTGTCGTATGCGTAGATATCAGCCACCGCGCTGACGCTGTCGCGCTTGATCACATGCATGACCAGGTCAAATGCCGTGCCCGGGTCGAGCTGGCCCTGGTAGAATTGAACCCCGGAAATCCGGAACGGAAGAAACACGTAGCCGTCATACCGGTCGTATGCCCCCCACAAACCCAGTACCCCGCCCACGGTATCCAACAGGATGCCGTCAATGCCGAATACCGGCGATGGATTCGAGGTGATCAGGCGGCGGCGGTCGAGGGTCTCCACCGTGCCGGTGACCCCGTTCTCCCACCAACCGTTGATGGATGTGATGCCCTGGAACATCGGGCCATGGAACAACCGGTCGGGGTAGATCTCGCTTCCGGTCCAGTGGCAGGGTTTTTCCCCTTTCAAGTCGAAGGCCGGAACCTCTGGCGCGGCCGGGTACGCATCAGCGAGGAGAATCACCGCCTCGTTCAGGCAGGGTTTGAATCCAGCCCGCGGATCGTTCGGGTCGTCATCGCGAAGCTCGGCGTGAACTTCGGTTACAGGTCCGCTCGAAACCACCCGGGTCTTGATGCGAACCGTCCGTGCATGCTGCTCAAAGCTCAACCACTTGTTGGCGCGGATATCCTTGAGCCCGATCACCACTTTGTCCGGGAAGAGGGCCCGGGCGGCTTCGGAAAGCGCGGTCAGGCTCATGGTCAGGGGCATGATGCAATAGGCATACAGGGCGGGATCGGATATCGAAACCTGCCCCCGCCCGAGGGCGTGATCACGGAGGAAAAACTGTTCATCCAGGTTGTAGCGGCATTCGATCACGCCGGACGTGCCCGGCTGGTGATCCACCCATGTCCCCAGCATCGGAAACCGGTCGAGCCCCGTTTCAGGCTGAAGCCGGGCCGGCGCCGGCGCGACGGCTGCGCTCACCGCACCGCCCCCGTTGGATCCATTCGAACCCACCACCTGGCGGATCATGTCATCCTGCATGGCGAGGAACTGTTCCATGGTATCAAAATAGGCGTGCATGACCCGCCGGGCCGCTTCATCCGGCAGGGCGGGACGACCGTGCGCGGTCGCCGGCGCTGGAGGTTCTGTCCGGTTCACGGCCGGGGCGGCGGCGGACGGTGACGGCTTCGGTACGGGCAACCCGGCGGCATCCAGCTTCGGGGTATAGGGCGGGAACCAGTGGGTGATGCCTTTTTTAGCCGGTGCAGGCGATGCTTCCCGCAGGTTCCGGCACCCGCGCGGCTCGAACAGCGGGGCAACATCCATAAGAACACCGTGGGCGGCCATCATGGCGAGGGCAAAGTGCAGTTGGAACATCCCCGACTTGTGAATTCGGTTCAGAGGAATCGCGACGGCATCCTCGTCCTTGAGGATATCATTCACAAAGGACGTAAGATTGCCCCGCGGGCCAACCTCGATAAAGACGCGGCAACCTGCTTCGTACATGTTCCGGATGGTTTCGGTGAATCGAACCTCGGCCGCCCACTGGCCGACACAAAGGTCTTCGATGGCCCGGGGTTCCGCAGGGATCGGTCCGGCGGACAGGCAGCTCCAGGTCTCCACCGACGGTTTACGAACACCATAGGTCCGGAACAGGTCCCGCAGTCCATCGAGCGCCGGTTCGAACCAGGGCGTATGGTACGGACGGTTGAATTCAAGTTTCCCGGCGATGGCGCCCCGGGAACCGAATGCCTTCATCAACTCGTCCACGATCTCCGGCCGGGCGCACACGACATACTGATGCGGGCAATTGTCCATGGCCAGCAGCAGCTTGTCGCCATGCTTCCCGAGCTGTTCATCGATCACGTCGCGAGTCACGCCGCCCACCGTCACGAGGATCCCTTCAGGAATATCCGTGCGGGCCGTCAGTTTCTTGATCCCCAGATATCCGTCGCGGATGAACGCAAGCCTGCGCTTTCGGTCATCGAGGTTGACCGCCCGGGCATAATCCAGGGCGGCAAACTCACCGCTGCTGTGCCCGACCACCGCGGCGGGATGCACGGACAGGGATGTAAGCAGGCCGCTCAACGCCATGTTGGCCGCGGATACGGATTCCACCGCGATCTCCATCGCGAACATCGCCTTGTTTCTTGCCTCTTCATCGCCCTCCACCGGGAAAATACTCCGGCTCGGAGCAAACCCGTCGCCCGCCATCAGGCATGCCTCATCGACCAGGTCAAACGCATCGCGGACGACGGGAAAGTGAATGCAGAGATCCTTGAGCATCTCCGGGTACTGTGCGCCTTCTCCGGGGAACACGAACGCGGTTCGTCCGTTCCGGCCCATAGGGTCGGCATAAAAGAATATCCCGTTCTTGGACTGAAGCTTCTCACGTTCCGGTTCGGCGAGCTTGCCCGCCGCGTATCCAAGCTTCTTGTTCAAATCCGCGAGGTCCGTCACCACCATGCCGAGGGTCAGATTTCCGGGCTTCCAGGAGGATGTCACGGTCCATGCTGCATCGGCCAACGGGGTTGCCGCATCGAGTCCCCCGGCCCAGGCCGCCCATTCCTTGGCGCGTTGAGCGACTTCCTCACGGGTCTCGCCGCCGACCAGAATCAGCTCGCTGTCTCGTAGCCTGGGAGCAAGATGACTCATGAACGAGCCTCCTCCAACAGAACATGTGAGTTGATTCCGCCGAAACCCATCGCGCTGACCCCGGCCCGGCGGGGTTCGCCGCCGCCGGCATGAATCCATGGACGGAGCTCGGTGTTCACGTAGAACGGGGTCTCCTCGATGCCGAGTTTCGGGTGCGGCTTTTCGAAGTTGGCGGTCGGCGGCAGCACCTTGTGATACAGGGATAGCGCCGCCTTGATCACGCTGGCAATGCCGGCCGCGGGAACACAGTGACCGATCATCGACTTGACCGATCCGATCGCGCAGGTCGGGCCGCGGCCGTTGCGTTTGCCGTACACATCGGTCAGCGCCTGGATTTCGATCGAGTCCCCGAGGGGGATTCCGGTGGCATGGGCTTCGATCAGGCCCACGGTTTGCGGATCGACGCCGCTGGTCTCGTAGGCCCGGCGAATGGCGAGCACTTCGCCTTCAAACCGGGGCGCCAGCAGGCCCTGGGACTTGCCGTCGCTGGAAATGCCGTATCCCTTGATCACCGCGTAGATCCGGTCCCCGTCCCGCTCGGCATCCTTCCGCCGCTTAAGCACCGCGATCCCCACGCCCTCGCCGAACAACGTGCCGTCGGCATCGGCATCGAACGGCCGGGGGGCGGGATGATGGGACAGGGCGCCGATCTGGCAGAAGGTCATCAGGTCCTGGGCCAGCATGCAGGCCTGCACCCCGCCGACCATGGCAACATCGCAGCGCCCAAGCAGCAGGTTGTTCACGCCATGGCTCAATGCCACCAGCGAGGAGGCGCATGCTGCATCCACAATGTAGTTGGCGCCCTTCAGGTCGAGGCGGTTGGCGATACGTCCGGCGATCACGTTGGGGATCATGGCGGGAATCGTCGAGGCATTCATCGGGGGCAGCTTGGCCTTCAGCGTCTTGTGAATGTCCGCCGCCTGGGCGTCGGTCATATCGGGGAACAGTCCCCGGATGACGTCCACGGTCTGGTCCAGCACCAGTCCGTGCTGAATCCAGTTCACATTGCTGGGATTCACATACACGCCATGCCCGAGAATGATGTCCGTTCGCTCGCGGGGAAAATCCTTGTTCAGCAGTCCGGCATCCTCAAGCGCCGCCCGGGCGGTGTTCAACGCGAGAAAGTGGTCAGGCTCCACCCCGTCGATGGAGTCCGGCATGACGCCGAACTCCAGGGGATTGAACGTGGCGAGGTCGCCGAGAAACGCGCCTCGTATCGTGTAGATCCGTTCGAAGGTGTCGGCGTCGGGATCGTAGTACCGGCGGATCCCGGGATCCGGATGATCGGCCATGGCGCAGTGGCCGGCCAGGATGTTGTTCCAGTAGGACCCGACATCCGGCGCATCGGCGAACATCGCCGCCATACCGACGATCGCTACATCATCTTCGTGCATCTTCATAAAGCGTTCAAGCTACTCCAACCGCACCCGACATCCAAGCCCGGCGTACCCCGAGAGGAGATGTTATACCAGTCGGAAGAA
>JAUIHQ010000376.1 GCA_030432155.1 bacterium | reverse complement strand
GGTGTCGGTGTCGCTGCCGTCCGGTGCTGAAGCCACGTTTATCTATGCGCCGTCGGAAATGCCGTTGTCGATGACCGCCGGTCCGGTGCAGGCCGAGGCCGAGACCCTGCTGGTTGTGGAGCGTGATGGCGAATGGACCGGAATCGCGTTGGGCTGCACGGAGCTGGTCGTGGATGGTGTGTCCGCGGATGCCGACACCCGCGACGTTGAATTCTCGTTCAACCGCGATCGCACATTGGTCCTCCACGAAATTGAGAAGGCCGTGGACACGGTTCGTATTCTACCCGAGCAAACAGCGTTCACCGGCGAGTTGGAGGTATCGTTTGAAGCTCCGGAAGACAGTCTTGAACTTCGCTACACACTCGACGGACGTGATCCCGATCTCGATGCAAAGGTGTACAACGGTCCCTTTACCATCAATCAGACCACCCTGGTCAAGGTGCGGGCGTTCCGTCCGGGCCTCCATGAAACGCCGTGGAATGTGCCGGGGGTGAAAGCGGGAAAGACCCTGGCCGCCATCTTCCGCGCGACCGAGCCGCTTCCTTCGCTCGATGACCCGGGTACCGTGCCCGGTTTATCCTACACCTACCACGAGGACACCTGGCCCCGTCTGTTCGCCTATGCCGGATTCCCCGGTGTGCTGGAACCCCTTGCAACCGGTGTCGTGGATGAACCGCTTCGCGACTTGGATCTTGCGGTTGTTCGCGACACCCCGCAGGCCTACGCGGTCCGCTATGAGGGATACCTTTCGGTCCCGGAAAACGGCATCTATACCTTCTTCCAACCCGAGCATCTCTACACTGCGACGATGGATGCAGGCTACGACCTCCGCGTGTTTATCGGCGGCCGGGAGTGGATGCCCAACCCGATGGTTCATGCCGAAAATCGCTGGAGCATTGCGCTGGAAAAAGGCCTGCACCGGTTCGAGCTGTCCTTCGCCGATTACCGTTGGCGGGCATTCCGCAACGAATACTGGATGGAATGGCAGCCTGAGCAGATGTACGAAGGTGCGCCCCGTCTGGAGGTCGAAGGCCCCGGCATCCGCCGGGAACCCATTCCCGCCGCATGGTTCCGCCGCGATGTCGTGAGTACGCGGTAAGCAGACTGCTTACAGTCGAACCGTCCGGTCTTCGGCATCCGACACGAAGCAGGCGTCGAGGGCTTTCTGGATTTCCGCACCGCGGGCGAAGTCCGGCTGATCCTGTACGCCGGTGCGGATGCTCTCGACAAACCGCTTGTACATATCCGGGGTTCGTCCGCACGTGATGGTTTTCCAGGTGCAGGTGTGGCGGTCCTTGCCGCGTGTGACGTCCATTTCGGTGTACGAACGGTCGAGGTTGATGCGGACCGCACCGTCCGTGCCGTGAAGGCTCAGGGCCACGGTGTTGGCGTGTCCGGTGGCGTAGCGGGTGGTGGAGACGGTGCCGAGGGCGCCGTTGGCATATTCAACCGTCATGATCGCGCTGTCGTTGGCATCCAGCTTGTATTCGCCGATCCGGTTGCCCTTGACTTTGGGAAAGGTCTTCAGCCGGCAGTGAATCGTCTTCATCGGGCCGACGGGAAAGGAGGCGAAATCGAGAATGTGTACGCCGACATCGCCGAGTACACCCTTGCTGCCGTGTTCCGAGGACAGGCGCCACAACCAGCCTGAGCTGGTTTTCCAGTCGCCCCATACCCTGGAACTGAGCCACGACTGCAAGTAGTGGGCATCGACATGCTTGATCTCCCCGAACATGCCCTTCGCCGCCATATCCGCTGCTTTCATCAACGCCGAGGAATTGCGGTAGGAGAAGTTCACCATGTTGATGACCTTCTTCCGCTTCGCGGCCTGAACCATTTTCTTGGCGTCGGGATAGGTCACGGCGAGCGGCTTTTCGCAGAGCACGTGTTTGCCGGCGGCAATGGCCTGCAGCGAAATCGGAGCGTGCGAGCTGTCGGGGGTTACAATGCTGACCGCATCCATATCCGCGTTCTTCAACATCGCATCGAGATCGGTATACAGATCGGTAATCCCGAACTCCTTCCCGTAATCCTGAACCCGGTTCGGATCGAGATCGCAGGCTGCAGCCAGTCGCACGCCCTTGATGCGTTGAAAGCTCCGGGCATGGGCATGGGCCATGCCCCCGGTTCCGATGATGCCGATTCTGATCATAATGGTCCTTCCCCCCGGGGATTATTTGAAACCTTCTTCGCCGTCGGCATGGAGCCGGCCGCCCTTGACGGTAATGGTCTCGCGGGCTTTTTCCACCGGAACGTTCGGCGCGGCATCGATCCACCGCGGGCCTTCGGGCCGTGCCCACTTGACCGCGTTGCGGAGCACCAGCCGTACCTGGTCATTGTAATAAATCGGATAGGTTTCGTGGCCGGGCCGGAAGTAGAAAATCTTCCCGTTGCCGCGCTTCCAGGTGGCGCCGGAGCGGAATACCTCGCCGCCCTCGAACCAACTGATGAAGATCTGCTCGTCGGGAACCGGAATGCCGAAGGGTTCGCCATACATCTCCGTGTTCTCCAGTTCGATGTACGGCCCGATGCCCTGGACGATGGGGTGGGAGGGTTGGCAGACCCAGAGCCGTTCCCGCTCGCCGGCTTCCCGCCAGCACAGGCTGCAGCTCGTGCCCATCAGGCGTTTGAAAATCTTGGAGTAAGGACCGGAATGAAGAACGATCAGGCCCATGCCCTCCAGTACCCGCTTGTGTACCCGCTCGACGATCGCGTCCGCAACGTCGCCATGTGCGCAGTGCCCCCACCAGGTGAGGACGTCGGTCTTGGCGAGGACATCTTCGGTCAGCCCGTGTTCCGGTTCCTGCAGGGTCGCGGTCTTCGCTTCGAGTTCCGCATCCTCATTCAGGGCGTCGGCAATGACCGTGTGCATGCCGTCGGGATAAATCCCCGCCACTGTCTTGTTCTTCTGCTCGTGAACGTTTTCGCCCCAGACTGTAACCTTGATTGTCATCGCTGCTGCCTTTCCTGACGTTGTGCAAACGGCAATGCTTACGGCATCTCCAGCGAAAGAAAAGACGAAACCGGAAAAAACCTGATCGTGGAGAGCCGCGAAGAACCGGCAATCAGCCTCTTGGTCCGTCTGTCCGCCTGTGGTACTGTTTGCCGACCATGCCAGCAACCGACCACATGAGGTGTCCATGCCCAACCGTTTTCTGACCGCAGCCCTGTTGACGTGCGCCCTGACCACTATCGGCATGGCCGCCGACCCGGTCCGGGACGCAATCGTGAAAATCTATACCTACTACGACATGCCGGAC